>JBANGJ010000019.1:0-87075 GCA_037975505.1 Gemmatimonadota bacterium | reverse complement strand
CTCGGCGAGGCGGCCGAAGTCCGCGGAGAGCAGGGACGGGGCGATGCGCACCTGGCGCGTGGACATATCAGTCAGCTCCTCGGCGCAGGCGCGCCGCGAATGATCCATCGGTGCCGTGCCGTTGCGGCAGCACGCGGAGACGTCCCGCGTCGAGGACCGTCGCGGGGACGGTGCTGTCGGGCGGGGGTTCGAGGGTCCATCCCGGATGGTCGGCGAGGAATGCCTCCACCTGCGCGTCGTTCTCCTCGGGCTCGAGCGAGCAGGTGGAGTAGATCAGGAGGCCACCGGCCGCGACGGCCTCGGCCGCGCCGCGCAGCACCGCCCGCTGCGTGGCGGCCATCACCGCGAGGTCCGACGTGCGGAGGCGCCAACGGGCATCCGGGTGGCGGCGGAACGTGCCCGTCCCGGTGCAGGGTGCGTCGACGAGCACCGCATCGAACCGGCCCAACGTCCCCGCCTCCCGGGCATCGATGACCACGGCGCTCACCTGCTCGAGCCCCAGGCGCGTGATGGTCTCCTCGAGGCGCGTCAGTCGCGCCTCGGAGGCATCGGCGGCGATGACCTCGCTGGCGGTGCGCGCGAGCTCCACGGCCTTGCCGCCCGGCGCGGCGCAGAGGTCGGCGACGCGCGCCCCCGCCGGAATCGCGGCGTAGCGCACCACCAGCGTCGCCGCGGGGTCCTGCACGAGGCATTGCCCTTCGCGGAATGCGCTCAGGGCGGTCAGGGCCGTCCTCGGGGCGAGTCGCAGCGAGTCGGCGACGAGTGGGGCCTCGCTCGTCGCCACGTCCTCGGCCGCACAGCGCGCCGCGAGCGCGTCGTGGTCAATGCCCCACGGGCGGACGATGAGCGGCGCCTCTTGGTTGTTCGCCTCCAGCAGGGCCTGCGTCGCCTCGGCGCCCCAGCGCGCGACCCAGCGGGCCACGAGCCAGCGGGGGTGCGAGTGGGTGACGGCGAGCGCCTCCACCGGATCGGCGGGGAGCGGCGGGGCGTCGGCGTCGCGCTCCCGGTCGAGCCGGCGGAGTACGGCGTTCACCAGCTTGCTCGCCCCGATGCCGTCGCGCTGCTTGGCGAGTTCGACCGTCTGACCGATCGCCGCGTAGGCGGGCACGCTCCCCATGTACAACAGTTGGTAGGCACCGAGGCGGAGGAGATCAGCCAAGTCCGCATCGAGTCGCGCGAGACTGCCCGTGAGGCGCGCCTGCAGTAGATGGTCGAGCCACCCGCGGCGGCGCAGCATCCCCCAGAGGAGCTCCTGCGTCCAGCGCCGGTCACGCGTGTCGAGCGCGACTGCGCGTCGGTCGAACGCCACGTCGAGGAGCACGCCGGACCGGAGGTCGGCGAGGACATCGGCGGCGGCGATGCGCGCGTCGGTGATGGTGGCGAGGGCGTGCGCCATGCCCCTCAAAGATAGTCGGCGCCGCTGGGGCTCAGCGGCCGCCGGGATGCTGCTTAGGCGGCGGGCGGGGCCCAGTGGTCCCCGACGGCGACCCCACGGCCCTGCGCCCAGTCGAGCGCGGCCAGGCGGCGCTTGCCCGCCGGATGCACCATCTCCACGGCCACGGCCCCCACGCCGCAGGCCACCACCATCCCCGCCTCACCGACCTCCAGCACCTCGCCCGCATCCCCGTGGCGGTCCGGCAGGACGCGGGCCCCGAAGAGCCGTACCTCGGCGCCGCGCAGCACGCCCCACGCGCCGGGGCGCGGGTCGTACGCGTGGATCCCCCGGGCCACCTCGGCGGCGGGCCGCGTGAAGTCCAGCCGTGCCGAGGCGCGGTCGATCTTGGGCGCGTAGGTGCTCGCGGCGTCGTTCTGCGGTTGCTCGGTGGTGTCGCCCAGTTCGAGCAGCGTCACCGCCTCGACGACCGCCTCCGCGCCCAGTTCCGCGAGCCGCTCCGTGAGCTCGCCACCAGTCTCGTCGGCCTCGATCGGCGTGCGCGCGGTGAGCAGCACCGGCCCCGCGTCGAGGGCGAGCACCATCCGCATGATGCTCACGCCTGTCTCCCGGTCGCCGGCGAGGATCGCTGCCTGGATCGGCGCGGCGCCGCGCCACCGAGGGAGCAATGAGGCGTGGATGTTCAGCGTGCCGTGCGTCGGCAGGTCAATCACGGCCTGCGGCAGGAGGTGGCCGTAGGCGACCACCACGCTCAGGTCCGGCGCGAGCGCGCGGAGTTCCGCGAGAAAGGCGTCCCCGCGGGGGCGCTCCGGCTGGAGCACGGGAAGGCCCTCCTCGAGGGCCACCTGCTTGACCGGCGACGGGACTAGGGTGGAACGGGAACGGCCCTGCGGGCGGTCGGGCTGGGTCACTACCCCGACCACGTCGTGGCCCTCACCGATCAGCGCGCGGAGCGGCGGGGTGGCGAAGTCCGGGGTGCCCCAGAACAGGATCCGCACTCAGGTCTGCGGTTCTGGGTGAGGCGCCGTCGTTGGCTCGGGCTCCGTCCCGCCCGGCCCGAAGATGCGGAGCAACTTCGGATAGCGCGCCTTCTCCTGCTCCCAGATGGCCATCGCCCCACGCCGCTTGAGGAAGCTGAGATGGTCGATGAAGAGCTTGCCGTCGAGATGGTCGATCTCGTGCTGCAGGCAGACGCCGAGCAGCCCGTCGGCGGTGATCTCCACCGGGGCGCCGTGCTCGTTCATCGCGCGCACGGTCACGCGCTCGGCGCGGTCCACCCAGCCGAACACCTGCGGAATGGAGAGGCACCCCTCCTCCCACTTGATCCGGCCCTCGCGGGCGATAATCTCGGGATTGAACAGCGTGTGGCGCGCCGCCTCCACCTCGACCACGCAGAGGCGCTCCCGGCGGCCCACCTGCGGCGCGGCGAGGCCGACGCCGTCGGCGACGTGCATCGTCTCGAACATGTCCGCGGCGAGCTGCCGGAGTTCGTCCGTCACGACCTCGACGCGCACCGTCTCCTCGCGGAGGATCGGGGCGCCGAGGACCGTGATCGGGAGGACGGCCATCAGGCCTGCGCCTCGGCGCTGCCGCCGACCGAGATGATGCGGCCGCGCGTGACGACGATCTTGGCCTCACCGGTCTTGATCGTCACGTGGTCGCCGAGGCCCGGCGTCGCGCCCGCGGCGATGTGGACCACCTCGCCCACGATCCCGCCCGCGGTGATGATGGCATCCCCCTTCTTAACGCCCATCACACGCGCCTCGTGCGTCTTCCGCTCCTTGGCCTGCGGCCGGATGACGAGGAAGTAGAAGATCGCGAAGATGGAGCCGAACATGAACAGCGTGCCGGCGGCGGAGCCCCCGGGCGCGGGCTGCGCGGCGGCCGTCTGGGCGAAGAGCGGGAGGAGGGACATCGGAATCCTGGTGAGAGGGGAAGGTGCGGAAATCTAGCGGGCCCGTCAGGTGATGAGCATCGCGTCGCCGTAGGAGTAGAACCGATACCCCTCGCGGACCGCCACGTCGTAGGCGTGCCGCATCAGGTCATACCCCGCGACGGCGGCGACGAGCATCAGCAGGGTCGACCGCGGCAGGTGGAAGTTCGTGACGAGGAGGTCCGCCCCCGTGGGGCGTCGCGGCGGTCGGATGAAGATGTCGGTGTCCCCGCTGCCGGCCCGGAAGCGGCCGTCGCTTGCGTGGATGCTCTCCAACGTGCGGAGGGCGGTGGTGCCCACCGCGCAGATGCGCCCGCCCGCCGATCGCGTTGCCTCGAGCCGCGCGGCGGTGGCGGCGGACACCTCGTACCACTCGGTGTGCATCACGTGGTCCGCCGGGTCGTCCACCTCGACGGGCTTGAAGGTGCCGGCCCCCACGTGGAGCAGCAGCTCGGCGCGGCCCACCCCCAGCGCCTCGAGGCGCTGCAGCAGTTCCGGGGTGAAGTGGAGCCCGGCCGTGGGGGCGGCGACGGAGCCCTCCTGACGCGCATACACCGTCTGGTACCGCTCGGCGTCCGCGGCGCCGTCTTCGCGGGCGATGTAGGGGGGGAGCGGGATATGTCCGTGCCGCGCGATCGCGATCGACGGGTCCTCGCACATGAGGCGCACGCACCGCGTGCCACGGTCCGTCGGCTCCTCGATGACGATCTCGAAGTCCTCGGCGATCGTGACCACGCGTCCCGGCTTGAGCCTGGCCCCCGGCTGGACCATCGCCTCCCAGCGCCCGTCGGCGAGGGGACGCAGCAACAGGACCTCGGCCGGGGCGCCGGAGGCGCGGGTCCCGAGCAGGCGGGCCCGGAAGACGCGCGTGGTGTTGAGCACCAGCGTGTCGCCGGCCCGCAGGTGCGTCGGCAGATCGCGGAACGTCTGATGGGTGATGGTGCCGCTGGTGCGGTCGAGCACCATCAGCCGGCTCTCGTCGCGCCGCGCGGCGGGCACCTGGGCGATGCGGTCCGGCGGGAGGTGGAAGTCGTAGTCTGCGGTGCGGAGGCCGCGGGGCGGCGCGTCCGGCGTGCCGCGGGCGTCGCCGGCACCCATGCTCAGAACAGGTCGGCCTGCGGCGTGGACGGGGCCGAGGGCGGGGGATAGCCGAAGTGCCGATAGGCCTGCGCCGTCGCGACGCGACCGCGCGGCGTGCGCTGGAGGAACCCGTGCTGCACGAGGAAGGGCTCGTAGACCTCCTCGAGCGTGTCGGCCTCCTCGCCCACCGCCGCCGCGATGGTGCCCACGCCCACGGGCCCGCCGTCGAACTTCTCGATGATCGCGCGGAGCACCCGGGCATCCATTTCATCGAGGCCGAACTCGTCCACGTCGAGCATCGTCAGCGCCTCGCGCGCGACCTCGCGCGAGATGTGGCCGCTCGCACGGACCTGCGCGAAGTCGCGCACGCGGCGGAGGAGCCGGTTCGCGACGCGCGGGGTGCCACGGGCCCGGCGCGCCAACTCGTGCGCCCCCTCAGCGTCGATGCCCGCCCCGAGGACGGCCGCCGTGCGGTGCACGATCTCCTCGATCTCAGGGGCCGGGTAGTAGTTGAGGCGCAGCTCGATGCCGAAGCGCGCGCGCAGTGGCGCGGTGAGCATCCCGAGCCGCGTCGTCGCCCCGATGAGGGTGAAGCGCTCGATCGGCATCGTGACCGTCTGCGCCTTGGGCCCCTCCGACAGGCGGATGTCGATCCGCGCGTCCTCCATCGCGGGGTAGAGGAACTCGTCGATCACCGGCCGCAGGCGATGGATCTCGTCGATGAAGAGGATGTCCCCGGCGCGCAGGTTCGTCAGCGTGCCCACCAGGTCGCCCGGCTTCTCGAGCGCCGGGCCCGACGTGGTGTGCAGGTTCACCCCGAGTTCCCGCGCGATCAACTCGGCCAGTGTGGTCTTGCCCAGGCCGGGCGGCCCGAAGAGCAGCGTGTGGTCGAGCGGTTCTTTCCGCGCGAGTGCGGCGTCGAGGTAGATCCGGAGCGCCTCCTTCACCTTGCCCTGGCCGATGAACTCGGCGAGGCGCTGCGGGCGGAGCGAGAGCTCCACGACCGACTCGTCGGCGAGGGATTCGGGGGTGGTGATCTCCGGGCGGGCCATGCGAGGAATCTACTTGCCGAGCGCCGCCAGGGACCGGCGGATGAGGTCCGCGGTCGATTCGCCCGCGGGCGCCGTCTCGAGCGCTCGCCGGACGGCGCGCTCGGCATCGGCGGTCGCATAGCCGAGGGCGACGAGCGCGCGCGTGGCATCGTGGCCCGGGCCCGCCGGTGCGGGCCCGGGACCGGCGGGACCGTCCGCGGCGGCGCCGTCGAGCTTGTCCCGCAGCTCGAGGACGAGCCGCTCGGCCAGCTTCTTCCCGACCCGAGGCACCTGCGTGAGCGTGGCGAAGTCGCCCTGCCGCACCGCGCGCACCAGGCGTTCGCCCGTGAGGGTGGAGAGGAGGTTCATCGCGAGGGCCGGCCCCACGCCGGTGGTGCCCATCAGCCGCTGGAAGAGGCGCCGTTCCTCCGCGCTCGCGAAGCCGTAGAGCAGCCAGGCGTCGTCGCGGATCACCAGCGCGGTGTGCAGCGCCACCTCGCCGCCCGGGCGTGGCAGGGTCTCGAGCACCGAGAGGGGGACCAGCACCTCATACGCGAGCCCGCCCGCCGTGAGGACCTCGATGCGGTCGAGCCCGTGCGCGACGAGGGTGCCCTGGACGCGCGCGATCATCGGGCGGCCCCCGCGAGGGCGCGGGTGAGCGGCAGGCGCATCGCGCACGTCAGGGCGGCCGCGACCCCGTCGGCGGCGTCGGCGGGCTCGGGGGCGCGGGTGAGACGGAGGAGCTTGGTGACCATGAACTGCACCTGGGTCTTGGTGGCCCCGCCGGTGCCGGTGATCGCCTTCTTGATCTCCGCCGGTGGGTACTCGTGAATCGGGAGGCCGGCCTCCGCTCCTGCGAGCAGGATCACCCCGCGCGCATGGCCGAGCACGATCGTCGTCCGGGCGTTGCGGGCGTAGAAGACCGCTTCAACGGCCATCGCGTCGGGGCGGTGCCGCGCGAGGAGCTCACGGACCCCCTCGGCGATGTCGCGCAGCCGCTCGGGGAGCGGCTGCGTGGGCCGGGTGCGAATCACCCCGCACTCGACGAGGGTGGGTCGAGGGGTGGCGCGCACGACGCCGAACCCGGTGACCGCGGTGCCGGGGTCGATGCCGAGGATCAGCACGGCGTGCCCCGGGCCGTCGTCCTCACCCCGCCGACATCTCCGAGACGTCCATGTCGAAGTTCGCATCGACCTTCTGGACGTCGTCGAGGTCCTCGATCGCCTCGAGGAGCTTCAGGAGCTGGTCCGCCGTCGGGCCCTCCACGCGGATGGTGCTCTTCGGGATCCACGCCAAGGCGGCCTCGCTCGCGACGAGCCCGGCGCCCTCGAGGGCCCGCGACACCGCGTGCAGGTCCGCCGGGGCCGTGGTGATCACGAACTGGTCGTCCTCGCGCGCGAAGTCCTCGGCGCCCGCCTCGAGCACCTGTTCCATCACGCGGTCCTCGTCCCGCCCCGCCGCCGGGACGACGATCTGACCCTTGCGGTCGAACATGAACGCCACCGAGTTCGTCGTCCCGAGGTTGCCGCCGCCGCGTGAGAGCTTGGCGCGGATCTCGGCCACGGTGCGCGTCGGGTTGTCGGAGAGGGCCTGGATCATGAGCGCGACGCCGCCCGGGCCGTACGCCTCGTACAGCACCTCGGAGTAGTCCACGCCCTCGAGCTCGCCCGTGCCCTTCTTGATGGCGCGCTCGATGTTCTCCTTGGGGCACGACTGCGCCTTCGCGTTGTCGATGGCGGTGCGCAGGCGCGGGTTGCCGTCGGGGTCGCCACCGCCGGCCTTGGCGGCGACGGTGATCTCGCGCAGGAGCTTCGTGAAGATGGCGCCGCGCTTCGCGTCAGCGGCCGCCTTGTAGTGCTTGATCTGCTTCCATTTGCTGTGACCGGCCATCGGACGAACTCGGGTGGGGGGAGGGACCGCCGCCCGTCAGTTCCAGCGGACCGTAAGGCTGCCGCGGAACCCGGTCAGGCGCGTCTCGCTCCCGTCGGTGGTCGAGAAGAGGGTCCCGGTGCTGAACCCCACCGAAGGATACACGCCCAGCGACCCGATTCCGACCCGGCCCCGCACCCCGAGGTTGACGAGGTTGCCCGCCTTGGTCCCATCCACCATCCAGAGTCGCGTCTCGAGGTTGGGCTGCACCAGCATCCCCCGCCACTCGAAGCTGAGGCCGGTATTGAAGTTGAACACGTTCTCCGGCGGGGCGACGCCCCCCACCTGCTGTCCCGAGAAGCGGATGAGATCCCACGCGGAGACGAAGACGTCCACTCCGCCGACGGGGAAGAACATCGACGACGTGATGGTGAGGCGATCCCCGGTGCTCACGGCGGTCGTGTCTGCCACGTCCTGCCCGAAGGTCGAATACGCCAGCCCCACATCCACCTGCCCATCGCCGAGCGGCCGGTCCATCCCGACGCGCAGGCGGAGCTCGTCCGCGGGGGTGAAGCGGTATTCGATGCTGTCCACCGCGAAAGCGGCGAATTCGGTGGACTTTCGCACGCTCCCGCCGAGGCCGAGGTTCCAGTCGCCGATGGGGCGGGCGTAGGCGAGTCCTCCGGTGACGCCGAGCCCGTTCCCCATGGAGGAGACCGCGTAGTTCAGAAAGTCGTTGCCAATCTGCCCGGCCGCCTCCTGCTCGGCCTCGGGGATCAGGTAGCGACCCGTCGGGAGGTTCAGGCCGAGGGTCACGAGGAGGTTGTCGCCGACCCCGAGGTTGCCGCGGAGTTGGGTGTCTGTGAGGCCGGTGATGGAGCTGGACGGCGCACCGGCGCCCGAGGCCATCGAGGTGGCGAACGCCGTGGTCACGTCCATCGAGAACCGCTCGCTGAACGGCAGGAGCACCACCAGTGGCACCGTGCTCTGTGTGACCGTCCGTCGCGTGCCCCCGGAGCCGATGGCGTAGCCGGTGTAGGTCGGCGCGCCGATGATGGCCGTGTGCGGATCCCCTTGGGCACGCGCCGGGGCGGCGAGCCCCACGAGGAGGGTCGCCGCGGCGGCGGTCCGCAGGAGGTGGGCGCGGTGGCTCACGGGCGGCGGATGACGATGGTGACGGTGCCCGACCGGACCGGGGTGTCGGTGCCGGTGGTGCTGGTCGTCGCGTCACGTTGCGGCGGCGGCGCCGCCGGGGCCGCCGCGGCGGTGGTGGTCGGAACCGATACCGCCGGTGGATTGAGCGACTGCGTCGCGACTTGGAGCGTATTGGAGATGCTGGAGCCGCCGCCGTTGGCCGCCGACGGGCTCACGTTGCCCGTGACGGCGGCCTGGACGGTGGCGGCTTCCGGTGTGCCTTGGATGCTGGCTTCGATGGAAGCGGCGCTGACTTCACTCCCCCCCGCGGTCGCCTGCACCACGGCGGTGGTCGCCTGCGCGCGGACCGCGGCGAGGCCGAAGGATGGGTCCATCCCCCGGGCGTCGTCGAAGTAGCGGGCGGCGTCCTCGAAGCGGCCGTCATCGGTGGCCTGGAGACCCCGGCTGTAGGCGAGGAACGCATTCAGGTTCGTCGTCGGCCGCCGCTCGACGAGCTGTCGCTCCGCCGGCGTCAGCGTCACGCCGAGACGGTCAAAGAGCGCAAAGGCGAGCTGCTTCTCCATCGCGAAGAGCGCGTCGAGCGAGTTGCTCACCGTCGCGGGCGCCCCGAAGGTGCCGTCAGCGACCGTCACCAGCCGGGCGTCGAGGGTCAGCCCGCTCTGCCCCTGCTGCAGGATCACCCCGTTGACGAGGGTCCCGGCCTGGATGAGCCGCCCGGCGCGCACCGCCGTCGCCGCATCGACCGTCCCCGCGCTCCCCAGCTGGATCTCGTCCGCGAGGGCCTGCATGCGGTCGCGCTCGACGACGGTGAGCTTGGCCGACCGGCTGAGGTCCGTGATGAGGAGCTCGGCCATGCCGCGCTCGAGGGGCTTGAGCGTGGTGTCCGCCCCGCGGAAGACGAGGGGAGGCACCGCCACGGTGAGCGGCGAGCCCGGCGTCCCCGACAGCCGGGCCTCGTTGGCGATGGCGGCCTTGGCGGTGGCAATCGCCTCCTGCCGAGCCAGTGCCACGAGCCGCGCTCGGATCTGCGTCTTGGCCCGGCGGCTCACCCCGTACTGGATGTAGGCCTCGTAGGCGCGACGCGCGGCCGGGAGGTCCTGCAGCGCCTCGGCCGCGAGTCCCGCGTAGAGCGCACTCACGCCGTCGCGCGGGTCGAGCCGACGGGCCTCCTCGAGCACCGGAGCCGCATCGGCGAACCGCTGACCCTTGTAATAGGCCACCCCGAGCGCGCGGAGCGCCGCGATGCTGCGCGGGTTCCGACGACGCGCCTCCTCCAAGCGGGTGACCGGATCGCCCCCGCGCTGCGCGAGCGCCGGGGTGACGGCGAGGATGAGCAACAGCAGCGAGCGGGTGACGCGACGCATCGGGACTCCGGGCGGTCGACGAACGGCGATGCGCCTATTCTACCGGTCCGCGTCGAGCGTGGGCAAGCGAGTCGGCGCCGCGCGGAGGCGCTCGGTGAGCCGCCGGACCTCCTGTCGGACCGCCTCCGGGGGCGCCGGGGCGAGGGTCTCGAGCAGGCTCTCGAGGGCGTCGGCGGTCACGCCGGGGTCGGCGCCGGTGCTCGCCGCGAAGACGCGCTGCAGGGCGGTCCGGAGCCGTGGTGGCAGGGGCAGGGCACTTCCCCAGACGCGGGCGGCGTCCGCGCGTGCCTCCCGCTGGGCCGGGCTCAGCCTGCCCGGGTTGAGCCCGGCGGCCGCCAGGCGGACCGCGACGACGGTCGCCACCAGCGCCTCGCGGGCGCCCCCGAGGGGCGCGGCCGCGGCCGCGTGCAAGAGCGCCGGGCAGGGGAAGGCCGCCCGGGCCATCGCGAAGGGGAGCAGGGGAAGCGTCACCGCGCCAAAGTGCGACACGCTCGGCCCCGCGCGGAAGGGGGGCGTGTGGATGGGGTCTGCCCGCGGGGCTATCTTCCACGGATGCGCGTCTATCGGCGGCTCCTGGCGTTCCTGCGGCCGCACCTCTGGCGGCTCGCCGGCAACGTGGTGCTCAATGTCGTGGCGGCGGCGCTCGACGGGATCGCGTTCACGCTCCTCATCCCGTTCCTCAACACGCTGTTCGGGCTGGAGTCCCAGGTCCCGACCGGCATGGGATGGCTGACCACCCTCCAGACGTGGCTCATCGGCCCCTTCCTGGAGACCGCAGACCCGATGGGGTCGCTCCGCGCCGTCATCCTCATGCTCATCGGGATGGTGACGCTCAAGAACCTCTTCCTGTGGGGCGGTGGCCAGTTCGGCGCCTCGCTGCAGGAGTACATCACGCGCGACCTGCGGCACGCGGTCTTCTCGCACCTGCAGCGGCTGCCGCTCCCCTGGTTCAGCCGGACGCGCACGGGCCAGGTGATCGCGCGCGTGCTCACCGACACGGAGCAGACCAAGGCGGTGCTCGCCGAGGTGGCGACGCGCAGCGTGCAGAACGCCGCCACCATCTTGGTGACGGTCGTCATCCTCTTCCGGATGTCGCCGCGACTGACTCTCTACGCTCTGGTCATCGCCCCGGCGCTGATGGCCCTCCTGCAACCGCTCCTCCGTCGGCTCCGTACGGGGCACCGCCGCCTGCGGCACGAGTACGGCGAGATGACGAGCGTGCTCCAGGAGGTCGTCAGCGGCATCCGCCTGGTCAAGTCGTTCCGCGGCGAGTCATACGAGGACGCGCGCTTCCTCGGCGCCTCGGCCGGCTACTCCCGCGGGATGACCCGCATGCAGCGCCTGGCGCTGCTCGCGGGGCCCTTCACGGAGGTCCTCGGGACCCTGATCGCCCTCGGGGTGCTCTGGGTCGGCGCGCGACAGGTGCTCGAGACGCACACGATGGACGGCGGCATCCTCATCACCTTCATGGTGCTGGTGATGCGCCTCCTGCAGCCCATCAAGCAGCTCTCGCAGGCCCCCACCACGGCGCAGCAGTCGCTGGCCGCCGCCGAGCGACTGTTCGAGGTGCTCGACCAGCCGACGGAGACGCAGACGGACCGTGGCACGCGGACGCTCGACGGCCTGCGCGACGGGGTCGCGTTCGAGGGTGTGAGCTTCGCGTACGGGGAGACGCCGGTCCTCAGCGACATCTCCTTCGCGGCGCGGCGCGGTGAGGTGGTCGCCCTCGTCGGGGCCAGCGGCGCGGGGAAGAGCACGCTGGTGGACCTGATCCCCCGCTTCATCGAGCCGACCGCGGGGCGCGTCACGCTCGACGGGGTCGATGCGCGGGACATCCGGCTGGCGGCGCTTCGGGCCCTCACGGGGATCGTCAGCCAGGACACGGTGCTCTTCCACGACACCGTCCGGGCCAACATCGCGTACGGGGCCGCGGCCCGGTACACCGATGCCCAGATCGAGACCGCCGCCCGGGCGGCCAATGCCCACGACTTCATCCAGGCCCTGCCGCAGGGCTACGCCACCATCTTGGGCGAGCGCGGCACGCTCCTCTCGGGCGGGCAGCGCCAGCGCCTCGCGATCGCGCGCGCCCTGCTCACCGATCCCCCCATCCTGATCCTCGACGAGGCCACCTCGGCGCTCGACACCGAGAGCGAGCGGCTCGTACAGGAGGCCATCGACCGGTTGCTCGCCGGCCGCACCGTCTTCGTGATCGCGCACCGGCTCTCTACGGTGGTCCACGCCGCCCAGATCCTCGTGCTGGATCAGGGCCGCATCGTCGAGCGCGGCACGCACCCGGAGCTGCTGGCACGCGGCGGCGCCTACGCCCGCCTCCACGCGATGCAGCACGCCATGCAGCGTACCGGGGCCGCCGATGGCGACTGATCCGGCGCCTGCGGCGGTGCCGGCCCCCACGCTCGCGCATCGCCTCGAGTACGCGGCGCTGCGGGCGACGGCCGCGGTGCTGCGGCCGTTCGGGTGGCGGGCCGCATCCGCAGTGGGCGGGATGGTCGGAGCACTCGTCTATCGCCCGTTCCGCCTTCGCGCCGACCGCGTGGAGCGCGCGATTCGCGCCTGCTTTCCCACCTATGACGACGCGCAGGTCCGCGCCACCGCGCGCGCGAGCTATCAGAGCATCGGGCGCGTGATGTTCGAGAGCGTCTTCCTCTCGCGCGCCTCGCGGGAGGAGGTGCGCGCCGCCTTTGCGGGGGTGGAGGGCCGCGAGATCCTCGACACGGCGCTCGCGCAGGGGCGTGGGGTCATCCTCGCGGCGGGGCACCTCGGCAACTGGGAGCTCACGGCGGCGTGGCTCTCTGTGTTCGGCTACCCGGTCGACGGCATCACGATGCATATGGCCAACCCGCTCGCGGACCGGTTCTTCCAGCGGACGCGGGAACGGTTGGGCATGCGGGTCATCTGGGACGACCGGGCCGTGCGCGAGGTGCCGCGGGCGCTGCAGGCAGGGCACACCATCGGCTTCATGTCGGACCAGAGCGCCAAGGGGCTCGCGGCGACCTTCGTGCCCTTCTTCGGCCGGCCCGCCCGCACGCCGCGGGGCGCGGCCGTCTTCGCCCTGCGCGGCGATGTCCCGATCGTCTTCGTCGCGACGCTCCGGCAGCCGGACGGCCGGTACGTGCAGCACTTCGAGGCCGTGCCGGTGGTGCGCACGGGCGACCGGGAGGCCGATGTCGACGCCACCGTGCGGCGCTACACCGCGGTGCTCGAGCGTCTCGTGCAGGCCTACCCTGGGCAGTACTTCTGGCAACATCGTCGCTGGAAGGGCCAGCCGGCGGACACGCCCCCGCACCTGCGCGAACCGTGACCGCGTACGACGTCGAGGCGTTGCGCCGCGCCGAGTACGGCTGGGAGGCCGCGGGCGAGGCCATCCATTTGGACCACGCCGCGGTCGGCCCGGTCCCGCGCCGTGCACGCGAGGCGGTGGCGGCGTACGACGACCGGCGCGCCGAACCGCATCGGCTGACGAACGACGATTTCTTCCCCGTGCTCGACCGGGCGCGTACGCTTGTGGGCACGTTGATCGGCGCGACCGCCGCCGAGGTCGCGCTCACGACGAACACGAGCTGGGGCATCAACCTCGCCGCGTATGCCCTGCCGCTCGGGCCGGGCGACATCGTCTTGGGGAGCGAGGGCGAGTTCCCCGCGAACGTCTATCCGTGGATGGCCGCGGCCCGCGCCCGCGGGTTCACCTACGAGCGGCTGCCGCTCGATGGCACGGCCCCCGACGAGGCGGCCCTCCTCCGGCGGATCGAGACCGACCCGCGGGTGCGGGCGGTGGCGCTCAGCTGGGTCTCCTTCTGGAGTGGCGCGCGGATCGATCTCGCGCGGATCGGCGCAGCCTGCCGCGCGCGCGGTATCTGGTTCGCGGTGGATGCCATCCAGGGCCTCGGCCCCCTCGCCCTCGACGTGGCCACGATGCCCGTCGACATCGTCTCCTGCGGGGCGCAGAAGTGGCTTTGCTCGCCGTGGGGGAGCGGCTTCGTCTACGTGCGCGAGGCGCTGCTGCCGCGGCTCGAGCCGCCGGCGGCGGGGTGGCTCGCCCAGGCGAGCTCCGGCGACTTCGGGCGCTTCCTGGACTACGACCCCACCTGGCACGCGGACGCCCGCCGGTTCGAGGTCGGCACCATCCCATATCAGGATGTCGTCGGCATGAACGCGGTGGTCGGACTCCTCCTCTCGCTCGGTCCAGCGGCGATCGCGGCGCACGTGGCGGCACTGACGGAGCGGCTCGTCTCGTGGGCCGTCGCCGCGCCGGGGGTGCGCCTCCTCACGCCGGTCGCGGCGGAGCGGCGCGCCGGCATCGTCGCGCTCGTCACCCCCGACGTCGCCGCCGACTCGGCGGCCCTGCGCGCCGCGCGCGTCACGCATTCCGTGCGCGAGGGGGCCATCCGGCTCTCGCCCCACTTCCACAACACGATGGACGACGTCGAGGTCGCCATCCGGGTGATTGGGCGCTAGCGGGCGCGGCGCCGGTCGGGCGCCGCCGTCCCGTTATCTTGCGGGGTGACCTCGCCCGCTCCCGCGCTCGACGCCCTCATCGCCCGCCGTCGGACCTTCGCGATCATCTCGCATCCCGACGCCGGGAAGACAACGCTGACCGAGAAGCTCCTCCTGTATGGAGGCGCCATCCATCAGGCCGGTGCCGTGAAGGCGCGCAAGTCGCAGCGCCACGCCACCTCCGACTGGATGGCGCTCGAGCAGGAGCGCGGGATCTCCGTCACCTCGTCCGTGCTGCAGTTCGAGTACCTCGGCTATCAGGTGAATCTCCTCGACACCCCGGGGCACCAGGACTTCGGCGAGGACACCTACCGCACGCTCGTCGCCGCCGACAGCGCCGTGATGCTCCTCGACAATCGCAAGGGCGTGGAGGAGCGCACCCGGCAGCTCTTCGACGTCTGTCGGCGCCGCCGCATGCCGATCTTCACGGTCGTGAACAAGTGCGACCGCGTCGGTGAGGATCCGCTCAAGCTCGTCTCGGACCTCGAGGCCGAACTCGGGATCACGGCCGTCGCCGCGCACTGGCCCATCCATCAGGACACCGCGGAGCAGGGGAGCGTCTTCGTCGGCGTGTATGACCGCCGGCACCGGCGGGCGCACCTGTTCGAGCGCGGCACGCACCACGGGGCCCAGCGCGTCGAGACCACCGTCGTGGCGCTGGATGGCCCCGCGGATCCGCGGCTCGTGGCCGCCCTCGGCGGTAGCGCCACCGCCCAGGCGGCGGTGGACCGGCTCGCGCACGATGTGGAGCTCCTCGACCTCGCCGGGCACGAGTTCAGTCCCGAGGCCATCACGGCTGGGGAGCAGACGCCGGTGTACTTCGCGTCGGCCATCACGAACTTCGGCGTCGAGCCCTTCCTCGAGGACTTCCTGCCGCTCGCCCCCGCGCCCGTCGCGCGGGAGAGCAGCGCAGGGCCGGTCCCGCCGGCGCTCCCGGCGTTCACGGGCTTCGTGTTCAAGGTCCAGGCCAACATGGACCCCCGGCATCGTGACCGGATCGCCTTCGTGCGTGTCTGCTCCGGGCGGTACGTTGCGGGCCTCGAGGTGCGGCACGTTCGCACCGGCAAGTCGTTCAAGCTCGCCCCGCCCCAGCAGTTCCTCGGACGCGAACGCGCCTTCGCGGAGGAAGCACTCCCCGGGGACGTGGTGGGCGTGCACGACCGCGGGGCCCTCCGCATCGGCGACACCCTGGCCGCGCCCGAGGCGCCGACCACGGCCGAGGGGGGACTGCTCGAGTACGTCGGCATCCCGCGCTTCGCGCCCGAGCACTTCGCCCGCATCCTGTCCAAGGATCCCCTGCGCCGGAAGGCACTCGACAAGGGGCTGCGGGAGCTCACCGAGGAGGGAGCGGCGCAGGTGTTCTTCGGCGAATCGCTGATGGGGCCCGTGCCGATCGTCGGCGCCGTGGGCCTCCTCCAGTTCGACGTGATGCTGCATCGTCTCGAGCACGAGTACGGGGCACCCTGCACCCTGGAGAAGCTCCCGTTCCGTTATCCGCGCTGGGTCACGGGGCCGGCCGCCGAGATCGCGCGGCTGGGGGAGGCGCAGGACCTCTCGTTGCTCTACGATGCCAAGGGGCACCCCGTGCTGCTCTTCCGCGACGAGTGGCGGCTGCGGTGGGCGCTCGACCGCCGCGAGACCACCGGGCTGTCGTTCCACGAGGCGGCCCCCTGACGGGGGGGCCGCCGAGCGCGAGGGCAACGGAACCGCACCGTCCGCGGCGGCGTAGTTAACGAGTCGCGCCCCTCGCGCGTACATCTGGGTGGCGGTCCTCTGGGACGGCCACTCCATCCGCTTTCCCTACCGAGCCCATCGTGTCCCTTCGTCAGTTCCTGCGGGGCGTCCTCGTCTCCGCATTCCTCTCCGCGCTCCTCCCGGCCGCCGGCCGGGCGCAGGGCGGCGCCGATGTCATCCGTGGCCAGGTGGTCGGGCCCGACAGCCAGCCCCTCTCCGGTGCCATCGTCACCGCCACCTCGGTGAGCGGCAACGTCAGTCGGCGCGCCCGGACGGGCCGGGACGGCCGCTACACCATCATCTTCCAGGGCGGCGACGGCGATTACTTCGTCCTGGTCCAGTCCATCGGGTACGCGCCGCGCCGCTTTCAGGTCAAGCGAGTGGCCGACGAGGAGATCCTCGTCGCCGACGCCAAGCTGAGCTACAACGCGCAGTCGCTCGACACCGTGCAGATCGCAGGCGAGCGCAATCGCGTGAACCGCAACGCGGGGCAGGATGACATCGGCGGCACGGAACGTGGCGTCGCTGCCTCGGCGCTGAGCGCCGACCAGCAGGGGGATCTCGCCGCGATGGCCGCGACGATCCCCGGCGTGCAGTTCGTCCCGGGCGCCGATGGGGATCCCTCGGGCTTCTCGGTGCTCGGTCTGACCTCGGACCAGAACGCCACCACGCTCAACGGCCTCAACACCGGCGCGACCAACCTCCCGCGCGACGCCGCCATCTCCAGCTCCCTCGTCACCGCGCCGTATGACGTGTCGCGCGGCGGCTTCAGCGGCGGGCAGTTCAACATCCGCAGCCGCTCCGGGTCCAACTTCCTCGTCCGGTCGTCGAGCCTAAACCTCGACGCCCCGGCGCTGCAGTGGACCGACCCGGCGGGCCGCTCGCTCAACCAGGAGTATGCGAACGCCTCGCTCGGCGGGAGCATCAGCGGGCCGATCACCTTCGACCAGGCCTTCTATAACTTCTCGTACCAGGTCGGGCGGCGGTCGAACGACCTGCAGACGCTGCTCAACACCGATGCCCTCGGACTGCGGACGTCGGGGCTCGCGCAGGATTCGGTCACGCGGCTCCTCTCGGTGCTGCAGGCGGCCGGCATCCCCGCGACCGTGAACGGCATCCCCGGCGCCCGCACGAGCGACCAACTGCTCGCCTTCGGCGCGCTCGATTGGGCCCCGCCCTCGTCCCTCACCGGGCAGGCGCTGAACCTCTCGTTCAACGGCAGCGTGAACCAGCAGTCCCCCGCGGCCTCGCTCGGCAGCACCCTCCCCGCGGCCTCCGGCGAGCGGACCAACGGCAGCGGCGGGGTCCAGCTGCGGCATACGAACTTCTACGGAATCTTCCTGAGCGAGACGAACCTCGGGTTCAACGCGTCGCGCAACGCGGCCTCCCCGTACGTGGTCCTCCCCGGCGGGTCGGTGCTGATCAACTCGACCTTCGACGACGGCACCAATGGCGTGAACACCGTCGCGTTCGGTGGGAGCCCCTTCCTGAACACGACGCAGACGACGTCGACCGCGGCCTTCACCAACCAGCTCTCCTGGTTCAGTCTCAACAACCGGCACCGCCTGAAGCTCACGACCGAGCTGCGCCGGGACGGCTACTCGAACGACCTCACGGCCAACCAGTACGGCACCTTCCGCTTCAACTCCCTCGCGGACCTCGAGGCGGACCGTCCGGCGAGCTTCACCCGGACCCTCCTGCCGCGTACGCGCTCGGCGGGCCAGTGGATCGGTGGGGCGTCGCTCGGCGACTCCTGGCGTGTGAACCCCGATTTCCAGGTGCAGTACGGCGTCCGCGTCGACGGCAACCGCTTCGAGGACCGACCACAGGCCAATGCCGCGGTCGCCACGGCGTTCGGCGTGCGCAATGACGTCGTCCCGAACTTCGTCGGGGTGAGCCCGCGCGTCGGCTTCTCCTGGACCTACGGCGTGGCCCCGCAGATCCCGGGCTTCGAGGGGGCCGTGCGCGGCCCGCGGGCCGTGGTCCGCGGCGGCGTCGGCATCTTCCAGAACACGCCGCAGACGCGGCTCACCGGCACCGCGCTCGACAACACCGGGCTCGCGAACGGCCTGCAGAGCCTTGCCTGCATCGGTGCAGCCGCCCCGATCCCCGACTGGGCGACCTTCGGCCTCGACCCGTCCCAGATTCCGTCCGTCTGCGCGGACGGCAGCGCGGGCACCGTCTTCTCCAACAGCCGCCCCAACGTCACGCTGTTCGGCGAGGACTACCGGCCGCAGCGCTCCCTCCGCTCCAACCTCCAGTGGAACGGGCCGGTCCTCGACAACCGCTTCTCGGCGACGGTCGAGGTCACGTACTCGCGCAATCAGTTCCAGCCGAGCAGCATCGATCTGAACTTCAATCCGACCACGCGGTTCACCCTCGCCAGCGAGGGGGGGCGCCCCGTCTTCGTGAATCCGGCCAGCATCGTGCCCACCACGGGCGCCATCGCGCCGGGCGACAATCGGGTCTCCGCCCTCTTCAACCGGGTCACGCAGCAGGTCTCCGATCTCGAGGGGGAGAGCCGTCAGCTCTCGCTCCGGCTCTCGCCGACGCGCTTCAGCACGGGGCTCACTTGGTCGCTCGCCTACGTGCTCTCGGACAACCGCGAGCAGGTCCGCGGATTCCAGAACACCGCCGGCGACCCGCGCCTCGTGGAGTGGGCGGCCAGTGCGTTCAACTCGCGGCATCAGGTCAGCTTCAGCCTCGGCTACAACTTCCTCGACGCCGTGCGCGTGAACTGGTTCGGCAGCTTCCGGTCGGGCAATCCCTACACGCCGCTCGTCTCCGGCGACGTGAACGGTGATGGCTACTCGAACGACCGCGCCTTCATCTTCGATCCGGCGACGGCGTCCGATCCGGCCGTCGCGAGTGCGATGACGGCGCTCCTGGCGAGCACCGACCGGGAGGCGCAGGCCTGTCTGCGCGCACAGCTCGGGGCGCTGGCCGGGCGCAACAGCTGCCATGGCCCGTGGACGCAGACGGCCAACCTGAGCATCTCGCTCAATCCGGTGAAGTTCCGGCTCCCGCAGCGGGCGACCATCTCGTTCAACGTGGCCAACCCGCTGGGTGCCGCCGATCTCCTCCTGCACGGGGAGGACGGCATCAAGGGCTGGGGCCAGGCCCGCATCCCCGACCCGAACCTGTTGTATGTCCGCGGGTTCGATCCGGTGACGCAGCGCTTCCGGTATGACGTGAACCAGCGCTTCGGCAACACGAGCCCGCAGCTGTCGGCCATCCGCGCCCCCGTGGCGCTCACCGTGCAGGTGCGGGTCGACCTCGGCCCGACTCGAGAGCGGCAGGTGCTGCTGCAGACGCTCGACCGTGGGCGGGCCCTGCCGGGCACCAAGGCGCCCGAGGCCGCGCTCCGCGCGCAATACAGCAACGCAGGGCTCCCGAACCCGATGGCGACGATCCTCCGGCAGGCCGACACCCTGCGGCTCACCAGCCCGCAGGCCGACAGCCTCGCGACGATGAATCGCTGGTACCTGATTCGCCTGGACTCCATCTGGTCGCCGGTCGTGAAGCGCTTCGCGGCGCTCCCCGACGGCTATGACCGGGCGGCGGCGTTCGATGAGTACACCAAGGCGCGCCAAGCCTCGGTGGACCTTCTCCTGCGCCTCGAGCCGCGGCTCAACGCCCTGCTCAGCCGGGAGCAGAAGCGGAAGCTCCCGGCGTTCATCGCCAGCTACCTCGACAAGCGCTATCTGCAGTCCGTCCGGAACGGAACCGCCGGTACGGGGTTCGGTCTCCCGGGCGGCTTCGACGTCGGTGCCATGGGTGGCGGCGGCGGGATGCGCATCGAGATCCGCCGCTGACCTTTCTTCGCCCTCCTTCTCGGACTGCCATGTCTGCCTTCACGTCCCGTCTCTCCCGCGCCGCTGCGCTCCTCGCGCTCACGGCGCTTCCCGCGGTGGCGCAGTCGCGCCTCCCCGCCGTCCGACCGCTCGGCCCGATCCTCGCGCGGTCCACCGAGCCGCTCGGCGCGGTGTCCGCGGCGGTCCCGCTCCCCGGCGGCCGCGTGCTCGTCAACGACGTGCTCCAGCGGCGCGTCGTCATGTTCGACTCCACGCTCGCCCAGGCGACCGTGGTGGCCGATTCCACGAGTGCCACGGCCAACGCCTACGGTCAGCGCGGCGGCGGCCTCATCGGCTATCGGGGCGACTCCGCGCTCTTCATCGACCCGGCGTCGCTCTCCATGACGACCGTCAGCGGCCGCGGGGAGCTCACGACCGTGCGCGCCGTGCCGCGAGCCAATGAGATCCAGGCCCTCACGGGGGCCCAGGGGCGCCCGGGCTTCGACCCGCAGGGCCGTCTGGTGCACCGGGCCACGCCGCGTCCCCGGCCCGCCGCGCGTGACGCCCGACCGACCATCGGCAACTTTGTGATGCCGGAACTCCCCGACTCGGCGCCGATCGTGCGGCTCAACATGGTCAGTCGGGCCCTCGACACCGTGGCCGCCGTCAAGATCAACCGACCGAACGTGAAGGTCACTCAGGGGGCGGATGGTCGCGTGAACGTGCAGACCACGGTGCACCCCATGCCGACCCTCGACGAGTGGGCGCTGCTCAGCGACGGGACCGTCGCGGTCATCCGCGGCGGCGACTTCCACGTCGAGCGGTACCGCCCGGACGGCACGCGGACCACGTCGGGCAAGCTGCCCTTCGACTGGCAGCGGCTGGATGACGACGCCAAGCAGTTCGTGCTCGACAGCGCCCGCACTGCGATGGAGAAGCAGCGCGAGGAGGCGCAGCGGATGGTGAACAACGCCGGCGGTCCGATGGCGTTCATGCAGTCCGGGGGCGGGGAGATGATGGTCTCCGCGATGGGCGGCGGCATGGGCGGGATGGGCGGGGGGGCGTTCGTGATGATGGGGGGCGGCCCGGGTGGTGGCCGCGGCGGTGAAGGGGGCCGAGGTGAGGGCGGCCGCGGTGGGGAAGGGGGGCGCGGTCCGGGCGGTGCGCAGGGCGGCAACGGATTCCAGCTCCCGCCGATCAACATGGTCGCCCCGAATGAGCTGCCGGACTACCGCCCGCCCTTCCTGGCGCAGGCCGCCGCGGGCGACCTCGACGGCAACCTCTGGGTGCGCACCACCACCCCGGGGACCGACGGCGGCGTGATCTACTACATCATCGACGGCGCGGATCAGGTGGTCGACCGCGTGCAGATTCCGCAGGGGCGCATCCTCGCCGGGTTCGGGCGGGGTGGGGTGATCTACCTCGCCTTCCGGGATGCGCAGGGCCGCGCCTATCTGGAGACCGCGCGCTGGCACTGACCCGCGTTATCCGGTCAGGACTGCGGGGGCCGACGGCGTCGTCGGCCCCCGTTTTTTTCACGGGGAACATCATTCCCGAAAGTTTTTTTCGCCTTTCCCTTGCCTCATGCCGGACAAGACAATACGCTACAAGTAGCCCTGTTGAGAATCATTCTCAATCTGCGGTCCTAATCGTGTCCGCGTCGCCTTCGATGACCAACGCCTCCTCGCGCGAACTCCCGGTCTGCACCTGCCCCCTCGTGGATTCCGAGGCGGGGCAGGAGGCGACGGTCGTGGCGATTGCCTGCACGGACCGCGACGCCTGCCGACTCCGCGCCATGGGCGTGTACGAGGGGGCCACGGTCTCGGTCGTCGGCAAGAAGCACTGCCTGCTGGTGGATGTGCGTGGTACCCGCCTGGCGCTCGGCGCCGACTTGGCGGGCGGCATCACGGTCCAGCCGCGGGGCAGCGTCGCGGGGTGATGTGACGGCCCCCGCCGGACCGGCGCGGCTCGAGGCCGACGCGCCGCTGCGGGTCGCCATCATCGGCAACCCGAACACCGGGAAGACGACCCTCTTCAATGCGCTGACCGGACTTCGGCAGCGGGTGGGGAACTTCGCCGGCGTCACGGTCGAGCGCGTGGAAGGGGCCTTTCGCCTCCCCGATGGGCGCCGCTGCCTCCTGGTCGACTTGCCGGGCTCCTACTCGCTGACCGCCAACGCACCCGATGAGCGAATCGCGCTCGAGGTGCTGTTGGGGCAGGACCACTCCGCCCCGCGGCCAGACGTGGTCCTCGTCGTCGTGGACGCCGTGCACCTCGACCGGAACCTCTTCCTCGCCAGCCAGGTGTGCGAGCTCGGCCTGCCGGTCGTGATCGCGCTCAACCAGGTCGATGCCGCCGCCGCCGCGGGCATCACCTTCGACATCCCCGCCCTCACGCATGACCTCGGGGTGCAGGTGATCCCGACCGTCGCCTCACGGGGGGAGGGGATCGACCCGCTCGGTCGGGCGCTCGCGCGCGCCGCGACCCTGCCACCGCCGCCCTCGCGCTTCGCGCTCGAGGACACCGCCGAGGTGGCCGTGGCGCGCTATGCCTGGATCGGCGAGGTCGTCGCGCGCGCGATGACACGACGCGCACCCGCCGCGGACACCACGAGTGACCGCATCGACCGGGTGGTCCTGCATCGCGTCGCCGGGCCGCTGCTCTTCCTCGGCATCATGGCCGTGGTCTTCCAAGCGGTCTTCAGCTGGGCCGCGCCGCTGCAGGATGGCATCGAGGCGCTGGTGCTCGCCGTCGGTCATGCCATCGGCGGGCTCCTGCCCGCCGGCGACCTCCGCTCCCTCGTCGTCGACGGCGTCTTCGCGGGGGTGGGGGCGGTGCTCGTCTTCCTCCCGCAGATCGCGATGCTCTTCGCCTTCATCGGCGTGCTGGAGCAGAGCGGGTACATGGCACGGGCGGCCTTCCTGATGGACGGCGTGATGCGTCGCGTGGGGCTGCACGGCAAGAGCTTCATCCCGATGCTCAGCGGCTATGCCTGCGCGGTGCCGGGCATCATGGCCACGCGCACGATCGAGGATCCCAAGGACCGTCTCGCGACCATCCTCGTCGTGCCGTTGATGAGCTGCTCGGCGCGCCTCCCGGTCTACACCCTCCTCATCGCGGCCTTCGTGCCGGCGGTGCCGCTCCTCCCTGGGCTCGACCTGCAGGGCGCGACGATGCTCGCGATGTACCTGCTCGGCACGGTCATGGCGCTCGCGATGGCGGCGCTCTTCCGCGCGACGCTCCTCCGCGGGCCGGTCCGCCCGATGCTTCTCGAGTTGCCGCCCTACCGCTGGCCCGCCCCGCGGTCGATCGCCGTCACCGTCTGGCAGCGCTGTGTCGTCTTCCTCCGACGCGCGGGCACGGTGATCCTCGCCTTGAGCGTCGTGCTCTGGGCGCTGGCGACGTTCCCGCGGACGTCGGAGGATGCGCGGCTTCCCGAGGCGGCGCGCCAGGAGGCGCAGCTCGCCCACTCCGCGCTCGGCCGTTTCGGCCACGCCATTGAACCGGCGGTGGCGCCGTTGGGCTACGACTGGAAGATCGGGGTCTCGATTGTCGCGAGCTTCGCGGCGCGCGAGGTGTTCGTCTCCACCATGGGCACCATCTACGGCGTGGGGGACGCGGGGGAGTCGGCGCTCGTGGACGAGCTCCGCTCCGAACGCCGCGCGGACGGCGCGCCCGCGTACACGCCGCTCATCGCCGTGGGTCTGATGGTGTTCTACGTGTTCGCCCTGATGTGCGTGAGCACCATCGCCGTGACGGTGCGCGAAGCGGGACGCGGGCGGCTGGGCTGGCAGTGGGCGGGGGTGCAGTTCACCTATATGCTCGCCCTGGCGTACGGGGGGGCCTGGCTCGTGGTGACCGTCGGGCGCGCGCTGGGGTACGCCTGAGCATGCGTCCCGACACCTGGCTCGCCCTCGCCGTCGTCGCCGGCGCCGTCGGCTACCTGGTCCGACGCGCCGTGCGGTCGTCGCGGGCGCGTCGGGCGAGCGGGCCGGGCTGCGACGCCTGCGGGCACTGAGGCCCGCGGCCGCGGGTCACCCCGCGACCACCTCCGCCACCGCGATCTCCCGCGCGCCCTTCCGCACCAGGAACCAGCGCCCGCGCACCGCCTCACCCACGGCGACCTGCGTTGCATCGGGGGCGAGCTTCCGCCCGTTCACCGCGATGCCGCCCTGCTGCACCAGTTTGCGCGCCGCGGTGCGGGAGAGGCCGAACGCGGCCTCGAGGACGGCGAGCACCTCCACCTGTCCCGCCGCGTCCGCGGGCACGCGCACGGCGGGCATCTCGGTGGCGAGCGTGGTGAAGACCGCGTCGTCCAGCGCGTGGGCGTCCGCCTTCTTGTCGAAGACCGTGTCCGAGACCCCCTTGGCGATGGCCGCGGCCTCCGCGCCGTGGATCATCGTGGTGACCTCCCACGCGAGCCGCCGCTGCGCCTCGCGCAGGTGGGGCGCTGCGGCCTGCGCCGCCTCGATCCCCTCGATCGTCGCCCGGTCGAGCAGCGTGAAGGTCCGCAGCAGGCGCCCCACGTCCGCGTCCTCGGCGTTGATCCAGAACTGGTAGAACCGGTAGGGACTCGTGCGCGCGGCGTCGAGCCAGACGGCGCCAGACTCCGTCTTGCCGAACTTCTTCCCCTGCGCGTCGGTGAGCAGCGGGAAGGTCAGACCGTGGGCCTCGCCGCGCGCCGCGCGCCGGATGAGCTCCGTCCCCGCGGTGATGTTGCCCCACTGGTCGCTCCCGCCCACCTGCAGCGCGACACCGTCCTGCTGATGCAGGCGCAGGAAGTCGTAGGCCTGCAGCAGCATGTACGAGAACTCGGTGAACGAGATCCCGCCGTCGAGGCGGGACTTCACCGAGTCCTTCTGCATCATCCAGTTGACGGTGAAGTGTTTGCCGGTGTCGCGGAGGAACGCGATGAGGCCGAGGCCGCCGAGCCAGTCGTGGTTGTCACGCACGTGCACGCGGGCGAGCGCGGACGCCCCCAGCGCGTTCGTCATCACGCGGCGGATCTGCGCCTCCAGGCACGCGGCGTTCGCGCGGATCTCCTCGGCGGGGCGGATGGGGCGCTCCTCCGACTTGCCGCTGGGGTCGCCGATCATCGCGGTGCCGCCGCCCACGAGCGCGACAGCCTCGTGGCCCGCGCGCACGAGATGCACGAGACCAAGCAGCGAGACGAGGTTGCCCACGTGCAGGCTGTCCGCCGTCGGGTCGAACCCGCAGTAGCCGCGCACGGGGCCGCCGGCGAGGGCCGCCGCGCAGCCCTCCGTCTGCTGGAAGAGCAGCCCGCGCCAGGCGAGCTCGTCGAGGAGGGGCAGAGGGCCGGAGGCCGGGGAGGACGCCATACCTCAAAGCTACGCGGGCCCGGGAGGGAACGGGATTCCCGCGCGTTGCCCGCGACCCCGGCGCCCCGGTAGCTTCCGCAGACCTGCATGCGACGCCTTCTCCTCCTCCTCGCCGCGGCCATCGGTGGCCTCGCGGCGGTCGGTGCCCTCGTCGCCGGCGTCTGGTGGACGCGCTACCTCTGCGCGGACGACGCCTGCCCCTCCGTGGCGCAGTTCGATGAGTACCAGCCGGCGCAGCCCGCGCGGCTGTACGCTGTCGATGGGCGGTTCATCGCGGAGGTGGGGCTCGAGCGGCGCTCCCTCGTACGGCTGACGGACATTCCGGCGCACGTGGTCCAGGCCTTCGTCATCACCGAGGACAAGCGCTTCTACCGCCATCGGGGCATCGACTACCGGCGGATCGTCGGCGCCGTCTGGTCGAACGTGAAGGCGCGGGGGATGGCTGAGGGCTTCTCGACCATCACCATGCAGCTCGCCCGCAACATCTTCCCCGACCAGCTCCCCTCGCGGTCGCAGGTCCGCGGGGTGGGGGGCAACCTGCTCCGCAAGTTTCGGGAGATGAAGGTCGCGCGGCAGCTCGAGGGCCGCTTCAGCAAGGAACGGATCCTCGAACTCTATCTCAATCAGATTCCACTCGGGGCGGGCGCCTACGGGGTGGAGTCCGCGGCGCAGCGCTACTTCGGCAAGTCGGTCGCCGAGCTGACGGTCGCGGAGGCCGCGACGCTCGCCGCGCTCCCCAAGGCACCCGCCCGGTACAATCCGCGCCGCTTCCCGGATCGAGCGATCCAGCGCCGGAACTCCGTCCTCGAGCTGATGCGGCGGGAGGGCGTCCTCTCCGACGCGGACGCCTCGACGGCCAAGGCGTCGCCGCTCCGGGTGGTTCGGTCGGCCCGAGGCGGCGGCGAGGTGGCACCGTACTTCGTCGAATGGGTGCGGCAGCTGCTCGCGGCCCGGTATGGGGCGCGCGCGAGCCGACAGGGGCTGCGTGTCATCACCTCGCTCGACCTCGAGATGCAGGGCGCGGCGGAGCGGGCCCTCGACCGGCAGCTCCGCGCCGTAGAGGCGGGCGCGAACGGCGCGTATCCGCACCTCACGTACGAGGCGTATCTCGCGCGCGCCGCGGCCGGTCTCGCCGATGGTGATGCTGGGGACTCCCCCTATCTGCAGGGGGCCTTCGTCGCGCTCGACCCGCGCACCGGCGGCATCCGCGCGCTCGTCGGCGGGCGTGACTACGACGATTCCAAGTTCGACCGGGCCACACAGGCCCTGCGTCAGCCGGGCTCCACCTTCAAGCCCATCGTGTATGCCGCGGCGGTGCAGGCTGGTCGCCCGCCGTCGTACGTGGTGGACGACTCCCCCATCGAGGTGGCGCAGGCGGACGGCTCCCTCTGGAGCCCGAAGAACTTCGACAACACCTACGAGGGCGAGATGTCGATGCGCCGCGCCCTCTATCAGTCCCGGAACCTGCCGGCGGTGAAGACCGCGATGGAGATCGGGGAAGGGGCGATCGTCGACCTGGCCCACGCCTTCGGGCTCACCACCGAGATCCCACCGTATCCCTCGATTGCGCTCGGGACCGCCGAGGTGCATCCGCTCGAGCTGATCGCGGCGTATGCCGCCTTCGCCAACCTCGGCTGGCGCGTGGCGCCGAATCCCCTGGTGCGCGTCGAGACGACCGACGGCCGCGTGCTCTACGACGCCAAGGCGGAGCGCCTCCAGGTCCTGAGTCCCGAGACCGCGTGGCTGATGGTGGACATGATGAAGGACGTCGTCTCGCGCGGGTCAGGGACGGCCATCCGTCGCGCCGGCTTCTCGCTCCCCACCGCCGGGAAGACGGGGACCACGAGTGACTACTCCGATGTGTGGTACGTGGGGTACACCTCGGATCTCGTGGCCGGGGTCTGGATGGGCTTCGACCGACCGCGGCGCATCAAGGACAACGCGCAGGGCGGCCAGCTCGCGGCGCCCGCGTGGGCGGCCTTCATGCGCGAGGTCTACGCCTCGCGGCCCGCGTCCGGCGACTGGCCGCGCCCCCTCGGCATCAGCGCAATCGATGTGGATGCGCGGACCGGGGTGCGCCTCGCGCCGGGATGCCCATCGGATTCCACTCGCGTGGAGTACTTCCTGGCGGGCACCGAGCCCGCAGCCGGCTGCCGTCCCCCCGCCCCCTGAGGGGCATCGCGTCCCCCGACGGACCGGCTGCCGAGTGGCGGGACGCGCGGCGCGCGCGTTATCCTTCGTCCATCCTCTCGGAGGCTCGGGTGACCGTCGGCTGTCTCGCGCTGAACGCGTCGTATGAACCGCTCACGATGGTCCCGCTCAAGCGGGCCCTGCGCCTCGTCATCGACGGCAAGGCGGAAATCGTCGAGGCCGATGCCCTCCGCGCCGTGCACGCCGAGCGTCTGGCGGTACCGCGCCCCATCGTCATCCGGCTGCGGTCGCTGGTGCACGTGCCGCGTCGCTTCCGCCGGCAGGTGACCAACACCTTCCTCTTCGCCCGCGACGCATACCGCTGCCAGTACTGCGGGCGTGGACAGGACGCGCTGCGGCCGCGTGAGTCGCTCACGCGCGACCACGTGGTGCCGATCTCCCGCGGTGGGCTCAACGTCTGGAGCAACGTCGTCACCGCCTGCTCCCCCTGCAACACGCGCAAGGCGAACCATCTCGTCAGCGAGTGCGGCATGGCCCCGCTCACGACGCCGGTCGAACCGCACTTCGTGCACCTCGCCTGGGCGGTGCGGCGCCTCACGCCGATCCAGGCGCGCTACATCCGGATGTTCTACGGTGAGACCGTCGTGCGCGAGCTCGCGCGGAACGAGGGACTGCGCGCCTCGTAACGGCGCCGGGAGCCGCCCAGCAGACGGGCGGCCAAGGTGCGGACGCCGCGGGTGAGTGCGGTGCCGGGGTTCCGTTCCCCCCGGACGCTGGGCTGCAGGTCACCGCGCAGCCAGCGATTCACCTCGTCGAGGTCCGACACCGAGAGCGCCTCCACCTGCAGCGTCGCGAGGTAATACAGGCGACGCGAGTCCGTCGTGGGGCGGACGGGCACGCGGAGGGGGCGTTCCACCGCGGCGGCGGCCTCCTCCAGACGCGCGAAGTCGCCGAGCGAGAGTGGGCGGTCCCCCACGCGCTGAATCACCTCGTAGCGGGCGTCGATCCCCCGCGTCTGCACCAGCACGTCCCAGGTCACGGCCCGCTGCAACTCGTCTACCACGCGTCCCTCGGCCCAGAGCTCCACGCGATAGCGGAGGCGGGCCGGGAAGCCGCCCCGCAGCAGCTCGTTCAGTGCGGGTTCTTCGAGCACGCCGGTGGCGCGGACGAGCGGCCCGTCGTCCGCGAGCCGCCCGATGGGCGGCAGCTCGACGGTGAGCGCCGGCCGCTGCGCGGCGAGCCCGCGCGCGGGAATGGCCAGCGTCACGAGCAGTGACGCGGCGAGCGCCGACGTGCGCAACGCCCGACGGCTCACGGGCTAGAAGCGGCGCCCGAGGCGGACCAGCACGTTCATCGGCTCCTGCCCGGTCGAGACCGCCTTCGCCACGTAGATGCCGATGCCGCCGAAGTCGATGCCAGCGCCGAGCGAGGTGCGGAAGCTCGAGAAGGGCGGGAGGCCATGCCGTGTGAAGGCCGCGTCATCGCTCCCCGCGGTCGTCCACCCCCGACCGGCATCCGCGAAGAGCACCCACGAGGGCGTCTCGTCGAACCCGATGCGCCAGTCGTTGCCGCCGACGTCCCAGTGAAAGCCCAGGGGCTGCCGGATCTCCACCTGCGCGAGGGCCACGCGATCACACAGCGTCGGCTGGCCGTCCCACGACCCGATGCCACCGCAGGTGAAGACGTCGACGGAGTCACGAGGCGATCGGCGGAAGTCGTACCCTTCCACCGTCCCCGGTCCGCCGAGGGAGAGCCGCCGCTGCAGCGGCAGGCGATCTCCCGCCAGCCAGCCGCCGGCGACCACGCGCACGGAGAGTTCGGTCCCCGGGGATAGTCGGGTGCGCCGCCGCGCGTCGATGAACCCACGGGTGTAGCGCACCGGCTCGGGAAGAATCGGGGCGAAGAGATCCGCCGACTGCGCGTCGGCGAGGACGCGGAGCGGACCGATATCGCGGGTGATGGTGCCCTGCGCGTGCTCCAGGTCGGCCTGCACATACCAGCCGCCGAGCCACGGCGCACGGGTCTTCTCGCGGGTGTCCACGAGCACACGCGCGCCGCGCGTGCGCACGGTGCCCACGTCCATCGAGGGATTCACGCGCCACGGCTCGCGGGCCCGTGTGAGCGTCACCGGGTCGCGCGCCGCCACCGATTGCCACTGTTCCCGACCCACGTAGAGATCGAGCGAGGCGTCGAGTCCGAGCCGTCCCCCGAGCCGGCCCTCCCACCCGTGGCGACCGGAGTAGTCTCGCAGGTCACGATGCGCGATCCACGTCGAGAGCCCTGCCTCGGTGTCCGAGATCTGCCACGACTCGACGGGCGCCACGATGTCGAAGGCCCGGGCCCCGAGTGTGAGCCCGCGCGTGGCGCCGAGATGGATGGTGGTGGAGGCGTCGTGTCCGAGGGTGCCGCGGTCCCAGGCCACCGGCCCGGCCGTGCGCACGATGCCGAGGGCCTCCACCTCCACGGCGCCCCACGCCGTCCGACGCCGGAGCTTGGGACCGATGAGGATCGGGAGGCCTTCGACGCGGTTGTAGGGTCGGGCGGAGGTGTGGAAGAGCTCGGTGGAGGAGCTGCGCGGCGCCTCGCGGCGCTCGCGCCGCGTGCGCCACTCGCCGAATCGCGGTTCCTCGGGGATCAATCGGCCATCCGCCTCCAGCGTGTAGCGCAGCACCTCCGCCTGCACGCGGATGTCACCGCCGATGCGCGAGCCCTCTGCCCGATCGAGGGTGCCGCCGACGAGGACTACGTCTCCGCCGACGTCCGCCGTCGCGTCGAGGCGCGCGTCCCCATTGATGACGACGATGGCCCCCGTCACGCGGCCGGCGATCGTCGCGGGGCCGTTGAGCACCGTGACGTCGCCCTCGACCGTTCGGCCGACGGGGAGGTCGTAGGCCCCCTGCACACGCGTCGCCGCGGGGGCGTTGTAGCGATTGACGGCGTCCTGCAGCACGCTGCCCGACTGGGCCGTGAGCAGCGTCGGAGCGAGGATGAGGAGCAGGGCGAGGGAGCGAACGCGGCGCATACGATGCGGCAGAGAGGGAGGCGGGCGGGGTGACGCGGGGAACGTCCTATCCTACGTCGCTGATGCCGAGGCGTTTCATTCGGCGGTACAGGTTCGGGCGGTCGGTCTGGAGGCGTCGGGCCGCATCGGCCACCACGCCGCCCGCCGCCGAGAGGGCGCGTTGGATGAGCAGCCGCTCGTAGTCATCGAGGGCGTCGGTGAGCGAGACCTCGAGGCGAGCGGCGTCGGGGAGCGGCTGGGTGCGCGGGTCCTCCGCCTCGGCGGAGAGCACCGCGGCCACGTCCGCGGCCGTGATGGGGCGACCGGCGCAGAGAATCGCGAGACGCTCCACGAGATTCGCGAGCTCCCGCACGTTCCCCGGCCAGCGGTGGCGCGCCAACCGGTTCACCGCCTCCGTGGTCCACTCGGGCGCCGGGAGGCCCGACCGCCGCCGTTCGCGCCGTGCGAAGTGCTCGACGAGCGCGGGGACGTCGTCCGGGTGCTCGCGAAGCGGCGGGATCGCGACGGGCATCACATTCAGCCGGAAATAGAGGTCCTCGCGGAACCGACCCTCACGGACCTCTCGCGCAAGGTCGCGATGGGTCGACGCGATCACGCGCGCGTCCAGGCGGATGGTGCGCATGCCCCCCACGCGCGTGATCTCGCGAGCCTCGAGGGTCCGCACGAGCTGGCCCTGCACGTCGAGTGGGAGCTCCCCCACCTCGTCCAGTAGGATCGTCCCGCCGTGGGCGAGCTCGAAGCGGCCGATGCGTCGCTCCATCGCCCCGGCGAACGCCCCCGGCTCGTGCCCGAACAATTCGCGCGCGACCAGTTCCCGGGGGATCGCGGCGCACGGCACGCGGACGAAGGGCTTGTCGCGCCGCGGGCTGCCGGCGTGGATGGCCGCTGCGACGAGCTCCTTGCCCGTGCCTGACTCCCCGGTGATGAGCACGCGCGATTCCGTTGGGGCGATGCGCGCGACGAGCGCCCGCACGGCATCCATCGCGCCGCTGGGCCCCACGAGTTCGCCGGCGAGGCCGAGGTCGGCCCGCAATGCCGCCCGCTCGCGCCGCCCCTGCCGCAGTTCGAGTGCGTGCGTGACCGTCAACAGGAGGCCCTCGGGACTCAACGGCTTCTCGAGGAAGTTCACGGCGCCAAGTCGCGCCGCCTCGATGGCGTCGGCGAGGACCGCGCGGCCGGACATCATCACCACCGGTACGTCGGGGAAGTGTTCGCGCAGGCGCTCCAACAGCGCGAACCCGTCGCGTGGCCCCGGCATCATGAGGTCGAGCAGGACGAGGTCGGGGTCCACCTCGAGGGCCCGGGCGAACCCGGAGGCCGCGTCACGCGCCTCGTGCACCTCGTAGGCCTCACCGTCGAGCAGCGCCCCCAGCATCCGCCGGAGGTTCGGTTCGTCGTCGACCAGCAGGATGGCGGGCATCGGGCCTCAGACGGTGAGGCGCGGGAAGCGGAGGCCGATCGTCGTGCCGGCGCCCGGGGTGCTGGTGGCCTCCACGCGTCCGCCGTGGGCCACGACTGTCTGCTTCACGATGGCGAGTCCCAGCCCGGTGCCGCCCGTCTTGCCCGTGACGTATGGCTCCCAGATGCGCGTGAGCGCCTCAGCGGCGATGCCGGCGCCGTCGTCGGTCACGCTGAGCACCGCCTCGGGGCCGTCCGCGCGCACGCGGACGACGATCGTGCCGCTGCCGTCGGTGGCATCGACGGCATTGAGCAGGACGTTGGCGAGCGCGCGTTGCAGGGCGTCGTGCTGGCCCAGCACGAGCAGCTCTCCCTCCGCCTCCACGCGCAGCGTGAGGCCGTCGGGCGCGGCCCCGCGGGCGCTCTCGTGTGCCAGGGCCACCAGATCCACGGGTGCAGTCGGTGCATCGGGGAGTCGGCCGAACTGTGCGAAGCTGCGTGCCATCGCCTCCAGTCGGGCGGACTCCGCGTCGAGGACCTCGACCGCCTCCGCCTGCGCGGGCGTGGCCGTGCGACGCAGACTGGCGACGGCGAAGCGGATCGGCGTCAGGGGGTTCTTGAGTTCGTGTGCCACCTGCCGGGCCGACTCACGGAAGGCGCCGAGGCGTTCCGCGTCGAGCGCCGCGCGACGACCCGCTTCGAGCTCCGTCGCCATCCGGCGCATCCCGTCCCGCAGGACGCCGAACTCCGGCGCGCCCCGCGCGGCCGCATCGCCGAGCGGCGGCGGAGACTCCCCGCGCGCGATCAGCGCGGTCCACCCCACGAGCTCGTCGAGCGGACGGGAGAGTTGCCGACTCAGATGCCCAGCGACGCGCGACGCGACGAGGGTGAGCAGCGCGAGCAAGACGATCCCTACCGTGACGACGGCCGTGACCGCGCGGCGCCCGAGGTACGCCGCGCGTCGTGCCTGGACGCGGGACTCGGCGAGCTGCGCCTCGTGTGCGGCGAGGGCGGTCTGTGCCTCCACCGAGCCCGGGGCCTCGCGGGCGAGGCGGATGGCCTCGGCGCCGCTCGCGGCTACCTGCTCCCACGCGCCGACGCCGCCGACGAGCGGGAGCACTCGCGCGGCCATCCCACTCCAGGCGAGCGTGAGGAGGATGGCCGGGACGAAGGCCAGGGAGGCCAGCAGGATGAAGAGCCGCGTGCGGAATCGCAGGGCGCGCCGACGGCTGGGGGTGGGTCGAAGTGACACACTTCAAGTCTAGTCCCTGTCCGGGAGTGGCGCAGGAGGCCGGAAGTGCGCCCCCACCTGTCATTTATGACGGGTCCGGCTAGGTTTCGGGGAGAGGTGCATCCCGCACCCGTCGTGCCGCCGCCTTCGGGCGGCGTGAGCGTCGGAGAGGCGGGGTCCCTCGAGCGGGTTCGCGTCTGCGCCGGTGGCGTCCCCCGGGACCAGAGGGTCCGGAGGAGCGGCCGCGCGCGTTCGCCCCCGCGCACTCCAACTCAGCGGCGCTCCGCGCCAGGAACACTGATGTCACATCGTTCGCACCCCGCCGCGTCGCGCCCCGCGCGCGCCGCGGTGGCGCCCCTGCACAAGGGACCGCAGGCCGCCACGGCCGGTCATCCCCACGCGCCCAACGCGGCGCTCCTCATCGACTTCGACAACGTCACGATGGGGATCCGCTCCGATCTGCAGACGGAGCTCCGCAACCTCCTCAGCAGCTCCATCATCTCGGGCAAGGTCGCCGTCCAGCGCGCCTACGCCGACTGGCGCCGCTACCCGCAGTACATCGTGCCGCTCTCGGAGTCGTCGATCGACCTGATCTTCGCCCCCGCGTACGGCTCCTCGAAGAAGAACGCGACCGACATCCGGCTCGCCGTGGATGCCACCGAGCTGGTGTTCACGCGCCCGGAGATCGGCACCTTCATCCTGCTCTCCGGCGACTCCGACTTCTCGTCGCTCGTGCTCAAGCTCAAGGAGTACGGCAAGTACGTCATCGGCGTCGGCATCCGCGAGTCGTCGAGCGACCTGCTCGTGCAGAACTGTGACGAGTACTACTCGTACAACGCGCTCGCCGGCCTCGTGAAGTCCGGCGAGGAGCCCGAGGCGCGGAAGTGGGATGCGTGGGAGCTCGTGACCGAGGCCATCGGGCGGATGCAGCGCAACGGCGACGTGATGCGCTCCGACCGACTCAAGCAGGTGATGGTCGAGATCGATCCCAGCTTCGATGAGAAGGATCTGGGGATGGCGAAGTTCTCGCGCTTCTGCCAAGAGGCGGCGCAGAAGGGGCTCCTCCACGTGGTGAAGCTCGAGAACGGCCAGCTCGAGGTGGGGCCGCCGCCGCGCAAGGGTGGTGAGGCAGCCGCGCCTGCGGAGCGTCCGGAGGGCGAGCGGGAGGAGCGCGAGGGCGGCCGTCGTCGTGGCCGTCGTGGCCGTGGGGGTCGCGGGCGCGACCGTGGGGAGCGCGAGGAGCGCGCCGCTGCGGAGCCGAGCACCACGGAGCCGGCGGCCGAGGCCGCGCCGGCCGCGCGCCCGGCGCGTGGCGCCGAGCCCTCGCGCGAGCGTGGGCGTCCGGCGGCGCCGTCGGCAGTCGACGCGTCCATCGGTGCGGCGGGCCTCCGCCTGACGCGCGACGAGGCGTTCGACCTCGTGCGCCGTGCGGTCGCGGCGGTGGTCACCGGCGATGCGCCGGTGGCGGCCGAGACGGTGCGCGTGCGCGCCCGGGCGCTGCTGGAGCGCGACAGCGAGTCCCTCTCCGACCGGAACTTCTCGCGCATCCTCAAGGACGCGCACGACGCCGGCATCGTGGACCTGCGGAAGCGCGGCGACAGCTTCGAGGTGACCGCGGCGACCGGCTCGGCGAGCATCGCCGACCAGCTCGCGGTGGCCGAGGCGGCCGCGACGCCGGTGGTGGCGCCCTCCGCGCCGGCACCGCGCGGGATGGGGCCGCGCTCCGCACCGGGCCGCAACGCGCGCCCCGGGGCCAAGCCCGCACTCCCGGCGGGGCTCCTGCTCGTCGGGATGGTGGATGAGCCCGCGGCGCCGGCTGCGGTGACGGTGGAGGCCCCAGCGGCCGCACCGGCGCCGAAGGGGCGTGGCAAGAAGGCCGCGGCGCCAAAGGCCGAGAAGGCGGAGAAGGCGCCCAAGGCCAAGAAGGCGCCGGCCAAGAAGAAGGCTGCCAAGTAACCCGGCGGCATCACGCCGCCTGGAACGACGAAGGGGCCGCCGGCAGAGTGCCGGCGGCCCCTTCGTCATCGAGCCGGTGCGATCAGCGCAGCACGCCGGTCTTCAGGCCCACCGCCCGCATGGTGCGCACCGCGAAGTCGAGGTCCTCGCGCGTGTGCGCCGCCGAGATCTGGCAACGGAGCCGCGCCGTGCCGTGCGGCACCACCGGGAAGCCGAAGCCGGTCACGAAGATCCCCTCCTCGAGCAGCAGTTCGCTCATCCGGATCGCGTCCGCCGTCTCCCCGATGATGATCGGGACGATCGGTGTCTCACCGTCGAGCGGGGCGAACCCCGCCTCGCGGATCGCGGAGCGGAAGTAGGCCGCGTTCGTCCGCAGTTGCGCGACTCGCTCGGGGTGGTGCTCGATGAACTCCACCGAGGCGAGGGCACTCGCGGCCACCGTGGGGGGGAGCGCGTTGGAGAAGAGCTGGGGACGCGACCGCTGGGTCAGCGTGTCGCAGAGTGCGGCCGGCCCGGCGACGAATCCCCCGGCCGCGCCGCCCAGCGCCTTGCCCAGCGTGCTCGTGATGATGTCCACCTCGCCGACGACGCCGAAGTGCTCGGCCGTCCCGCGTCCCGTCGCGCCCAGCACGCCCGTCGCGTGGGAGTCGTCCATGACGAGGATGGCGTCGTGGTCTCGCGCGATCTGCAGCAGTTCCGGGAGCTTCGCGACGCTCCCCTCCATCGAGAACACACCGTCCGTCCAGATGATGCGGCGGCGGGCGCCCGCGTTGGCCCGGAGCTTCGCCGTGAGGTCATCCAGGTTGGCGTGCTCGTAGACCGCCGTCGTGCACTTGGTGATGGCTTTCGCGAGCCGGATGGAGTCGATGATCGACGCGTGGTTGAGCGCGTCCGAGATCACGAAGTCCCCCGCCTCGACGATGGACGCCGTGAGGCCCTCATTGGCATTCCAGGCCGAGACGTAGCTCATCGCCGCCTCGGTGCCGACGAAGCGCGCCAGCGCGGTCTCCAGCGCCCGGTGGACGGTGAAGGTGCCGCAGATGAAGCGCACGCTCCCGGTGCCCGCGCCGTACTCGCGGAGCCCCTGGATCCCGGCCTCGATCACGGCCGGTTCGGCGCAGAGCCCCAGGTAGTTGTTGGAACTCAGGATGAGCACCTCGCCGCGCCCTTCCATCTGCACGCGCGCCGCCTGCGGCGAGTCGATGTGGTTGAGCCGCTTGTACGTGCCCTTGGCGCGGAGGTCGTCGAGCCCCGCCTGGAGTTCGGAGACGAAACCGCCGTTCATCGCGAGACCTCGAAGATCACCTTGCCCGCCTCGCCGGACTTGATCGCGGCGATCGCCTCAGCGTGTTGCTCGAGCGGGAAGCGGTGCGTGATGGCGGCGGCGGGGTCGAACTGGCCCGCCCGGAGGAACTGCGTCATCTCGATCCAGGTGTCGTACATGCGGCGCCCGACCACCCCGTACACGGTGATCCCCTTGAAGATCACCTCGGTGGCGAAGTCCACGTCCATCGGCTTGGCGGGGATGCCGAGCATCTGCACCCGGCCGCCGACCCGAACCAGCGCGAAGGCCTGATGGATGGCTGCGGGCACGCCGCTCATCTCGAGCACGACATCGACGCCGAGGCCATGGGTGCCGGCCCGGACGGCCTCGGCCGCCTCAGCGGGCGTCACCGCCGCGTGCGCGCCCATCTGACGGGCGAGGGCGAGGCGGGTGGGATTCACGTCGCTCGCGACGATGTAGGAGGCGCCTGCCGCCTTCGCGATGCCGACGGCGAAGATGCCGATGGGGCCGCAGCCGGTGACCAGCACCGTGGCCCCGGGCAGGTGCGTCCCGTGGAGCGCGGTGTGGAAGGCGTTCCCCATCGGGTCATGGATGCCGCCGATGTCGAACCCGATCGTGTCGTCTAGGTGCCAGACGTTGCTCGCCGGCATCGCGATGTAGTCGGCGAAGGCGCCGTCGCGGTCCACCCCGATGATCTTGGTGTTCGGGCAGACGTGCGCGTTGCCGGTGCGACAGAGGTGGCAGCGGCCGCAGACGATGTGACCCTCCGCGGTCACGCGGTCGCCCACTGCGACGTCGGTGACAAGCGAGCCGACTCGCTCAACGACACCGGAGAACTCGTGCCCGACGGTGAACGGGGGCCGGCAGCGCCCCTGGGCCCACGCATCCCAGTCATGGATGTGGACGTCCGTACCGCAGACGCCGGCGGCGCGGACGCGAATGAGGACTTCGTCCTCGCGGATCGCCGGGACGGGGACATCCCGCAGCTCGAAGCCGACGGAGGGGCCTGCTTTGACCAGTGCGCGCACCGGGGAACTCGTCGAAAAGGGGTGGAGACGACCGACCCCTTAATGATCGCCCCCCACGGACACCGGGGAAAGCGCCTCGACGCGGACGGCGCAGACCTTGAACTCGGGAATCCCCGAGGGTCCGTCGAGCGCTGGGTTGGTGAGCAGGTTCGCTGCCGCCTCCCGGTAGTGCATCGGCAGGAACACCTGCCGCCGCGCCACGCGCGTCGAGAGCCGCACCGCCACGCGGATTGTGTTCCGGCGAGAGGTGACCTGCACCTCGTCGCCGTCCGCGATGCCGAGGGACGCGGCGTCCGCCGGGTGGAGCTCCATCGTCGCGGTGCTCTCGCGCGCGTCGAGCGCCGTGCTCCGTCGGGTCATCGTGCCGGTGTGCCAGTGGTACATCTGGCGCCCGGTGTTCAGGAAGAACGGGAACTCGGCGTCGGGCAGCTCCGCGGGCGGGAGGTACGACACCGGGTGGAAGCGCGCACGCCCGTCCGGCGTCGGGAACCGGTCTGCGAAGAGGAAGTCGGTCCCGTCGTGCGTCGCATCGGGGACCGGGTACTGCAGGCCGCCCACGCGCGCCGCCAGCCGGGCGTGGGACACGCCGCGCCAGCTCGGGGTGACGCGCGCGATCTCGTCGAAGACCTCCGCCGCCGTGGTGTAGGGCGTGGGGACGCCGAGCCGCCGTGAGAGGTCGAGGACGATATCGAGGTCGGCGCGGGCCTGGCCGGGCGGGTCCACCGCCTTGCGCGAGAGCTGGATGCGACGCTCCGTGTTGACGAAGGTGCCGTCCTTCTCTGCAAAGCTCGAACCGGGGAGCACCACGTCGGCGCAGCGGGCCGATTCCGTGAGAAAGAGGTCCTGGACCGCGAGGAACTCGAGCCCCAGGAACCAGTCCTCCGCGTGCGCCACATCCGGGTCGGAGATGATGGGATTCTCACCCATGATGTAGAGCCCCCGCACCGGGGACTCGCGGCCGACGATCTCGGTCACCTTGCGCCCGACCGTCGCGTCCAGGCGCTCCACGGGGACGCCCCAGGCGGCCGCGTACTCCGCCCGCACCGCGGGGTCGTCCACGCGACGGTAGTCGGTGAAGGCGAACGGGATCGCCCCCATGTCGCTCGCCCCCTGGACGTTGTTCTGGCCGCGGATCGGGATCATCGGCGCGCCCCACCGACCGATCATCCCGCAGGCGAGCATCAGGTTGAGCAGCGCGGTGACGATGTCCGTCCCGGTGTGGTGCTGCGTGAGGCCCATCGCCCAGAGCGTCGCCGACCGAGGGCCGCGCGCGTAGGCCTCGGCGGCGCGCCGGATCAGCGCCGCGGGGACCCCGGTGATGGTCTCCGCGACCTCAGGCGTGTAGGGCGCCACGGCGGCGCGCACGGCGTCGAAGTCGGTGGTGCGCGCCGCCAGGAAGGCGCGATCCTCCAGCCCGGCGGCGAGGACGTGGTGGAGCATTCCGTTGAGGAGCGCCACGTCCGTCCCCGGCACCATCTGCAGGTGGATGTGTGCGCGCGCGGCCAGCTCGATCCGCCGCGGGTCCGCGACGAGGAGCGTCGCGCCGCGTTTGAGCGCCCGTTTGATCGCCGCGCCGAAGACCGGATGGCTCTCGGTGGTGTTGGCGCCCAGCAGGAAGATCACCTCGGATTCCAGTTCCACCTCGCGCATCGATCCCGACGCGGCCGACGTGGCGAGCGCGCGCTGCATGGCGCTCACGGACGAGGCATGACAGAGGCGGGTGCAGTGATCAACGTTGTTGGTGCCGATCCCGGCGCGGAAGAGCTTCTGGAGGACGTAGTTCTCCTCGTTGGCGCACTTGGCACTCTGGAACGTGGCCAGACTGCCCGGGCCGTGCGTGTCGCGCAGGCGCGCGAGCTCCTGCGCCGTCAACTCGAGTGCCTCGTCCCAGGTGGCCTCGCGGAAGGGGGCGAACCATTCGGCGGGCGTCGCGATGCGATCGCGCGGGTCGCCGAGCGCCTCCTCGGCCCCACCGTCGCGGCGGCGCATCGGGTTGGTGCGAGGCCGATGATCCTTGGTCTCGTGGCCCTCGTCCTCGACGGCGACCCACGGACCGCCACGGCGCGGCCAGCGCATCGCGTCGGGATGCGAGGGATCGAAGCGCCACACGCCGTCGTCGCCGCGCGCCCAGCCCCGACGGATGAGCGGCGTCGTGAGGCGATCGCGGTGCAGCACGAAGTCGGTGCCGAAGCGCCCCTTCACGCAGGTGGAGCCCTGGTTCGGCGTCGCCTCCTCGATCCACGGCGACTTCACCCGCGTCACCTGTCCGTCGTGCACCTCGAGGTCGAGCTGGCATCCGACGGCGCAGTACGGACAGACGGACCGGACCGTCGTCGCCGGCGTCTCGAGGACACCGGCGCGCAGCTTCGCCATCGGGAGGATGTCGTGGATGGCGCCCGTGGGACAGACGCGGACACACTCGCCGCACCAGGTGCAGCCCGCGTGCTCCGGGTTGCCGTCGGCCCCGACGATGATCGCGGTGCCCGCCCCGCGGTCCGCCACCTCGAGCACCCCGACCACCTGAATGTCCTCGCACGCGCGCACGCAGCGGGTGCAGAGGATGCAGGTGCTCATATCGTGCGTGATGATGGGATCGGTCGGGCGCTCGTCCCCCGTGCGCAGCGGCAGGGCGCCGGAGCGCGTGCGCGGGACGTCGTAGCGATGGACCAGCGCCTCGAACTCGTTGCGGCCGTGGTCGGCGGGAATCGTCTCGACCGGGTAGCGCTCGAGCAGCATCGAGAGGACGGCGCGGCGGTTCTCGACAGCGGCGTGCGATGCGGTCTGCACCGCCATGCCGTCGGTGGCGGGCGTCGCGCAGGCGGGGAGGAGCTTCGACGTGCCCTCGACGGAGACCAAGCAGATGCGGCAGTTGCCGACCGTCGGCAGCTTCGGATACCAGCAGAGTGTCGGCACGTCGATGCCCGCGGCGCGCGCGGCATCGAGGATGGTCGCGCCGGGGGTCGCCTCACATGCCTGACCATCGATCGTCAATCGGAGCATCACGCACTCAGGGTCCGGGGGTGCCGAAATGATCGCCCTCGCATCGACGGCTGGCAATCAGTTTTTCTCGGGGTGTTGACACCGCGCGCGAAAAGTCTTATTGAAGAGGCAGGAAATCGCGAGTGCAAACCAGTTTGCACGCCATTTCCGGACCCACCGATCCACCGGGGGATCGGCAGGGAAGACCCTCCTCTCCAAGGAGCTCGTACCATGGCTGCCAAGAAGAAGGCTGCGAAGAAGGCCACGAAGAAGGCCGCGAAGAAGAAGTAAGCTGGTCGCTGTGCACACAGGGGGATCGGCTTCGCGCCGGTCCCCTTTGTGTTTTTCTGCGCGGTCGATGCCCACAAAACAATCGGGCCGCCTCAGATGAGGCGGCCCGGTCACGTACGCGCGATGGGCGCGAGATCAGGCGGCGCGCGTGCCGCCGCTCACCACGGGTTCCGGCTCGTCGGGCACCGGCCCCCACACATAGGCCGAGAAGCGCGGGGCCGGTTCCTCGCGGGACCCGGCGGAGATGATGATGCCGACCGGCTCGTCGATCTCGGAGGTGATGATGCGATCCATAGGTCCGTCCGTCTTCCAGGTGGGGAGCGGCGCACCGGCCGCTTTCATATAGAAGATAGGTCGAACGGACCCGGGGTCACCGCTGGAAGGTAACCCCTGTACTGACATGGATTTGTGCCGTGTGTCCGACGCGCCGAATCACCGGCTGTTGCAAAAAGACACGCGGGAATCAGGCCCTCGGACGGTCAGGCGACCAGCTTCTTCGCCACGAAGGTGCGGGTCGCGCCCGGTTCCGGGACCAGCGAGATCTGCCACCCGTTGTACCGGGACCGGAGTTCCTCCTCGCTGAGCACCGCCTGACCTGCGATGATCGTCTCGATCAGATGCACCCCGCCATCGGTGGTGGCCTCCTGCAGGAGCTGGAAGACACGCTCGCGCTCGATCGGTGAGAGGCCCGCGAAGGCGGCGGGCGTGCAGATCACCGCCGTGAGCGGACCATCCGGCGTGAAGCTCATGAGGTCGGCCGCGAAGCCACGCACCTTCTCCGTCAGTCCGTGATCGCGCGCCTTGAGCAGCACGCGGTTCACCACCGCGACCTCGGGCTCGATCGCCGTGACCTCGCATCCGTTCGCCGCGAGGTAGAGGGCCGAGCCCTCGAGGCGCGCCCCCGCCACGAGCACGGACGAGGCATGGTCCCGTCGCGGGATGGCCTGCGTGAGCGGCGTGTCCGGCCGGAGGCCCCAATGCTCCGGGCGTTGCAGCTCGCTCGCGTTCCGCTCGCGCCGGCGCCGCCAGGTGACGAACGTCGGGAGGCGCAGCCGCTTCGCGATGATCTTGTCGACCTCATCTGCCAGGAGCATCTCGCTCATCCCGAGCTGCGCGCCCTCCTCGAGGATCCGCTTCGCCTCGGCGGCGATCCCGTAGAGGAACTCGCGCGAGACCGAGTTCTTGTAATCCTCCACCTCCCGCTCGACGTAGCGCAGATACTCCTGACGCAACGAGGATGGCGGGGCGGTGTGGGGCATGACGGGGGCGGTGGGGCGAGAAGTGGGCTCGGTCACAAGCTATGGTCATTCCGCAGGGCGACAACCCCCGCACGATGTGCCAATTTTCCACACGTCCCTCATCGCCCGGATGAACGTGATGCCAGAGCTCCCGGAGGTCGAACATGCCGTCCGCCGACTCCGGCGCCTCGTCGTCGGCCGGCGGATCGTCGGCGTGGACGTGCGACACGCGGCCATCGCACGCACGGTCACGCCCACCGTCCGCCGCGGGCTGATCGGGCGACGCATCGTCGCGGCCTCGCGGCGTGGCAAGTCCCAACTGCTGCACCTCGATGACGAGGCCACGCTCGTCGTGCACTTCCGGCTCGACGGGGATTGGGTCGCAGCCCGCGTGGGTGAGACACCACCGGTGCACGCACGACTCATCCTCTCCCTTGATGATGATCGCCGGCTCGCGCTCACCGATCCCCGCGCCCTGAGCACGGTCACCTGGCACGGCCCCGGGAACCCGCCGGAGTTCCGCCTCGGACCGGACGCGGATGATCCGGGCCTCACGGGCGCGTTGCTGCGGGCGCGCCTGCAGGGGACGCGCAGCCCCATCAAGGCCGCCCTGCACGATCAGCACCTGATCGCCGGACTCGGCAATATCTCCGCGGCGGAGGCACTCGGGCGGGCGCGGATCGACCCGCGCACCCCGGCGCGTCAGCTCTCCCTCGCCCGGGTCACGCGCCTGCTGACGGCGATTCGGGCAGTACTGCGCGACGGGGCGCGGCACGCCGGGCGGTATCGCACGGGAGCGCGCACGGCGCCGTTCGCCGTCTACGACCGGGCCGGCACGCGCTGTCTCCGCTGCGGGGGCGTCATCCGCGCCCTGCCGCAGGGCGGGCGCACCACCTACTGGTGCCCGAGGTGCCAGCGCTGATGGCGCGCCCTGGCCACTCGCGCGTCAGTCGTCGGCGGCCTCGATGAGGGCGCCCTTGAGGTAGCCGGTCTCCGGCACCGTGAGCACCTCGGGATGATCCACGGGCTGGCCGGTGAGTCCGCGCAGGATCATCCGCCGGCCGCTGTCCGCCGCCGCCTGCTCGAGCATCGCGAGGAAGTCCGGCTTCCGCACGTGGTAGCTGCAGCTCGCGGTGTACAGGCACCCCCCCGGAGCGAGCAGGCGCATCGCACGGAAGTTGAGGTCGCGATAGCCGCGGAGCGCGCCTGCGATCGACGCCCGGTTCTTCGCGAAGGCCGGGGGGTCGAGCACGATCGTCTCGTACCGGGCGCCGCGCCGTTCCTCCGCGCGGAGGAAGTCGAACACATCGGCTTCGACGCCGGTGATGTTGCCGCGATCGTTCAGGGCCGCGTTCTCCTGGGCACGGGCGAGCGCGGCGGCGGAGACGTCCACGGCCGTCACCGACTCGGCGCGCGCGGCGAGGTGCAGCGCGAACGACCCGTGGTAGCTGAAGAGGTCGAGGGCCCGCCCGCGGGCGACGGTGCCGACGAGGACCCGCGCCTCCCGCTGATCAAGGAACGCCCCGGTCTTCTGACCCGTGTGCGGCGCTGCGAGGTAGCGCACGCCGTGCTCGCGCACCTCGATGGTCTCCGGCACGGTGCCGACAAGCGCTTCCACCTCGCGCGGCAGCCCCTCGCGCGTGCGCACGCTGGCGTCGTTACGGGCGAGGATGCCCTCGGCGCCCGTGACCTCCTGCAGGGCTGATACGATTGCCGCGCGATGCGCCTCCAGTCCGGCGGAGAGGAGCTGGACGACGAGCCAGCGGTCGAACCGATCCACGACGAGGGAGGGGAGCCCGTCCCCTTCGCCGTGCACGAGCCGGCAGGCGGTCGTCGCCGCATCGAGGATGCCCTGACGTCGCGCGACGGCCGTGGCGAGGCGTGTGCGCCACCACGCGGCGTCGAGCGTCACCTCGGGGGACCGGCTGACGAACCGCAGCGCGATCTCCGACGCGGGACTCCAGAGGGCGGTGCCGAGGGCTCGGCCCTGGGGGTCGTGCACCGTCACGGCGCCCGCCGCGCCCTCAGGCAGGGTGACGAGGTCGGAGCGGAAGATCCAGGGGTGACCCGCCTGCCAGCGGCGGCTCCCTCGGGTGGAGATGACGGCGAGACCGGAGCGGGACATCCTGCAAGCTACCGAAACGCGGGGCGGGGCCGCATCTTCGTGCCGTGCCCACCCTCCCCGGTCGCTTCCGTTCCGTCCGCGGGATCCGCGGCGCCACCACCGTCGCGGCGGATGAGCCGTTGCTGATCCGTGCCGCCGTGACGGAGCTCCTCGAGACGCTCCTCGACGAGAATGACGTCGCGCCGGCCGACGTGATCTCCGCGGTCTTCACGGCGACGCCGGACCTGGTCAGCGAGTTCCCCGCCTACGCGGCCCGCCTCTTCGGGTGGACGGACGTGCCGCTGCTCTGCGCGCAGGAGCTGCCCGTCCCCGACGCGCTGGGCCGGTGCATCCGGGTGCTCCTCCACGTGGAGACGTCGCGGCAGCGCGGTGAGATGCGGCACATCTATCTGCGCGATGCCGTGCTCCTGCGCTCGGACCTGATGGCCGACTGAGTCGGCCCGGTCGTCAGCGGGCGATGGGGCCGGCCGTCGTGGCTCCGGCGCGCGCGAGGGAATCCGCCCGAGCCAGGGAGTCCGCCTTGGCAATCGAATCTTGACGGGCCGCCTCCCGCACCAGCTTGATCGCCTCTAGGTGTTCCGCATAGGTGGCGCGGAACTCGTGGTGCCCGTCCGGGTGCGCCACGAAGTACTTGTACGGTACCGACGCCGGGAAGAGGGCCGCCCGCAGACTCGCGACACCCGGCGCTGCGATGGGACCGGGGGGCAGGCCGGGGACGCGGTAGGTGTTGTACGGGGAGTTCACGCGCAGGTCGCGAAAGAGCACGCGCCCCGGTCGCTTGCGCAGCGCGAACTGCACGGTGGGATCCGCCTGCAGCGCCATCCCGATGCGCAGACGGTTGAGGTACACCGCAGCCACGATCGGCCGCTCCTCGCCGCGTCGCACCTCCTTCTCGACGATCGACGCCAGCGTGACAACCTCGTGGCGCGAGAGGCGGATGGCCTGGAGCCGCGCGTCCCACGCCGGGTCCCAGTGCGCCTCGAACTGCTTCACCATCTGCGCGACCACGTTGCGGGCGGAGACGCCGGCCGGGAACACGTATGTGTCCGGGAAGAGATACCCCTCGACCGTCCGCGTTCCCTGCGGCAGCACGAGTCGGGCGATGAGCTCCGGGTCGCGCACGGCGGCCTCGAAGGAGTCGAGCGGGAGCTCGAGCGTCGCGGCGAGGCGGGGCAGGGTCTCCCAGAGCGGCAGCCCCTCCGGGATGGTCACCTGGTTCATGATCCCCTCGCCCGTCTGCAGCGCGCGGAGAATGGCATTCCAGCTCGCGCCCCGCCGGATGACGTATGTGCCGTACCGCGTGGAGCGGTCCTGCCCGCGCCGGGCGGCATAGGCGCCGAACAGGCGCGGGAATCGTACGACCCCGTGCGCCGCCAGCGACTCGGCCGCCTCGCGGAACGGCGAGCCCTCGCGAATGGTGAGCATCACGGTCACGTCGCGATCGGTGCCGCAGGCGCGGAGCCCGCTGAGGAGTGCCACGACCGCGACGGCGAGCACACCGATGAGGCGACGTCGCGTGGCGTCACGGCGCATCGGGGGCCTCCGCGGGACGGTCGGCGAGCTCGAAGGTGCGGAGCGCATGCTGCAGCAGGATGGTGGCGGCGATCGCATCCACGTCACCCTGCCGCCCCCGGGTGGATCCCTCCATCGCCTGGATGGCGCGGTGCGCGGCGGCGGTGGTAAAGCGCTCGTCGACGAGCTCGGTGGGGAGACCGGTGCGCGTCGCGACCTCGTGCGCGAGGCGACGAGCCTCCGCGGTCCGTGGCGTATCCTCGCCCTGCCCATCGAGCGGCAGCCCCACCACGAACCCCTCGGCGCCGAGCTCGGTGGCACGGGCGAGCAGCGCGGTGAGGGGCGGGCGCTTCCCCGCGCGGCGGAGGAGATGTCCCGCCGGCGACGCGATCATCCCGGCCGCGTCGCTCACGGCGAGGCCGATCCGGCGGTCGCCGAGGTCCACGGCCAGCCAGCGACGACGCCAGCCGCCGGTCACTGGCCCTCCGCCATGCGCGTGAAGAACTCCTCGTTGGTCGCCGTCTGCGCGAGGCGTCGGAGGATGAACTGGACCGCGTCGTCGGCGGCCATGCTCCCGACGAAGTGCCGCAGCAGGAAGATGCGGTTGCGCTCCTTCTCGGAGAGGAGGAGTTCCTCCTTGCGCGTCCCCGACTTGTTGATCTCGAAGGCCGGGTAGATTCGCCGGTTGGCGATGTCTCGATCGAGGACGATCTCCATGTTCCCGGTGCCCTTGAACTCCTCGAAGATCACCTCGTCCATCCGTGAGCCGGTGCCGACGAGCGCCGTCGCGACGATGGTGAGCGATCCGCCGCCGTCGATCCGCCGTGCCGCGCCGAAGAAGCGCTTCGGCTTCTCGAGCGCCTTGGCGTCCACGCCGCCGGAGAGGATCTTCCCCGACATCGGGGTCACCGCGTTGTGCGCGCGGGCCAACCGCGTGATCGAATCGAGCAGGATGACCACGTCCTGCCCCGACTCCACGAGGCGCTTGGCCTTCTCGATCACCATCTCCGCCACCTGCACGTGGCGCTTCGGCGTCTCGTCGAACGTGGACGCGATCACCTCGGCGGTCGGACAACTCGCGATGAAATCCGTGACCTCCTCGGGGCGCTCGTCGATCAGCAACACGATGAGCACCACCTCGGGGTGGTTCTCGGCGATGGCGTTCGCCATGCGCTGCAGGAGGAGTGTCTTGCCCGCGCGCGGCGGGGCGACGATCAGGCCGCGCTGCCCCTTCCCGAGTGGCGCAATGAGGTCCGCGAGCCGCATCGGGAGTCCGCCGGCGCGTGACTCGAGCCGGAGGCGTTGGTCCGGGTAGCGGGGGCGAAGGGCGTCGAAGGCGACGCGCGCCGCGAGGGCCTCCGGTGGTCCACCGTTGATCGACGTCACCTCATCGAGCGAGAGGAACTTCTCTCGACGGCGGCCCGGGCGGACCGGGCCGCGCACCACATCGCCCGTCTTGATGCCGTAGCGTCGAATCAGCCCCTGGCCGATGTAGAGGTCATCGGGGCTGGGGAGATAGCTGTGTTCCGGGCTGCGCAGGAACCCGTGCCCCTGAGGGGTGAGCTCGGCCGTCCCCTCGGCGTCCAGCGTCTCCCCGCGCGCGAGCAGCCCTCGCTGCACCCGCCCCACGAGATCGGCGTGGCGGAGCGGGCCAGGGGTGAACAGGCCGAGCTCGTCGGCGAGGCGCTGGAGCTCGGTCGTCGAACGACGACGGAGGGAGGCGGTTTCCACGCGGGGAGGGGCGGGAGCGGGGCCGGCGGTCCGCGCAGCGATGGCGCGGCGGGTCAGGGCAGGCCCGGGAGAGATGGAACATGCGCAAGGCGGGATTCGAACCCACGACCTCTGCCTCCGGAGGGCAGCGCTCTATCCAGCTGAGCTACTCGCGCGACCTGTGAAAGGTAGCCGCCTGCCCGGAGGTGGGGTAGGGCAGGAAGCGCGCAGTGGGCGGCGGGAGGGCGCCTCAGGGGACGCCCTCGGGAACGCTGAGGGTCTCGACTGGCGGCGGGCTCCCGCCGGGGTGACCTTACCGCGTCTATGCCGGACCCGTTCGCCTCCTCCAGTCGGCCCAGTCGCCCGCTCCGCCCCGGGCGCCGCTCCACGGGTCAGCAACCGCTCGTCGCGGCCCCGGAGGCGTCGTGGTTCCAGCGGTTCCGTGCCGTCGCCGACCAGTTCGACGAGGTCGCCTTCCTGGCCGCCCTCGACCCGAGCGAACGGAGCGAGATCCGCGCGCAGATCCAGCGGGAGAGCGCGTCACTCATCGTCGCGCTTGGCTGGTTGGTGTTCCCCATCTTCTTGCTCCTCCTGCGCCTCGACGCGCTGCGGTACGCGGAAGGCTTGTTCGACGGCGGCTCGATGGAGGCGTGGTCGTATCGGCTGATCGCCGTCGCGCATGGGCTCGTCGGCCTCGGGGCGCTGCCCGCCATCGCCATCGGCCGGCGGCGCCGGCGCGCGCCGGACGATCCGGCGATCGCGTTGCAGACGCTCCACGTGGCACTCGTCCTGGTCGCCGGGATGATCATCTCCGTTCTCGCCCTCCTCGCGCGCGGGTCCACCTACGGGCTCACCGTCGCGATGATCGCCGGGAACCTCATCTATCACCTGCCGCACCGCGGGCGTTGGATGTACAACACGATGGCGGTCACGATCGCCTCGGCTCTCACCCTCGGGGTCGATCATGTGCTGTTGGGCACCGAACCCTCCAGTGCGTTGGTGGATGTGACCAAGCTCGTCGAGGTGATCGTCATCCTGATCCTCACGATCCTCGTGGGGAGCGTGGTGCGACGGCAGCGCGTCCGCTCCATCGTCGTCGAGCAACGTCTCTCGCGCCTGGCCCTCGTGGATGGGCTCACGGGCGTCGCGAGCCGCCGGCGCGCCGAGGAGGTGCTGGCGGACGAGCTGGAGGTGGCAGGCCCGGCGCGCCCGCTCTCGCTCATCCTGCTCGACCTTGATGACTTCAAGGCGGTAAACGACACCTTCGGCCATAACCTCGGGGATGAGGTACTCCGCGGTGTGGCGCGACTCCTCCAGCAGCGCGGGCGGCTCAGCGACACCGTCGGGCGGTGGGGCGGCGAGGAGTTCGTCGTCATCTGCCCGGACACTCCGGTCACCGGTGCCCTGGGGCTCGCGGAGCAGTTGCGGGAGCGCATCGCGCGGCTGGAGATCGTGGGGGTCGGTCGGCGGACGGCGAGTCTCGGCGTCGCCGAGGCCGCGGTGGGGGACACGATCGACACCCTCATCGCCCGAGCCGACGGGGCCCTCTACGCTGCGAAGCACGCCGGCCGGAACCGGGTGCGTGAAGCGGGGGCGCCCCCCGGCCCCATGCCGTCCTGACCTCGGCCCCGGCGGCTACGTCCGGTGGCCCGACCGACCATCGGTCGAACCGCGCCCGTCAGTCGCGATGCGTCAGACGAAGAGGGTGATCTTTGCGCCGGCCGCGTCGGCGACGTAGGTGGCCGCGCCGCCGTAGACGAGGCCATCGAGGAGCTCGTCCCGCGTGATGCCCATCACGTCCATCGACATCTCGCAGGCAATCATCCGCACGCCCATCTCCTGGGCCAGCGCAAGCATGTTCGGGAGCGTCTCGACGTTCCGCCGCTGCATCAGATGCTTGAAGAAGCGGGGGCCGATGCCTCCGAGGTGCCACTGACTCGTGCCTGCTGACGCCGGGCCGGACGGCAGCATCATCGCGACCACCTTCTCGCCCAGCGACTTCCCCGCGAAGGTCTTCCGCTTCCGGAGCGCGGTGAGTCCCCAGAAGGTGAAGTACATCGAGACCTCCATTCCGCTCGCTGCGGAGGCCAGGGCGACCGTGAGCGCCGCGAAGAGGCGGTCCATATCGCCGCTGAAGACGAGCAGGGAGGCGCGGTTGGTGGCGGGGACGCCAGACTGCTGAAGGCGCGCCTCAACGCGTGCGTCAACGAGGCGCGCGACCAGCGCCTCCAGCTCGGGGGTGATTGGCGGCGTGGTCACGTGCACCGCTCGATCACCGCCGTGCGCGTCGTCCCCGCGCTGGTGATGGACCGGAGGGTCTGGCCCGTCATACGCACCCACGCCTCGATGTCCGGCTGGAACGACGGGTCGTCCGCCATCACCGTGATCGTGTCCCCAACTGCGATGTTCCTCACGGCGCGCGAGACGCGGACGATCGGCATCGGGCAGTTCATCCCGCGGCAGTCGAGTTCGAGGTTGGCCATGACGACGCACCGGACAGAGGGTCAAGCAGACCGAACACACCCTCGGAATCTACATCGAGTCGGGGGCACAGAGGCCGAGTCAGGGGGGGCGCCGGCCGCCGTCGCCGAGGGCCCCGGCTGACCGCTGGGCGTCAGCGCGGGACGAGCCGCGCCACCTCGAACACCCGGCCGTTCGCGATCGTCCACCGCACCCGTGTGGTGGCCGTGATGTCCTGCAGCGGGTTCCCGTCCACGATCGCCAGGTCGGCGAGCTTGCCGGGCGCGATGATCCCCGCGTCGAGCCCGAGCTGCGTCGCACTGTTCACCGTCGCGGTGCGTAACGCCTCGAACGGCGTCATCCCCGCGAGCACATAGCTGAGCAGCTCGCCGTGGAGGGTCGCGGCGTTCGGCGTGTCGGTCCCCGCGACCACGTTGGTGCCGGCGCGCTGGAGCCCCATCACCATCTGCCCGCCCGCATTTGCGCCGCCGGCCGCCATCGCAGCGGCGGCGGAGGCCGACGCGCCGGCGCCCGGGGCCTGCCGCATCCAGGCGGGATACAACCCGAAGCGCGGGTCGCGGGCCAGCGCCGTGTCGCGCGCATAGAGCTCCCGCAGGCCGCCGCCGCTCAGCGCGAGCGTCGGCGTGATCGGCATCCCCGACGCCGCGAAGAGGGCGGCGACGTCCGCATACGACCGCTGCAGGGTGGCCGCTTTTGGCGAGTAGCCGCGGCGACTCGTCCCCGTCGTGTGCTCCGTCCCATCCATTCCGGAGAGGGCCGCCGGGTAGATCTCATGTGAGGCCGCCGGCACGCCCATCGCGTGCGCGAACTCGGCGATGCGCTTCTGCTGGGCGTCGGGCATCCGCACGTAGCTCTTCAGCAGGTCGAACTGCAGGGCCCGCGCGCGCTCGAGCTCCCGCGTGAGGTGCGCCGGACTCGAGACGGCGACGGCCATCTTGTAGTACACTCGCTGCCACTCCATCAGGTACCCGGTGACGTACATCCGCGGCCCCGGACGCACCCCGGCGTCCACCGCCTCGCGGTCCTCGACCGCCTCGTACGGGGTGCTCCCCGGGCTGCGCACCGTGGTGATCCCGAAGGCGAGGTAGGCGCGGTTGGCGTTCACGCCGAAGTCCTTCTGCAGGTGCGTGTGGTACTCGATCAACCCGGGCATCACCGTCAGCCCGGAGGCGTCGATCACGCGGACGCCCACGGGGTGGGCCGCGTGCGGGGCGACCGACACGATCCGGTTCCCCTCGATCGACACGTCCACATCGGTGCGGGCGGCCGGCCCGGTGCCATCCACCAGACGCCCGGCGTGCACGAGCACGCGCCCCGTCGGCACCGCCGGCGTGTAGGTGAGCCGCAGCGGCACGTCGCGCGTCGTGGCGGTCGCGGCGTCGAGGAGGCGGAGTGCGGTGCTGCTCTGGTACAGGATGCGCCCATCCGACGTGAAACTCGGCGCGTGGGCGATCTCGCTCGTCAGGCGTCGCGGCGGGCCGAGCGGGCGCCCGTCGCGCGCGATCGGCAGCACCGCCAGCTGTCCCTCGTACACGAGAGCCATCGTCGTGCCGTCGGGGGAGATGGCCGGCCCGGCCCCCACGCGGGAGTCGATGGAGAGGTGCTCGACGGGGACGTGCCACTCGTCCTCGCCGCCGTCCGTGGCGATCGAGAGCAGCTGGTTGGTCCCCTCGCGGAAGCGCGCGGCGTACTTGTGCAGCGCGGTCACGAGCACGCGCGAGCCGTCGGGGCTCCACGCGGGTGCGCCCGGGCCGAAGAGCTGCGCGTGCAGCTTCGTCACGCGGCCGCTCGCCACGTCGACCATCGCGACGCTGGCCGCCCGCCAGATGCCATCCACGTCGAGGAAGGCGATGCGCGTCCCGTCCGGCGACCACGCGGGCCCCATCGCCGAGGTGGGCTCCGTCGTCAGCCGCCGCATCGCGCCCGTCTGCGTGTCGAGGATCCACAAGTCGAGCAGCGCATCGCCCGCGCGGTCACTCGACCACGCGAGGTAGCGGCCATCCGGCGACCAGGCGGGCTCGGCGTCGAGCGCCTCGTCGTGCGTCACGTTGCGCGGCGTGCCCCCCACGGGCATGACGTAGAGGTCCCCGAGCGCGGTGAAGGCCACCTGACGACCGTCCGGCGAGATCACCGGGGCCACCACGCCCAGCGCCTGTCGCGGTGTCCGGCGGTCCACGTCGCGACGCCGCTTGGTGTAGCTCGCCGGCGCCACGGCGAGCGTCGCCGAGAATTCGATCGGCGTGGCGGCTCCGCCGCTGAGTCGCCGGCGACGGATCCGTCCATCGGCCACGTAGACGATCTCATCCGACGCGAGCCAACCCGCGCGGAACGCGAAGGCATTCTCCTCCCCGGTGATCGGTGCGCCGTCGGCGACGAGCTGGCTCGTGCTCGCCGTGGAGGCGTGATGCACCAGCCGCCCGCCCGGCCCCCACGACGGGGCATCCACGCGGCCGGGGCCCGTCGACAGCCGCCGTTCGGCACCGGTTGCGAGGGCAATCGCATAGACCCCGAGCGTCCCGTCCCGCGTGCCGATGAACCCGATCTCGTCCCCCGACGGTGAGAAGGTGGGCATGTAGTCATCCCCGGCATCGCGCGTCACCTGGCGGACGGCGCCGCTGCTGACGTCGAGCACCCAGATGTCGGTGTTGCCCGAGCGGTCCGAGCTGAACGCGATGAGCCGACCATCCGGCGAGAAGGTCGGCTCGCGGTCATCGAAGGGACCCCACGTCACGCGCCGCATCCCCGAGCCGTCGCTGCCGACCACCCAGAGGTCGAACCCATCCTCGTCGTAGCCTTGGAACGCGATGAGCCGGCCGTCGGCCGACCAGCTGGGCTGCCTCGCGTCGTGGTAGGCGTCCGTGATGCGCGTGGCCGTCCCGCCGGCGACGGGGAGCACCCAGAGGCTCCCCTGCAGGTCAATCGCGAGTCGCGTGCCGTCACGCGAGACGGCGACCGACATCGACGTCCCCTCGTGCACGGTGACCTCGCGCGGGGCGCCGGTGGGGATCAGCGCGGCCCCGGCGGTGATGGCGAGGGGGAGGATCCGGGCGGAGAGGAGCGACATGGCGCGGGTGGTGGCAGGGTGGGGTCAGGCGACGCCGAGGCGGTCGAGACGGAAGGGCGCGAGGTCGAGCCAGGTGGTGCCGGACAGCGCCAGGTCGGCGAGGACCTCGCCGATGGCCGGGGAGAATTTGAACCCGTGGCCCGAGCATGGCGAGGCGACCCAGACCCGGTCGGCCCGCGGATGGCGGTCCAGGATGAAGTGCCCGTCGCCGACGTTCGTGTAGGTGCACACGGCGGTGGCGCGGAGCGGCCCGTCGGCCCAGGGGAGCCGCGCGCGGAGGATCGCGCGCATCGCGTCCACCTCCGTCGCCGTGACGGTGCGGTCCACCGTGGTCGGGGTCGTCGACGCGCCGTGATGGTGCAGGGCGACCTTGATCCCGTCGCCGGTGTCGGGAAAGCCGTAGAACATTGTGGTGGGATCGAGCTCGCCGAGGAACACGGGGAAGGCATCGGGTGCGAACGCGCTGGGTTCCGCCGCCGCGCCGAACCAATACAGCACGTTGCGCTGCACCGTCAGGTGCGGCGCGAGCACCTCGGCGAGCCCGGACATCCACATCCCGCCGCAGAGCACGACGGTGTGCGCGTGCATCGTCCCGCCGTCCGTCTCCACGACCACGCCGTCGGCGGCCTGGGCCCAGCCGGTGACCGTGGTGTGAGGCCGGAGGGTCGCCCCGTGCGTGCGTGCCACGGTGAGCGCGGCGGCGATGGCGCCCTCGGGGTCCAGCACCCCGGCGCGCGGTTCGAGGATCCCGACCCAGTCGTCGTCCACCTGATGGGCGGGAAAGCGGCCGCGGAGCGCTGCGGCATCGAGCCGCTCGTGCGGGAGGTGATGCGCGGCGGTGCTCCGCAGCGTCCCGCGGATCAGGTCGCCGTCGGGTCGACCGTACCAGAGGCCGCCGGTGCGCCGGAAGAGCGATGTCCCCGTCTCCGCCTCGAGCGCGGCCCATCGCGCGTAGGCGCGCTGCACCAGCGGCACGTAGATGGGATCCTCGAAATAGGCCTCACGGATGATGCGCGAGCGCCCGTGGCTCGAGCCCTCGGCGTGGGGCGGGGCGAACCGATCGATGCCCGCCACTCGGGCACCCCGCCGCGCCAACTCGGCCACGGTCTGGCTCCCCATGGCGCCGAGACCGACGACCAGCACGTCAAAGGAGGGGTGGGCCATCGGGCGAATGTACGCCGCGCGTGCTGCCGCTGCTCGCGGACATCTGGAGTGGATCGCTGGCGCCGGAGGGCGCCGCCGCTGGCGCTGGCTCTGTCCCGCCGGTAACGTCAACACGGATAGGACTTGTCACCCGGGACTGGCATAACCATGCGAGTGGAGCAGCGCCGTTGGACGGCGCAGGATGGATGGAGCACCACGCACACGGCGGACGGTAAAGTCCAAGCGCAGCTCGTGCTCGCCTTTGGCGGCGGCGGTGCGTTGGCGGACCAGTCGCGGGCGGCGGAGCTCCGCGCCGCCTACCCGGGCGCCCGGATCATCGGGTGCTCCACGTCAGGCGAGATCTGCGGGACCGACGTGCTCGATGACAGCATCGTCGCCACGGCGATGCAGTTCGAGCACACCACGATCCGCACGGCGCTGGAACCCCTGACGGCGGCCTCGGAGAGTGATGCGGTCGGTGAGCGCCTCGCGACGGACCTCGCGGGCCCCGGGCTCCGCCACGTGCTGGTGATTGCCGAAGGTGTGCATATCAACGGGTCGGAGCTCCTCGCCGGGCTGCGGCGCGCCCTCCCCGAGGGCGTGACCGTCACTGGCGGGCTCGCGGGCGATGGGGCGCGCTTTCAGGAGACCTGCGTCTGCTACGATGGCACCGGCTACGACCGGCACGTGGCGGCCGTGGGGTTCTACGGCGACCGGTTCGTCGTCGGCTACGGGTCGATGGGTGGGTGGGATCCGTTCGGGCCCGAGCGTCTCATTACGCGCTCGGCCGGCAACGTGCTGTACGAACTGGATGGCGGGTCCGCGCTCGCGCTCTACAAGGAGTACCTCGGCCCGCACGCGGCCGACCTGCCGGCGAGCGGGCTCCTGTTCCCCCTCAACCTGATCGCCCCGGACGGCACCCGACTGGTGCGGACCATTCTCGGCATCGATGAGGCGGCGGGGAGTCTCACCTTCGCGGGGGACGTCCCGCAGGGGTATCACGGTCAGCTCATGAAGGCGAACTTCGACCGCCTCATCGACGGCGCGCAGGGGGCCTCGGATTCGGCGCAGGTCGCGCTGGGGGGCCGCGCGCCCGCCGTCGGGATTCTGATCAGCTGCGTCGGCCGCAAGCTCGTCCTCAAACAGCGCGTGGAAGAAGAAGTCGAGGCGGTCCGAGACGTTCTCGGCGCGGCGGTGCCACTCTGCGGCTTCTACTCGTACGGCGAGGTCGCGCCCTTCGGCGGGTCCACCCGGTGCGAGTTGCACAACCAGACGATGACGGTGACCACGTTCGATGAACGGTGAGTCGGTGCACAAGCTCCTCCAGCGACAGCTGCGGAGGCACTTCGGGTCGCTCGAGGCGATCCCGGGGGAGCTGGTGCCGTTCCTCACCGCCGTGGAGATGGCGTACCGGCAGTCGGACGCGGATCGCGAGCTCCTCGAGCGCTCCGTCGACACCGTCTCGCGCGAGCTCGAGGGGCGCCTCCAGGCACTGCGAGAGACCATCGGCGAGCGCGACGAGGTGCTGCACGCGCTCTCGCTGCTCGAGGCGGCCATCGAGGGGAGCGACTACGCGGTTCTGATCGAGGACCTCGCCGGACGGGTGGTGCAGGCCAATGCACTCTGCCCCGTCTTCTGGCCGACGGCCGCGGAGGCGTTGGCCCGTCGGGACGCGAACGCGGTCTGGGCGGGGATTGCCGCGTCGGTGATGGACCCGGCGGCCCTCACCGCCCTGCGCGCGGAGGCGGTGCGCGGGGCGCAGGACCTCTCGGTGCGGACGACGGAGGGGCGGACCCTCGAGGTGACCGCGCATCCGCAGCGCCTCGCCGGGGAGACGGTCGGATGGGTCTGGCGCTTCCGCGACGTGACGGACCGCCACCTGCTCGAGGAGCAGGTGCGGCAATCGCAGAAGATGGAGGCCGTGGGGCAGCTCGCGGGCGGCGTGGCGCACGACTTCAACAACCTGCTGACGATCATCCGCGGCAACGTCGACCTCGTGCTGGCCGATCCGACCCTCTCGGCGGATGGGATGGAGCTCCTCGGCGAGGTCGCGCGGGCGGGCACGCGCGCGGCGGACCTGACGCGGCAGCTGCTCGCGTTCGGGCGCAAGCAGACGTTGCGCATCTCCAGCTTCGACCTCGGGGAGACGGTGGTCGATCTCGAGTCGATGCTCCGCCGGCTCCTCGGCGCGTCCATCACGCTCGAGACGTCGCGCGGGGAGGAGCCCGTCTTCGTGAAGGCCGACCGCGGCCAGCTGGACCAGGTCGTGATGAACCTCGTGCTGAACGCCCGCGACGCGATGCCCGGGGGCGGCACGGTGCGCGTGGGCACGCGCTGCGCCGTCGTCGGCGCGCCACGGGCGGTCGCGCTCGGCGACATCCTCCCCGCGGGGGTCTATGCGGAGCTGACCGTCAGCGACACGGGATCGGGCATCGCGCCGGCTGATCTCGCTCGCATCTTCGAGCCGTTCTATACCACCAAGCCCGTGGGGCAAGGGACCGGACTTGGACTCGCGATGGTGCACGGCATCGTCCGGCAGTCGCACGGGTTCATCGACGTCGAGAGTGCCCACGGTCGCGGCACCGTGATGCGGATCTTCCTCCCCGTCGTGGGCGCCCCGGCCCCCGAGGCCGCCGAGCGTCCCGTGCGGACGACGCCGACCGGGGACACGCCGCAGACGATCCTCGTGGCGGAGGACGAGGCGGCCGTCCGTCGCCTGATCCGCACCCTGCTGCATCGCGAGGGGTACACCATCCTCGAAGCTGCGAATGGCCGCGAGGCGCTCGAGGTGATTGCGCGGCACCCCGGCCCGATCCACCTCGTCGTGAGCGATGTGGTGATGCCGGAGCTGGGCGGCCCGGCGATGTCCCGCGAGCTCCGGCAGTCCCATCCGTCGCTGCCCGTGTTGTTCATCTCCGGCTACAGCAATCACGAGCTCGTCGACGAGGCCAGTGGTCCCTCGGCGCGGTCGCGGTTCCTCGGGAAGCCGTTCACCACCGAGGCGTTGACGGCGGCGGTGCGTGAGGTGCTCGACACCCGGGCGACCGGGCCGCGCGGCGCGTGAGCCTCTTCCGCACCCTCGTCGCCGCGCACATCGCGACCGGGGCGGTCGGTCTGGCCCTCTTCTGGGTCGCCGTCGGGTCGCGGAAGGGTGGCAAGGTGCATCGTGACTGGGGCCACATCTTCGCCTACAGCATGCTCGTGACGGGCTGCATCGCGGCGGGAATGGGCCTCACGACGCTCGCCGACCCGGTGGGGACGCATCCGCACCTCGCGGATCGCGCCCTCGTGACCGGCATCTTCGGGTGGATGATGGTCTACCTCGCCGTGCTCACCATCAGTCTCGCCTGGCACGGGTTGCAGGTGGTGCGACACAAGCGGCGGCACGAGGCGAACCGCCGTCCGCGGGATGTGGCGCTGCAGGTAGTCGTGATCATCGCCGCCGTGAACTGCGCGGTGCAGGGCTGGCTCCGCGGCCTGCCGTTGATGATGGGGATCAGCCTCGTCGGGATCGCCTCCGGGGGAACGAACCTCTTCTTCAGCTTCCGCGCCGCCCCGCCCAAGTGGGCGTACCTGGTGGAGCATATGAAGGCGCTCGTCGGGGCCGGCATCTCCGTCTACACCGCGTTCATGACCTTCGGGCTCGTGCGATTCATGCCGCGCACGGGGCCGGCGAACGCCCACGCGGCCTTGAACCCGCGACTCTGGGCGATTCCGCTGGCCATCGGGCTCTCGATCATCTTCTACCATCACTACCAGATCCACACCTGGTACCGACGCGGCCGAAGCGCCCGCGTCGAGGTCCGCGAGGCGTGAGTCGCACCGGCCGCAGCCTCGTGGGATTCGGTGCGTACGCCATGGTGATGGGGGCCGGGCTCTACCTGGCCCCGGACCGCACGCTCGACGTCCTGCTGACCCCGCGGACCTCGGAGCACTGGATCCGGCTGCTCGGCGCCAGTGCGATGGTCCTCGGCGGGTACTATGCGGCCGCCGGGCGCGCGGACGACCGACGCTTCGCGCGGTGGTCGCTGAGGGGGCGCCTCGCGCTCGCCGCCAGCTTCGCGCTCCTCGTCGCGCGAGGGCTCGCGCCGGTGCTCCTCCTCGGCATCGCCGGCAACGAACTGCTCGGCGTGCTCTGGACGTGGCGCGCGCTGCAGACCGATGCGCGCGCGGCGGCCGCCCCGCGGACCGCGGCGTGACGACCGCCGACGCGTCTGCCGGGTATCGGCCGCCGGCGCCGCACCCCCTCCCGCCGGTCCGGTCCCTCCTGCGCGTCCTCCTGCGCGGGGAGGGGGATCTTCTCTCCCTCATCCCGGATCTCGCCTACCGCGAGCGCCTCCTCCCGCTCGGGCCCACCCGTCGGGGCATCCTGTATCTCAACGACCCCGCCCTCGTCTCGCACGTCCTGACGGACCCCGAGGGGATCTTCCCCAAGAACGACCTGATGGTCGATGCGGTCGCGCCGCTCATCGGGGATGCGATGTTCGTGTCGAGCGGGGCCACCTGGCGGCAGCAACGCCGGATGATCGAGCCCGCCTTCTCGCACATGCGGCTCCATCGCGCCTTCGCCCAGATGGTCGCGGCCGTCGACGATCACGAACGCTGGGTGGACGAGCGGATCGCGCGCGGCGAGCGCTACTCGCTGGACGCCGCGATGGGGCACCTCACGGCGGATGTGATCACGCGGACGATCTTCTCCACCGGGCTCCAGGAGGGCGCGGCGCGCGACGTGTTCGAGGCCTTCACCGTCTTCGAACGGCAGGTGGCGAGCGTCAACGTGAAGGCCCTGATCTTCGATCGGCCGTGGCGGCACACGCCGCAGCCGGCCCCGGTGCTCGAGGCCTGCCGGCGCATCCGCGCCCACATCGACGCGATGCTGGCGCCGCGCTTCGCGCCGGACGCCCCCGTGTTCGACGACCTCTGCGCCGCCGTGATGAAGGCCGTCGATCCCGAAACGGGGCAGGGCTTCACTCGCGAGGAGCTAATCGACGAGCTCGGTGTCTTCTTCCTGGCCGGCCACGAGACGAGCGCGAGCGTCCTCACCTGGGTCTTCTTCCTGCTCTCCCAGCGCCCGGACGTCGTCGCCCGCATCCGGGCGGAGGTGGACGCGGCCTGCGGCGACGGCCCGGTGACCATCGAGCACGCAATGCGGTTCCCGTTCATCAAGGCCGTCTTCAAGGAGACGATGCGCCTCTATCCGCCGATCACCTTCCTTCCGCGGGTCGCCGCCCGGGACACGGAGATCGACGGCCGGCCCGTGCGTCGCGGCACGATGCTGATGATCGCGCCGTGGACCATCCACCGACACGAGCGGCTCTGGGCCGAACCGGCGCGCTTCGACCCTGACCGCTTCCTCGGCGGGCGCGAGGAGGCCATCACGCCCGGCGCCTTCCTGCCGTTCGGGTTCGGGCCGCGCGTCTGTGTCGGGGCCGCCTTCGCCACGCTGGAGGCGGCGCTCTTCATCGCGCGCCTCACCCGCCGCTACGACCTCGAGGCCCTCGATGCGGCGTCCGTGCGACCGGTGGCCCGGCTCACGACGCGGCCCCGATACGAGATCCTGGTGCGCGCGCGCCCGCGGGGCTGAGTCGGGACGTCGTCGGCGCTCAGCGCCCCCAGAGGAGCGCGACGTGCCAGGCGTGGAACCCGAGCGCCGCGAGCAGTGCGAACGCGAACGGGAGCGGGTGCCGCTCGACGCGGCGCACGAAGTACATCGACACCATCAGGCTGCCCCCCGCGCCGAGGAAGGAGAGCAGCTCCACCGGCGCGGGGCCGCCGCCGGTCCGTGCGTGGAACAGGATGAGCGTCGTCGCTTCGACGACCACCACCGAGAGCATGAACCCGATCATCCCGTCCGAGGCGAGGGTGCGGGTCATCCGTCGCATCGCTCGACGGAAGGGCGGGAGCGAGGCGTCGGTCATGCGGGACTCCGCCGCCCGCGGGCGGCCAGGGCAAGGGGCACGCCCATCGCGACAATCCCCACCACGGCCGCGGGGGCCATCCCCCAGCGCAGGCAGATGACGATCGGAAGGACGCCGTTCGCCGCGTAGAGCACGGCGGGGAACCGCGAGGGGGCCACGACGGCGGCCCAGGTGGTCGGGGGGATGACCGCGACAATCGCCCGTGCGACCAGCGTACCGGTCAGAATCCATCCGAGGAAGTTCACGACCGGGATCCCGTAGTAGCCGTCAAAGAGGAGCAGCTGCTGCCACGGGCGCAACGCGGCGGTCTCCGGCACCGCCCAGAGCCAGTGCTCGGTGCGGAACATCGCCGGGTCCATCACGAGGTCGTAGCTCGTCAGGATGAGGGCCGTCACGAAGGCCCACCACCACCGCGTGGGACCGTCGTCTCGGGCGGGGAGGAAGCGAGCGCCGATCCCCAACGCCGCGACCGCCATGTAGAACCACGAGGTCGGGATGTTGAAGGGAACAAGCCCGCCGATTAGGAACCCCAGTCGCGTGGTGTAGTCGTACGGACCGAAGGGGATGTCCGTCGCGGCGCCGAGGGCCTCGGCACCGAGCGAGAGGACGAAACAGACGGCGAGCGCGCGGAGCGCGGGGCGGGTGCCGACCGCGTGCGCGAGGAAGGCGAACCCGGCGATGGCCCCGAGGACGACCGTGATCTGACCGCCGAACTGCGAGCCCACCCGCATCGCCACGTCGTTCGGCGGCTGGGTGAAGAAGGCGGGGACCGGGGGGACGAGGAAGGTACCGAACGCCACCGCGGAAAACGCGCTGAGAGCCACATGGGCCCTCAGCGCGTTGTCAGCGGTGCGGCGAAGCGGCACCGAGCGTCCGATCAGAACTGGAAGCGGATGGTGATCGGGATGACCTTCGTCGAGACGTCGCTCACCGAGCCGTCATCCCCCTTGAGCAGGACGAGGCGCGCATCGGCCGAGATCGGGCCGAAGAGGTGGAGCATCACGCCACCGTGGAGGCCGATGCTGGTGTTGCTCGAGTTCCCGTCGAAGCGCAGGTCGTACTTGCCGATGCCGGCATAGAGGTTCACCCGCTCCTTCGCGGAGCCGAGGATCGCCGAGGCCGCGTAATTGAGGCTGGTCACCTTGGTGCCGCCCTCGTCAGGGAACGCGAAGTACGAGGCGTCCACCGCGATGTCGAAGATCGGGAGGATGCCCGTGCGGAGGCCCACGCCGCCGCCGGTGCCGGTGTACGACGACCCACCGTCGTACGTCCAAGTCTGCTGCCCGCCGAAGACGGCGAGCTGGGCCTTGGCGGAGGCGGGAAGGGCGGCGAGCAGGACCAGCGCGAGCAGGGGCAGGGTGCGCTTCACGGGACGCTCCATCGAAATGGTGGTGGGGTGGACGATCCGCCCCCAGCGAGAATACGACCGAATCGGCGGCTCGGCAACGTCCCGGCGCCCTCGCGGTGCCGGCGTCGGGTCTCAGAAGGCTAGGCGCAGGAAGACCGGGAGCATCCGCACGGTGACCCGGGTGTCCGCGCCCGCGGCATCGTACCCGCGGTACGCGGCCGTCACGTACCGCGCTTCGAGCGCGGAGTGGACCGACGTGCGGATCCCGACGCCCACGTGGTAGCCGAACGAGTTGTCCCAACCGGTCCGGGTCGGCGCGTCCTTCTCGGCGTAGCGGTAGATGAAGGAGTAGGTTCCCGCCCCGCCCAACAGCTGGAGCGGCGACCCGGCGCGTTGCACGATGATCGTCGCACTGAGCGCGGCGAACGCCTGGTCGAGGGACGACTCGAAGCCGCTGTCCTTCACCCGCACCGGCGGAAAGCGATAGTACGCTGCGTCGAACGCGAGATCGAACGGAGCGTTCTCCCGGACGAGGCGAGCGGAGAGGCCGCCCCCGGCGGAGGCGCCCGTGATGTGCTCGACCATCAGCGCGCCGGCGAATCCGGACCACTTCAGGTGGGTGTCGGCGGCAAGCTGCGCGTGGGCCCCACGTGCCGTCACCGAGAGAAGGAGGGCCACGATGAGGAATCGGTGCCGCCGGAAGCGGAGGCGGGGCATATGCGAGCGTTCCTCTTAGCGGATGCGGTAGGTGGGATCACCCCAGACCTGCGGGGTCTGGTCTCGGCCGTGGAGTCGCCGGGCCTCGTACGGGAGGCCGTTCGCCGGGTCCCGGAGCCAGTCCCGCATCTCTCCAGCGGTGACGCTCCCGTCTCGGTCCCGATCGGCGGCTCCTTGCAGGCCGCGCAGGAAGAAGTACGTGAGCAGGCCGTGCTGCTGCTCCGGGTACCAGTTGGCGAGCTGTTGGCCCTCGGCGGCCGCGATAATCGTCGCGCCGCCCGACGCGGCGAAGCGCTGCGACGGGTCGGTGACGCGGATCCCGATGGGGGACGCCTGAGTAATCAGCATCTCGCCGGAGCCGGTCCCGCCGGAGAAGCAGGCGTCGAGCACCACGGTCACGTGGGCCGCGCCGAGGGCCGCCAGGTTCTCATACAAGATGTCCACCGGCAGCCCCGTGAGGGCGAGGCGATTGGCATCGCCGTCCGAGGGCATGAGGTAGGCACGATTCGCCACCGGATCGGGGGCGCCGTGCCCGGAATAGAACACGAAGACCTCGGTGAGTCCCGGCTTCACCAGGTCGTGCAACCGGCCGCTCGGGACCCCTTGGTCGCCGAAGAGCACCTTCAGGTCCGAGAGCGTTGCGTCCTCCACGTAGAGCACGTTGCCCGGCAGGATGCCCAGCGCACGCTCGGCGTAGAGCCGCATCGCGGCCGCATCATTTGCGGCGTAGGCGACGCTCGGCGCGCGTCGATAGGTGCGGTTACCGATGATCACGGCGATGGCATCGGGGCGCGGGCGCGTGGCCCGAGGGACCCCCTGCATCAGCGCGGAGATGAACGGGGCACTCGGCGTGACCGGCGGCGGGCTCACGATGGACGGGGGGGCCGCCGCGACGAGCGGGGCGGGGGCGCCGGCCACCGTCAGGCCCAGGTCGATGGGGGTCGTGGGGCGCTGGCGGCGCGCGCTGAAGGTCACGGTCACCGGAATCGAGCCGTCCACGGCGAGCCCGCGTTCGAGGGCGACGATGCGCACCGTCACCGTCGCGGTCGCGGCGGTGTTCATGATGCCCATGTTCACACGGCGGTGCCGCTCGAAGGTGGTGCCGAGCGCAGAGACGTAGCGGACGCGGACGGCGTCCCCGGTGCGGATGTCGGCGCGCACGGCGGAGAGGGGATACCCGGCCACGTTCCGCACCTGGATGCGCAGCTCGACGGTCTCACCTGGCGGGATCGTCGCCCCGCCCGCCCCGTTGAGGACGCGGACGCCGGTGACGGCGAGGATGTCGGACGGGTCGCTCGTCCACTGCGCGCCGGCGGGCGCCGCGGCGAGGAGGGTGAGCCCGGTCAGGAGGGCGAGGCTGGCGGCGCGGCGGGACCGACGCGCGATGGCGAGCAGAGCGGTGGCCATCAATAGAAAAGAAAACGAGACGAGGCGGGTGGAACGATGGACGGCGTGTCAGAGGAGACCCTACCCCACCCCAGGATGATTGGCAACTGATCGTGTGGCGCCCATTGACGGTCGCCGTCTCGGGGTTGAGCGTTGACGGGAGATGCGACGCGTCCAATGTGCCTCCTGCGGTGCCCCGTCCGTGCTCGGCGCCTCGCGCTGTCCACGGTGCCTCGCGCCGTTCGGGGCCGAGTCCCCGACGAGCGGCGTGGTGTTGCCGCCCACTCCGGAACGGCGGCGGCGCACTCCGCCGGGTCGGCTCATCGGCGCGGTGGTCGCCGTTGTCGCCGTGGTCGCCGCGGTCGCGGTGGTGGGAGGCGTGTGGGCGGTGACGCACCGCGGGCCGGTGGAGCCGGCCGCTGCTCCCGTGCCGGCTCCGGTGGCGACGCCGGCGGCGATCCCGCCGGCCGAGGTCGAGGTCGCCTCGTCGGCTGTCGTGCCGGACACGGCGGTCGCGGCGGCGGATTCGGCGGTGGGCGCGGCGGGCGGCGCGCGTCCGGTGGTGGCGCCGGTGGGGCCGGAGGCGGCCGTCTTCGCGTACGTGACGACCACCTGGGTGCGGGTGCGGGTGGCCCCGGACAACGCCGCGCAGGTGCTGACGATCCTCGCGCCGGGGGCGCGGGTGGACGTGGTGGAGATCGGGCGGGGGTGGTTGCGCGTGCGGGTGCCGGAGGGGGCGGGGTGGGTGGGCGCCGCCTTGCTGGAACGGGTGCGCTAGTATATGCTTATATAAGCATATACACGTGGGCGGACGCCCACCCGATCCCGAGACCCATGGCCTGGCTCGACGTCCTCAAACAGCTCCTCCCCTCCACCTTCGGACCCGCCGACCTCGAGGCGCTGCGCGCCGCGCAGGACCGGACCGTCCTCCTCGACGTGCGGGAGCCGGACGAGTTCGCCGACGGTCACATCGCGGGCTCCGTCCTGCTCCCCGTGGGGAAGGTCCCGCACCATGCGGCCACCATTGCCGGGGCAGGCGTGCCCGTGGTGGTGATCTGCCGCTCGGGCGCCAGGGCCTCCTCGAGCGCCGGGCTCCTCCGCCAGGCCGGCGCGACGTCCGTGCAGGTGCTCGCCGGAGGCGTCCTCGCGTGGGCGCGCGAGGGGCGTGCCCTCGAGCGCGGTTCTCGGTCTCCCGCGCTGGTCGCCGCCCTGAAGGGGCGCCGCTGACGCAGCGCGAGGACCGGGCGCGCGCCCGCGCGCCATTCACGCGACCGTAGCGGTACGACGTCGTGGTCACGGACGGGGGAGGCCCAATTGGGCCTCCCCCGTCCGCGTTGCACGCGCCGCGTCGGCCGCGTTCGAGCGTGAGGAAATCCGCCTGCGGGACGCCGGGCGATCGCCGACGCCGCGTCCCCGCACGCGATCTCAGGGAATCACTCCTGTTTCGCCCTCCGGGGGAGCGGCATCGTGCGCTCGCCGTCGCGGTGGTCGCGGCGCGCACCACTCATCCCCTGTTCGGAGGCACCATGCGTTCCCTCATCCAAGCGGTTCGGCGGTTCGGCGCGTCGGAGGACGGCGCGGCACTCGCGGAGTACGGGCTCCTCGTCGCGCTCATCGCGGCGATCTGCATCGTCTCGATCAAGTCCATCGGCGGCAAGGTCAGCACGGCCTTCAAGACCGTCGACACCAATCTCCCCTGATCGGGACGCCACGCCGATGCCGTTCCTCGTCACCTGTCTCGCGATCGCGTGCTGGACCGACCTTCGGGATCGACGGATCCCGAACGGCCTCGCCGCGCTCGTCGCGGCAGTTGGCGTGGGCGGCGCGGCGCTCGGCTGGCTCCCGCCGTTGGGGGCGCGCGAGGCCCTCCTCGGCCTCGCCACCGGCGGCGCGCTCTGGCTCCCCTTCTATGCGATGGGGATGCTAGGGGCCGGCGACGTGAAGCTCTTCGCCGCCGCCGCCGCGTGGCTGGGGCCCGTCGGGGCGCTCCGGGCGGCGGCACTCACCGCCGTGGCGGGCGGCGCCGTGGCTGCCGGGATGCTCGTGGCCACCGACGGCCCGCGTCTCGCCGCGGCGCGCGTCGCGCGCGCGCTCCACGACCCACGGGCCCTGCACGTCGATGTCGTGCCCCGCTCCGCCCGTCTCCCCTATGCCCTTGCCATCGCCGTCGGGGTGCTCGCGGCGCTCTGGCATCCGGAGATCCGCTGATGCCCACCTGGTCTCAGGCGCTCCGCCGCCTCCGCACGGAGGAGCACGGTACCGTGCTCCTCGAGTTCTCGCTCATCCTCGTGATGCTCCTGATCTTCATCTTCGGCATCGTCGACTTCGGGCGTGCGCTCTACACCGCCAACAGCCTCAACCTCGCGGCCCGCGAGGGGGCGCGCTTCGCCGCCGTCGCGCCGAATCCCGCCGGGAGCGTCGCCGCGATCCGCGACACGACCATCGCGCACATGTCCCCGTTCGGCGGGCCATCGCTCACGCCGGACGAGGTGACCGTCACGTTCGACTACGCCGCCGGCAGCCCCGCAGTGCTGCAGGCCACGACCGTACGCGTCGCCTACCCCTTCCCGCTCATCACGCCCATCCGCCCGCTCCTCGGCCTGCCGGAGCTGACGCTGCACGCGTCCGCCCGGTACCGCTGGGAGCTCGGCGGCTGACACGGCCCCTCCGCGATACACCCCCACCCCCTGAGCGTCCCCATGGCCGTCCGTCGTTACACCATCCTCCTCTGGTCTGCGGTCGCCACCGCCGTCCTCGCCACGGTCGGCGTCTATCAGGCGCTGCAGCGCACCCGCGCGCGCAGCGTCGTGCCGATGCGCGCGGTGGCCGTGGCCTCGCGCAACCTCTCCGAGGGCACCAGCCTCACGAAGGAGGCGATCGAACTCCGGGACTGGCCCGCGAGCGAGGTGCCCGAGGGCGCCTACACAAGCGCGGAGCAGCTCGCTGGTCGCGTGCTCGTGGCGCCCGTCTTCGCCGGGGACGTGCTCGTCCCCGGCAAGCTCGCGCCCATCGGCGTCGGCCCGGGCCTCGAGGTGAAAGTCCCGCGCGGCAAACGCGCGATGGCGGTGCGCATCAACGACGTCGCTGGCATCAGCGGCCTCATCCAGCCGAACAGCCGCGTGGACGTCGTCGTGATGATGCGCCAAGGCGCCGGGACGCCCACCCCCGTCGCGAAGGTGTTCATGGAGGATCTGCGCGTGCTCTCCGTCGGGACCACGGTGCAGCGCGACGCCGCGGGGCGATCGATCGACGCCACCACGGCGGCGCTCGAGGTCACACCGGAGCAGGCCGAGCGCCTCGCGTTCGCCGCGACGGAGGGGAGCATCCAACTCGTCCTCCGCGGCTTCGGGGACTCCGAGTCGGTGCGCACCCAGGGCGCGAATGCCCGCGACGTGGTGGGCGTGACGCTCGTCTCGCTGACCACCACGAGGGACACCGTCAGCGCCGAGATGGGGCCGCGCCGTGCGCTGCCGACGTGGCGTCGACCCCGGCCGGCGCCGGTGGTGACGCCGCCGCCACCGCCGGTGGTCCCGCCGCCGAAGCCCGCCGCGGAATCGCTGCACATCACCATCCATCGCGGCGATCGCATCGAGACCCGCGCCTTCCTCAAGCCCGACACGGCCGCGTCCGCCGCTCGGAGGATCCCGTGACCCCCCTCGTTCCGCGCCTCGCGCGCCACCTCCTCGGCTGGGCCCTCGTCCTCCCCATCGGCCTCCTCGTCGCCCAGGGTCCGGCCGCCGCTCCGCCCGCCGCCTCGGCGGCCGCGTCGGCCGCCGCTCCCGACCCGATGATCACGGCCGAGCCGACCATCGTGAAGATCGACCTCCCCATCGGGCGGTCGCACGCCATCACCAGTGCCGTGGACGTGGTGCGCGTCTCGGTCGCCGCCGACGCCGTGGCGGACGTCATCGCGGTCTCGCCGCGCGAGTTGGTCATCAACGCCAAGGCGCTCGGCGAGACCGATCTGCTCCTCTGGGGCAGCGACGGGAGCCGGGCGCACTACCGCGTCCTCGTGCACTCGCCGTCCGATCGGATGCAGGTGCTGGTCTCGGTGAAATTCGCCGAGGTGCGCCGCGATGTGCTGACGCAGTTCGGACTCTCGGGGCTCTATCGCCACGGGGACACCCGCATCGGCACCGGGGACTACAAGACCGACATCAACATCAACCCGATCACCGGAGATGCGACTGTCCCGGCGGACGCGCGCTTCCTGACCCTCCTCTCGTCGTTCGGCACCAAGGACTTCATGGCGCTGCTGCAGGCGCAGGAGGAGCAGGGGAACGTCCGCACGCTCGCGGAACCGAACATCATGGCGGGCAACAAAGAGGATGCCAGCTTCCTCGCTGGCGGCGAGATCCCGGTGCCGATCGCGCAGCCGACGCTCGCCGGGCAGCCGAGTGCGGTCACCATCCAGTACCGGGAGTTCGGCATCCGGCTCGCCTTCAACGGCGAGATCGTGAGCGACAGCCTCGTCCGGCTCCGGATCACACCCGAGGTGTCGACGCTGGATTACGCGAACGCCGTGGTCCTCTCCGGATTTCGCATCCCGGCACTCCGCACGCGGCGCGTGCAGAGCACACTCGACGTCCGGCGCGACCAGAGCCTCGTGATCTCGGGCCTGTTCAACGACGAGCGGCAGCAGGTCCGCACCGGGGTGCCCTGGCTGAAGGATCTCCCCATCCTCGGCGCGCTCTTCTCGAGCCGCTCCTGGCAGCGCAACGAGACGGAGCTCGTGGTGATCGTGACCCCCGTCGTGGTGGATCCGATGCGGCCGCGCGAGCGCGACGTGATGCGCTTCCCCGCGGACACGCTGTCGCCGGCCGCCGGCGTGCTCGCCCCGCGCACGGGTGTCATCCCGCCGGGAGGGCGCTGACATGGCCCGGCGCACCGTCCTCACCATCACCGGCGCCACCGGCCCAGACGCCGAGCTCGACGCCGTCCTCGCCCCGTTCAATTTCGCGCCCGCCGACGTGGTGGCCGGCGTGCCGGAGGCGCTCGAGCATCTCCGGCAGGCGCACTACGACCTGCTCCTCCTCCCCATGGAGGCGGTCACCGGCGCCGCGATCGGCGACTTCGAGGCCGCCCTCCACGCGGACCCGGCGATGCTGGTCATCGGCACCGCCCCGAGCGCCGATCCGGACCTGATCCTGCGCGGGCTCCGCACCGGCGCCCACGAGTTCCTCGTCCGGCCCGCGGTGGGCGCGGACATCGCCGCGGCGCTCGAGCGGGCGCAGCGGCGCGCCACGCCAGACGGGCGTCACGGGCGCGTGGTGGCGATCTACAGCCCAAAGGGCGGGATGGGGGTCACCACCGTCGCCATCAACCTCGCCTTCGCCTGCGCCGCGCGCGTCCCGACGCCCCGGGTGGTCTTAGTCGACCTCACCGAGGATGACCCGGATGTGCGCCTCTTTCTGAACCTCGCGCCCACGTACGACGTCTCCGATCTGATCGCGCGTCGCGACGACGTGGACTCGAGCGTCCTGAGCTCGATCCTCACCGAGCATCCGGGTGGTGTGTGGGTGCTGCCGGCGGCGGAACGCGTCGGGCGGGCCAGCCTCGATGCGACGACGACCACGACGCTCCTCGGCCATCTGCGGGCGCACTTCGACGTGGTGATCATCGACGCCGACAGCAGCCGCCGGGACCACGTGATCTCGGCGCTCGATGCGGCACAGACGGTGGTGCTGGTCACCCAGCTGAGCCTCCCGGCGCTGCGCAGCGCCCAGCAGGCGAGTCAGCTCTTCCGGGAGCGGGGCTACCCGGACGACAAGGTCCGCGTCATCGTGAACCGCGTCACGGGCAGCGACGCGGTCTCCCTCGCCGATGCCGGGGAAGTGCTCGAGCGCTCCGTCACTTTCACGCTCCCGAACGACCACCGCAATTGCACGACGGCCGTGGCGCGCGGCAAGCCGTTGCTGGAGATCGCGCCCGACTCCCGCCTCGCCAAGCGCTATGCCGAGCTCGCCGACCAACTCATCCCGCTCGACACCGTCAGCCCTGCCACACCCACCCCAATCGTCGGGACCCGTCCCACCGGCGCGTTCAGCCGCTTCTTTCACCTGGGGGGCTGAGCGATGGCCTCCTTCCTGCGCGACCGGCTGAGCCGGCAGACGCCGCACGCCACCATGGTGCCGGTCGTCTCCCCCATCGCGGACCGACCGACGGGCAGCACCGAGGCCGTCGACTGGGCGCCGGCGGACTCGTCCGTGGCGCAATTGAAGCTGAAGATGCACCGCCGGCTGATCGAGCGGTTGGACCTCGAGGCACTCGAGCGCATTCGGGAGCCGCAGCTCCTCCTCGAGCAGATCCGCGCGGTGGTCGGCGGGTTCCTGCGCACCGAGGCGGTCCCGCTCTCCGCCGCCGAGCGCGAGGAGGTCGTCGAGCAGATCGTGTACGAGATCACCGGCCTCGGTCCGCTCGAGCCGCTCGTGCGCGACCCGAGTGTCAGTGACATCCTGGTGAATGGGGCGCGCGACGTGTATGTGGAGCGGGGGGGGAAGCTCGAACGCGCGCGGGCCGCCTTCCGCGACGACGCGCACCTGCTCGCGATCATCGACCGCATCGTGAGCCGTGTGGGGCGCCGCATCGACGAGTCGTCGCCGATGGTCGACGCCCGGTTGCCCGACGGCTCGCGGGTGAACGCGATCATCCCGCCGCTCGCGCTCAACGGCCCCGTGCTCTCCATCCGGCGCTTCGGCGCCGAGCTGGCGATGGCCCAGCTCATCGAGCACGGGATGCTGACGGCGCGGATGGCCGAGGTGCTGGCGGGGTGCGTGCGCGCCCGGCTCAGCATCCTGATCTCCGGCGGGACGGGGTCGGGGAAGACAACCCTCCTCAACGCCCTCAGCGAGGCGATCCCGAACACGGAGCGGATCATCACTATCGAGGATGCCGCCGAGCTGAAGCTCGCGAAGGAACACGTCGTGCGGCTCGAAGTGCGGCCGCCCAACGCGGAGGGGCGGGGCGAGGTGGTCGCGCGCGACCTCGTGAAGAATGCGCTCCGGATGCGTCCGGACCGCATCCTCATCGGCGAGGTCCGCGGCGCCGAGGCGCTCGACATGCTGCAGGCCATGAACACCGGACACGAGGGATCGCTCACCACCATCCACGCGAACTCCCCGCGGGATGCCCTCGCCCGCCTCGAGACGATGGTGCAGTTCGCGCAGACGAACCTGCCGGCCAAGGCGATCCGCGAGCAGATGGCGAGCGCCATCAATCTCATCATCCAGGTGGCGCGCCTCTCGGACGGCACGCGCCGGGTGACCAGCGTGACCGAGGTCCGAGGAATGGAAGGGGATGTCATCACCCTGCAGGAGATCTACCGCTTTGCACGGCGCGGCATCGGACCCGATGGGACGGTGCTCGGCGAGTTCGCGGCCACGGGGACGCGCCCGGCCTTCGCCGAACGGCTCCGGGTCCACGGCGTGACCGTGGCCGATCCCGCCGTCGCGGGGGTCTGACGATGGACGCCCTGATCCTCCTCATCGTCTTCATCGCCGCGGTGTTGCTGGTGTTCGCGGCGTACGTCGCGCTGAATCGTCGCCGGCTCACCGAGGCGGTGGAGGCCCGGCAGCGGCTCCGCGCGCTCCGCGGTGGGGGTCGGACGTCGGTGGACATCATGCGCGACCAGCGCCGGAGCTCGATGCCGCTCTTCGACGCCGTGCTGCACGATCTCCCGCTCGTGGCGCGCCTCGAGCAAGCGCTCACCGAGGCGAATCTCCCGTGGTCCGTCGGCGAGTACCTGCTGGGCTCGGCGCTCTTGGTGGTCGTGGGCGTGGCCGCGGGGCAGTGGGGGGGGGCCGGTGTCGGGGCGGCCGCGATCCTCGTCGCGGCGGCCGCCCCGCCGGCGATTGTCGCGCATCGCAGGCGCCGGCGCGTGGCGCGTCTCGAGGCGCAGCTGCCCGAGGCCATCGACATGATCGTCAACGCCATCCGGGCCGGCTTCTCCCTGCCGGCCGCCATCCAGTTCGTCGGCGAGGAGCTCGCCGCCCCGATGGGCACGGAGTTCCATCGCCTCGCGGAGGAGCAACGGCTGGGGATGGACCTCCGCGAGGCACTCATCGGCTTCGAGGCGCGCGTGGGCTCCATCGACGCCAAGCTCTTCGTCACCGCGATCCTGGTGCAGCGCGAGTCCGGGGGCACCCTGAGCGAGGTGCTCCTCGGCCTCGCTGGCGTCGTGCGCGAACGCGCCGCGCTGCGCGAGCGCGTGGCGACCCTCACGGCGGAGCCGCGCGCCTCGGCCCGCGTCCTCGGGCTGTTGCCGATCGTGTGTTTCGTTCTGCTGTTCGTCCTCGATCCGGCCTTCGTCCGCCCGATGCTGACCACGACGCTGGGGCATCTGCTCCTCGCGTACGCCGCCCTGTCCGTCACCGTCGGCTATCTGCTCCTCTCCCGTTTCGCCCGTATCGAGTTCTGAGGTCGCCATGAATCCTGCCCTGCTCGCCCTGCTGGTGCTCCTGGTCTCCGCGGTCACGCTCGCCGTCTGGGCCCGTCTCGAACAGACGCGCCCCGCGCAGCTCGCCGACCGGATCCGTGGGGTGTCGGCGCGCCCCGCCGGCGTCGATGCCCTGTTCGTGGCGGAGAAGGCCGAGGGGCGCTTCGCTCGGATCGGGGCCTGGCTCGCCCGCCTGCTCCCGGCGGGGACGCTCGTGACGGTACTCCGCGAGCGGCTCGCCCAGGCCGGCTTTCGGACCACGACGGCGCTTCCGAGCTACCTCACGTCCATCGCGCTCCTGAGCCTGCTCGGTGCCGTGGCGCTCGCCTCGGTGCTCGTCGGCGCCGGTGGGTGGCAACTGCTCGGCGCCCTGCTCGGTGCGGTCATCGGGGCGCTCCTGCCTGTGAGCCTCGTCTCGCGGCGCCGGGAGGCGCGGCAGCTCGCGATGCGGCACGGTCTCCCCGACATGCTGGACCTGCTCCTGATCTGCGTCGAGGCCGGCATCAGCCTCGACGCGGCCATCCTGCGGGTGGGGCGAGAGCTCGCCCACGTCCACCCCGCGCTCTCCGAGGAGCTTGTGATCCTCGGGCGGAAGCAGAGTGCCGGCGTCCCGCGTGAGGACGCGCTGCGCGGGATGTGGAATCGGACTGGGATGCCGGAGTTCCGCACCCTCGCTGCCAACATCATCCAGAGCGAGCGCTGGGGCACGTCCATCGCCCGCGTGCTTCGCGTCAACGCCGAGGTCATCCGGCGGACGCGGCGGACGATTGCCGAGCAGCGCGCGGCGATCGCGAGCACCAAGATGCTCTTCCCGCTCGCGCTGCTCATCCTGCCTGCACTCTTCATCGTGATCGGCGGGCCCGTGATGCTCCAACTGGGGACGGTGTTCGATGCGCTCGCGACGCCCCGCTGACCGCCGTCGGGCGGGCATCGCCCTCCCGGCGATGATCCTCCTGCTCACCATCTTCATCGGGATGGCGGCCCTCGCCGTGGATATCTCGCGGATGTTCGTCCTCCACGGCCAACTCCGGAATGCCGCCGAGGCGGGGGCGCTCGCCGGGGTTACGCGCCTGCTGCACGAGGACGGCGCGAACGCCGTGGACAGTGCGCTGGCCTACGCCCAGGCGAATCCGGTCGGCGGTGATACACCCGTCGTCACGCCGGGCGATGTGCGGTTCGGCCGCTGGGATGGCGCCTTCACGCCGACCGATGGGTGGTCCGACCCGCGAACGAACGCCGTGCAGGTCGAGGCGCGCCACGATGGGGCCTATGTGTTCGGGCGCTTCTTCGGCATCGACCGCAAGCTGCTGCAGGCGGGCGCGGTGGCGTCCATCGTGTGGACCACCCGCGCGCGGTGCATCCGCCCGCTCGCGATCCCCTACGCCACGCTGTTGCAGGTGCTGTATCCCGCCGCTCCCCCATCGGTCGCGTACAGCCTGACGACGGCGGATATCACGCGTCTCCGCAGCATGACCCAGGCAGACGCCATCCCGCTCAAGCTCGGAACGTCCGACGGGCTCACGCCCCCCGGCAACTTCTATCCCGTGCGATTGCCCCCCGCACGGTACGCCGACGGCACGACGGGTCAGCCGACCGGGGGCGGCGATGCGTATCGCTACGCGCTCTCCGCCTCCTGTGACGCGCTCACGCAGAGCGTCGGGGCCGGTGACTGGCTCGCCGCCGAGTCAGGAAACATGTCCGGGCCCACACGCGCCGGCGTCTCGGAGGCCTGTGGCGTCACCGGGGCCTCGAGCTTCGTCTGCGACCCCGCCGTCCCCTATCTCCTCCCGATCTGGGATGTGGCCGACAAGAGCGTCGCCTCGCCGACGGCTTTCCACGTGAAGTACCTCGGCGTCTTCTTCGTGACTTCCTACGACCAGAAGGAAGGGATCCGTGGGTACTTCAGCAGTCTCTCCATCCGCGGTCAACTCGACACCATCCCGGGTCCGCTCACGAGCGCAGCCCTGCGGCCGTGACACCGCGGTGGCGCCGCGCTCGCTGGCGCCATCGCTGCCCGACGTCGTCTTCCTCACGCTGGCGGCGCTGCTGACGGCGTCGGCGGGCACCGCCCTCACGCAGAGCGACGGCGATCTCTTCGCGCATCTGCGGATGGGCGCTGCCATCCTCGCATCAGGGCAGCTGCCACAGGCGAGCGTGCTCGGCGTGACTTCGGTCGGCGTCCCGGCGGTCGCACCGGCCTGGCTCGCCGAGGTGGGCTTGGCGCTGGTGCAGCGGCACGCCGGGCTCGGCGGCGTGGCGGTGGTCGCGGCACTGGCGATCGCGACAACGCACGCCATCGTGGCGGCCCTGCTCCGCCGGGCGGCCCTCCCGCTGCTCTGGGTCGTGGCGGGCACGGCCGTGAGCATCCTGCTGGGCGCCACGCATTGGCTTGCGCGTCCGCATCTGGCCACCCTGCTCGGTGCCGCGGCGCTGGTCAGCCTCCTTGAGAGCCCGGGCCCGCGCCGATGGCTATACGCCGTGCCGCTCCTGACGCTCTGGGCGAATCTCCACGCGGGGTTCGTCTACGGGCTCGCGCTCATCGGGGCCTACGCGGCGGGGGACCTGTGGGACGCGTGGCGCACGCGCCCGAATCCCGCCGCTTGGACGCGCGCGACCTGGCGCGGCCTCACCGCGATCGCTGGAGCCGCCGCGACCGCGCTTACGCCGTATGGTGTCGCGCTGCACCGCGCCGTCTGGCGCGCTCTCCGCGATCCCGCGGTCGCGGCGGCCATGGACGAAGCGCGGCCACCGGCGTTCCACGCGTCGGGCGATCGCCTCTTCCTGTTGATCGTGCTCGGCGTCATTGCGTGGGCCGTCAGCGGTCGGTGGCCGCGCCTCCGCACCTCGTCGCGGCTCGTGATCGTGCTCTCCGTCGGAGCGGGGCTCGTCGCCGGCCGGCACATCGCGCTCTTCGCCGTTACCGGGTGGCCGCTGCTCGTCCGCGCGGTGGCGCCGCGCGGCTTCGGGATGGTGTTGCCCGGCCTCGCGCGCCGTGAAGCACGGGCGCGTGTGGGTGGCTGGTCGCTCGCTGGCGCGGTGGTGCTGGCCACCCTCGGGTGGACGCGAGGCGCCTCGGCCCCCTTCGCCGTCGCGGAGGATGGCGCGCGGTTCCCGACCCACGCGGTCGACTGGCTCCGACAGGGCCAGGTCGGTGCGGCCGACGCGGTGCGCGTCTTCACCCCATGGACGTGGGGCGGCTATCTCGTCTACGCCTGGCCCGGTGCGCGGGCCTTCGTCGATCCGCTCGCGTTCGGTGCGGCGGACCTGGCGGCGTACGAACGCATCCTCGGCGGCCGGCCGGGATGGGAGCGTGAACTGGACGGTTGGGGGATCACGATGGTGCTCGTCCCGACGCGAGGAGCGGTGGCCGAGCGGATGCGTCAGGCCATCGCCTGGGCCCCGATCTACCGCGACGGCACCGCCACGGTCTTCGTGCGCAGGAACGTCTCCACCGCCGACACGGTCGTTGCCGGATCCTCCTCGTGCGGCACGTGCCCGAGCGCCTCGAACATCACCACACGGCTCCCGGGGATGTCGCGCGCGAATCGCGCCGCATCCGTCGGGGGGATGAGTCGGTCGCGGCCGCCCCAGAGAATCAGCGTCGGCAGGCGCAGTCCGCGGAGGGCGAGGGTGTCCGCCGGGGAGCCCGTGGCCGAGAAGCGGGCGAGGAGCGCCTCGCGGTTCCCCTCGCGCCGCGCGAGGTCGTAGTAGCGGTCGATCAGCGAATCGCTCACCCGCGAGGGATCCCCGTAGACGTTGCGCAGGCTGCTCGCGATCACCGACCGCGGCAGCAGCCGCGAGGCCACCCGACGCAGGCCCGGGGTGCGGGCCAGCCGGAATCCGATCGGCACCGACGTCGCCTGCGAGGGGTAGCCCGCCGCGTCCACGAGGATGAGCGCGTCCACGCGCGACGAATCCGCCACGGCCATCGCCCACGCGATCCGCCCGCCGAGGGAGTTGCCCCCCACCACGGCACGCCGGACCCCGAGCGAGTCGAGCAGGGTCAGCAGGAAGCGCGCGGTGCGCGGCGCCGAGTAATCCCGGTCGGCGAACGCGCCCGAGAGCCCGAAGCCGGGCAGGTCCACGGTGATCACGCGCCGGGTCGGCGTGAGCGCGCGTACCCACCCGCCCCAGGTGTGCAGGCTGGCCGAGGTGCCGTGCAGGAGGAGGATCGGCGTGGTGTCCTCGCGCGGTCCCTCGTCGCGGAGGTGCACGCTCACCCCCGCGATGGTGCGGAAGGTGGAAGGTGGCGGGGCGTAGCGAGGGATCAGCGACGCCACCGGCAGGTCCGGCGCCCAGGTCGCCGCGAGGACGATGCCGGCCACCGCCGTGACGGTGGCGAGCCCGAGGAGCAGGGGGGAGCGACTCATACCGCTAACGATAGCGGATATGGTGCCCTCACGCCGGGTGTGGCATCTTCGAGCGATGAAACGGCGGACCTTCCTTCTGGCCGGCCTCGGCGCCGGTGGCGCCCTCGTGCTCGGCTGGGCGCTCGTGCCACCCCGGCAGCGGCTCCGCGGCGCCACCACGCCTGAGGTGGGCGATGGGGCAATCGCGCTGAACGGATGGCTCGCCATCCACCCGGACGGCACCGTCACGGTGGTGTCGCCCAAGGCCGAGATGGGGCAGGGCATCCATACGGCGCTCGCGATGCTGGTCGCCGAGGAGCTCGACGCCGACTGGGCCACGGTGCGCGTCGCGCACAGTCCCATCGATCGCATCTACGGCAACATCGCCGTGATGGTGGATGGTCTCCCGTTCCACCCCGACCAGAGCGAGCGGCCCTGGGTGCGCGGCGTGAAGTGGCTCACGGCCAAGACGATGCGCGAGATGGGCGTGATGCTCACCGGGGGCTCCTCCAGCGTGCGCGACTGCTGGACGGTCGCGCGCGAGGCGGGCGCGACCGCCCGCGCGGCGCTCATCGCCGAGGCGGCGGCGCGTGCCGGTGTGGATCCCACCGCCTGCCGCACCGAGCGCGGGGCGGTCCTCGTCGGCGACCGCCGCATCGGCTACGGCGACCTCGTCGCGGGCGCGGCCGCGCGCCGGCCCTCGAACGTGCGCCTCAAGGATCCGGCCACCTTCACCCTGATTGGCCGCGACGTCGTGCGCCTCGACGCGCACGCCAAGGCGCACGGCACGAGCCAGTACGGCATCGATGTGCGACTCCCCGGGATGAAGTACGCGGCGGTCGCGATGGCGCCGGCCTTCGGCAGCGTGCCGACGGCCTTCGACCGCTCGGTGGTCGGTGGCCCGGTGCATCGGATCGTCGCGCTCGACGGGAGCGACCACGGGGATCCGGCCGCTGTCGCCGTCATCGCGGACACCTGGTGGCACGCCCGGCAGGCGCTGATGCGCGCGAACATCTCGTGGTCCGCCTCCCCGCACGCCGCACTCGACTCCGCCGGCATCGCCGCGACGCTTCGCGCCGCCGCCGCGGAATCCGGCGGGATGCCGTTCCGCAGCGTCGGGGACGCTGAAGCCGTGCTGGCGGCGGCGGATCGCGTGATCGAGGCCGCGTACGAGGCCCCGTATCTGGCGCACGCTCCGATGGAGCCGATGAACGCCACCGTGCGGGTCAGCGCCGACGGCGCGGAGTGCTGGGTGGGGACGCAAGCGCCGGGGTTCGCGCGGGCCGCCATCGCCCGCGTGCTCGACATCGACGCGGCGCGGGTGGTCCTCCATCAACGGACCCTCGGCGGCGGCTTCGGCCGACGGCTCGAAGTGGATCACATCGCGCAGGCCGCAGCGATCGCCCGCGCGATGCCGGACGTGCCGGTGCAGCTCATCTGGGCGCGCGAGGACGACCTCCGGCACGACTTCCATCGGCCGGCGGCGGCCACGCGGCTGCGGGCCGCCATCGATCCCGCGAACCCGACGCGCCTCGCCGCCTTCGTCTCGCACTCCGCCTCCCAGTCCCCGTGGAAGTCGTACAGTCGACGCGTCGGGCTCGGCCTCACCGCCGTGGGCCCGGACAAGACCACGGCCGAGGGCACCTGGGATCAGCCGTACGAGTTCGCCGCACTGCGCTCGTCCCACGCGGAGGTCGAGCTCCCGGTGCCCGTCGGCTCCTGGCGCTCCGTCGGGCATTCGCATCAGGCCTTCTTCCTCGAGTCGTTCCTCGATGAATGCGCCGCGGCCGCGGGGCGCGACCCGCTCGAGTTCCGGCTCGCGCACCTGACGCAGCATCCGCGGGCGGCGGCGGTATTGCGCCTCGCCGCTGAGAAGGCGGGCTGGCGGCCGGGCGGCGCGCCGGTCGACGGCGTCGCGCAGGGCCTCGCGCTGCACTGGAGCTTCCAGTCACTCGTGGCCGAGGTCGCCGAGGTCTCCATCGCGGCCGAGGGGCGCATTCGCGTGCATCGCGTGGTCTGCGCCGTCGACTGTGGCCTGCCCGTGCATCCCGACGGCATCCGCCAGCAGGTGGAGGGCTCTGTGATTTTCGGGCTCTCCGCCGCGCTGCACGGCGCCATCACCATCCGCGACGGTGGCGTGACGCAGGGGAATTTCCACGAGTACCCCCTCCTGCGCTTCGACGAGGCCCCCGTGATCGAGACGCACATCATCCAGAGCGCCGAGCCGCCCTCGGGGATCGGGGAGCCCGCCGTGCCGCCGGTCGCGCCCGCGGTGGCGAACGCGCTCTTCGCCCTCACCGGCACGCGACTGCGGTCGCTGCCGCTCCGCCTCCCCACGGGATCCGCGACATGACCACGCCCATCACGCTCACGGTCAATGGCACGGCGCAGTCGCTCGACGTGCCCGCCGAGATGCCGCTCCTCTGGGCGCTGCGCCAGTCGCTCGGCCTCACCGGCACGACCTTCGGGTGCGGCATGGCGCTCTGTGGCGCCTGCACTGTACACGTGGACGGCGTGCCGACCCGTGCGTGCATCACCCCGGTGGGGGCGCTCGGCGGGAAGGCGATCACGACCATCGAGGGGGTCGCGGATCCCGTCGCGACCGCCGTGCAGGCCGCCTGGGTCGCGCAGAACGTGGCGCAGTGCGGGTACTGCCAGTCGGGCCAGGTGATGGCCGCCATCGCCCTGCTGCGCGAGACGCGCGCGCCGTCCGATGCGGCGATCGACGACGCGATGCGCGGCAACCTCTGCCGGTGCGGTGCCTATCCACGCATCCGCGCCGCCATCCACGCCGCGGCCGCGGCCCTCACCGCCTCGGACGCCCGATGACCCAGCTCCGCCGCCTCGTCGGCAACCTCACCGTGCAGGTGCTCGTCGCCGTCTCGCTCGGCGTCCTCGTCGGCGTCGTCGCCCCCGACCTCGGCAAGGCGCTCAAGCCGCTCGGCGACACCTTCATCAACCTCGTGAAGATGGTGATCACGCCGATCATCTTCCTCACGATCGTCCACGGCATCGCCAGCATGGCGGACCTCCGCCGGCTCGGGCGCGTGGGGGGCAAGGCCCTCCTCTACTTCGAGGTCGTGTCCACTGCGGCGCTCATCATCGGGCTCATCATCGTCAACGTGACACGGCCGGGAGCGGGGCTCGACATCAGCGCCCTCGCGACCGGTGACATCTCGCGCTACACGACCGCGGCGAAGGAACAGGGGATGCTGGAGTTCTTCCTGCACATCGTTCCCAGCAACGTCGTCGCGGCCTTCGCCAGCGGCGACCTCCTGCCCGTCGTCTTCTTCTCGGTGCTCTTCGGCATCGCCCTCACCGGCGTCGGTGAGGCCGGGCGCGGCGTGGTGGACCTCCTCGAGAAGCTCCAGGCCGTCTTCTTCAAGCTGGTCTCCATGGTGATGGTCGTCGCCCCGGTCGGCGCCTTCGGGGCCATGGCCTACACCATCGGGGCCTTCGGGCTGCGGACGCTCCTCCCCCTCGGTCGCCTGATGCTCGACGTGTACCTCACGATGGCGATCTTCATCTTCATCGTGCTCGGAGGGATCTGCCGGCTCTACGGGTTCCGCCTCTGGCGGTTCCTGCGATACATCCGCGCCGAGATCCTGCTCGCGCTCGGGACCTCGAGCTCCGAGTCGGCGCTCCCCCGTATGCTGCAGAAGCTCGAGCGCTATGGGTGCGATCGGTCGGTCGTGGGACTGGTGATTCCCACCGGCTACTCGTTCAACCTCGACGGCACCAGCATCTACCTCAGCATGGCGGCGCTCTTCATCGCCCAGGTGTACGGCGTGGAGCTCTCCATCGGCCAGCAGCTCTCGTTGCTCGGGGTGCTGATGCTCACGAGCAAGGGCGCCGCGGGCGTCACCGGCTCGGGCTTCATCGTGCTCGCGTCGACGCTCGCCGCCACGAACATCGTCCCGGTGGAAGGCGTTGCCATCCTCCTCGGCGTGGACCGCTTCATGAGCGAGGCGCGCACGGTCACCAACCTCATCGGCAACGGGGTGGCGACGCTCGTGATCGCCCGTAGCGAAGGGGCCTTCGATGATGCCCGGCGTGTGGCCGCGGAGGCCGAGGGCTGAACGACGGTCGCGCGCGCACCGCGCGTCCGCGGTCGGCGAGCGGGAATCAGCTCACCAACCACCGCGTCGCGCGCCAGCGGCTCAGCCATCGCACCAGACCCAGCGTCCCGAGCGCGATGGCCAGGACGGCGGTGAGATCGGCCCACGGGGACGCGGCGCGACGCGTGAGCGGGACGAGCAGGTCCACCAGGATCGGATGCGCCGCGTACACTCCGAGGACCAGCGGCCCCAGCGCGGCGAGCCAGGGGACGCGCAGCCACGCCGGACCGGCGAGCCCGAGCAGCGCCGCGCCGACTCCCATGCCGAAGGTGCCGAGCACGAGGTCCTGGGCGAGCGTCGTCCCGTGGCGCACGTGCAGCCACTGCAGCTCCCCCGCGGCGAGGAGTGCGCCGCCGCCCAACAGCCCGAGACCGAGCGTCGCCCATCGGGGTGACGGCGTCCGTCCCGCGAGCCAGCAGCCCAGCGCCACCGGGAGGACCGCGAATCCCGGGCCGTTCCGCGGATTGAAAGGGAGGGCGAAGCCCAGTGCGGTGCGGCGGTAGGCGCCGGCGAGCAGCGACGCGGCGAACAGACCGGCGCCGAGCAGGAGCACCGTGCGGGTCGTGCAGAGGCGTCGCAGCAGGGCCACGAGCGCGACGGTCATCGCGAGCGACATCAGGAACCAGAGGTGCCCGGAGGTCCCCTGCAGCAGCACCGTCGCGGGATGCGTGGCCGCCCAGGTGACGTTCGCCTGCAGGTTCTGGAGGAACCCCTCGGGGAACCGGCGGAAGATCCGGTCCGACTCGAAGGGGAGCAGGAAGATCAGCGACCACAGGGCGAAGCGGCCGACGAGCCGCGGCACCATCGTGCGGGCCCCCGCGGCGAGGGCCGCGGGCGTGTCCCCGTGACGGGCCCAGAAATAGCCGGCGAAGACGAAGAACATGGGGACGGCGAATCGCGCCGCCTGGTTGGCGAGCGTCGCGGCGTCCCAGACGGCGCCGAGACGCGTGGGGCCGTGCGCGAACGGCCCCGCGTGGATGACCATCACGGCGACGACGCCGATGACCCGGAGCGTGTCGACCGCCGCGAGGCGCGCGCGGGGCGACGTCGGCGCGTCGGCGTCGGCGGTCGTGCCGAGCGTCACGTCGCGATGGTGGGCCGCCGCCGCCGGACCTGGTGGGTCGTCGCGATGAGTCGGTCACTCAACGTGCGCAGCAGCCCCACGGACAGCCGCGGGTGCTGGTGCAGCAGCGCCGTCAGGACCTCGCGCGGGAGCACGAGGCATTCGACCGCGGTGCGGGCGGTGCAATCGGCCGTGGCATCGGTCGCGTTGAGAGTGGAGATCTCGCCGATCGTGTCGTGCGGGCCCAGGGTCGCGATCTCCACGGGACCCGCGTCGCGGGCCTGGCTCACCGCGACCGTCCCTGAGACGATGAACCGGATGCCGGGACTCGGTTCCCCTTCCCGGAGCAGCACGGCACCGGGCGCATACCGCTCGACCACGAGCCGCTCGGCGACGGAGACGAGCACCCCCAGATCGACCTCCATGAAGGCCTGGGTCTCCTTGAGGAAGAGCACACGTTCGATGGTGGTGGACATCGGAGAGGCGAGGTCGGAGGGAGTGGGGAAGGCGGCCTGCGCACAGAGGGCCACCCAGCGGTCGTCGTGCGCGCGAAGCGCATCGGCGAGCGCGTTCGGGGGTAGGTGGCGGGCGGCGGGCGCGGGTCGGGCCTGCGGGTCCGTCAGTCGGCGTCGCTGCGCCAGCAACGCATCCGCGGCGCGCAGCAACGCGGAGCGGAGCCTGGGATGGGGCTGCACCGACGCATCCTCGGCGGCCGCACGCGCGAACGCCTCGGCCTCGGACGAGCGGGCGGCGAGCGCGGCGACCGGGAGTCCGTGTCGGCGCGCGGCAGGGATTGCCTCGCGTTCCAGCATGGCCGTGAGCACGCGGTCCGAGGCGGGGGTCCGGCGGCGGAGATACGCCGCAAGGACGGCCCGGGCCGGGGCGGGACCATCCCGGTAGACGGCCGCGCCGAATGTGGCGGCGGTCAGGTCGTCGCCCAGCATCGCCCAGCGGTCGAGCGTGGCAGCGGGGGAGGCCCCGAGCCGGGCCAGCTGCGTGAGCGCGAGATCGGCGACCACGGGATCGGCGGCCGCCATCGTGAGCACCGTCTCGGCGTCCGTGGCATCCACGAGGCGGCCGCGGGTGCGCCAGGCGCGCCAGCCGTCCCGGATGCGTCTCGGGTCGAGCGAGAGCAGGGCGATGCGTTCGGCGACGGCGGTGGCCGAGGCATCGATCAGGGCGGCGACGGCGCTGCGCTCGGCATCGGTGCGCGCGTGCAGGAGCAGCGAGGTCTGCATCCACGCCGACTCCCGCGCATCAAGCAACACCCGCTGGCCCATCGCCGCCGTGAGCGGCCGGACGACGACGTTGCCCGCGTAGAACACCGGGTGGAAGGAGCGGAGCACCGTGTCCTGGATGGCCGGCAGACTGTGCCACGCCACCTGATTGATCAGCAGGAAGTCGGCATAGCGGACTGTCGGGACGCCGCTCTGCGTGCCCCGGAGGGCGGCGACGCCGGCCTCTCCGTCGGCGAGGTCGCCGAACTGTCGACACGAGCCGAGGGTCACGAACGCCAAATCGTAGTTGATGTGGGCGTTCATCCCGAGGAGCATCGCCTGCATGACGTTCGCCCGGCCCGTCTCGATCTCGCCGAAGGCCCGCCGCCAGGCGCCGCACTGGGACGGGTCCCGCCGGTCCCAGCGCGCCAACTGCTCGAGGTACACTTCGACGAACCGGCAGCACATGTCGATGGCCCACGCCGGGTCGCCGAAGCGCCCGGCCCGGACGGCCGCCAGCACGTGCTGCGAGAAGGTCAGGTAAGTGAGCTGAAAGACCGCGCGCCGGTCGCGGGCCGCGCGCAGGCGCGCCAGCCGGTCCGTCATGTCGGCGAGGAGCGACTCGAAGTACGCGATGCGGTAGCCCTCGGCGGGCGGCGCATGTTGCCCGATGAGGGCGACGGGGTGGGGCACGCGCGGAGGGGTGAGAGGTGAGCGCACGGGAGGCTACGGCCTCCGCGGCCCTCCGGCAAGCAGGGCGTGCTCGTCAGGCGTACCCGTCAGGCGTACCCGAACAGGGGCGGGAAGACCACGACGACGATCCCGGCCCACGCGGCATAGAGCGGCAGGTAGCTCGTCTGCCAGCGCTCGAGCGCGGCGAAGCTCCCCCGGCCACGCAGGAACCGCCAGCAGAGCACCGCCGACCAGCCCAGGTTCGCGAGCAGCAGCAGGTTCATCCCGAGCACCGCCGTCCGATTCGGGCTGAAGCCGTACGCCGTGATGCGCCCGCCGATGTTGCCGAGGGCGACGCCGTCCGCGGCCAGCATGCTGAGGAGCAGGACGAGCTGCATCACGTCGAACGCCCCCGGCGGGGCCTCGCGGTCCCTGGCGGAGAGCGTGTAGAGCAGCAGGGCGAGCACGACCACCAGCAATGCGTTGAAGCCGATCAGCACGTCCCGGTCGATCGACATCCCGCGCCCTGTGCCCACGACTGCGCCAAGGAAGGCGAGCAGCAGCGCGGCGAAGAGCGGGGTGAAGAGGCGCGTCAGCACCGGCGCCATGTTCTCGATGACGCTCTGCTTCGCCTCCACCAGCCACGCCGCCACGATCGCCGCGCCGGCCGCGCCAGAGGGCACGAGCCAGTGCTGCACGAAGGGCTCGGCGTCGAGGCCGATGGCCTCGAAGAGCATCACCAGCGAGCCCGTGAAGAGGCCGCCGCCCAGCGCGATCAGCACGAAGTAGATGAAGAGCTCGCCGGAGAATCGGACGAAGTCCATGCGGCCCGCCACCGTCGGCCAGCGCCCGCCGGCATACGCGATCCCCACGGCCAGCCAGAGCGCCACCGGGAGGTGGAGGGAGGCCAGCACCTCCGTCGCGGCCTCCGTGGAGCCGAAGGGGAGCCCATTGATCGTCACGGCCGCGGTGAGGAACGCCACCACGAGCCAGCGCGTCGTGGCCGCGTCCAGGCGGCGCTTCCAGGCGAAGTACCCCGTGAGGAACGGGAGCACGAAGAAGGCCAGGTTGTGGGCGTAGAAGCGCTCGTGCGTCTCGAAGCCGACGCCGAACAGCTTCGGGAACTGCACTGAGAGCGCCGCGGCTGCCGCCACGGCGAAGGCCGTCGCGCCGTCCCGCCAGGTGCCATGCGGCGCCGCGCCGGATTCCACCGGCACGACCATCTGCTTCCAGAGCCGTTCCGAATGCTCGCGGGCGAACTCGCGGGCCAAGCCGTCGAGGTCGCCCATCCGCTTGACGGCCACGAGGAACGCCTCGTCCGGGTTGAGGCCAGCCGCGAGGAGCGCGGCGACCTGTTCGCGGAGGTGGTCCTCGAGTTCTGCCTCGTCCACCGAGTGGATCGCCTGCCGGCGCCGGAGGAAGGCGCGCCACTCGGCGATCTGCGCGTCGAGGGTCGAGAGGTCGTGCAATGGAGCCGGCATCGGTCAGGTGGTCGGGGAGGGGGTGGGGGACCAGCCGGGGGTGGAGAGCGCCGTGCGTCCGTCGATGGAACCCCACAGGCCGCGGAGCGTGGCATCGACGGCCTGCCACTGCCGGCGTTGCTCGGTGAGTTCCGTCGTCCCCGCGTCGGTGATCCGGTAGTACTTCCGCTTGCGGCCGGTCTCGGGGACCTCCCAGCGGGATGTGATGTGCCCGAGTCGCTCGAGGCGGTGTAGCACGGGATAGAGCATCCCGTCGGTCCACTCCATCCGGCCCGCGGAGAGCTCGCGGACGCGCTGGAGGATGGCATAGCCGTAGCTGTCCGACTCGGCCAGGATCGCCAGGACGATCGGGGTCGAGGAGGCGGCGACGAGGTCCTTGCCGATTTCCATCAGGCGGGGCGGGGCCGGGTCAGGTGGCACCCGAGGTGGTCTTGCATAGAACCATTATACATTGAGGTTCTATGTATTGGAAGGCCCGCTCATCTTCTGCGCGAAAAACAGACGCCCGCCGGCATCAGATTGATGCGGCGGGCGTCGGTGTTGAGGCTCGTGGCCGTCGAGTCGGGGCGAGAGGATTCGAACCTCCGACCTCCTGCTCCCGAAGCAGGCGCTCTACCGGGCTAAGCTACGCCCCGAATTTCGGTAAAGTCTGGTCCAGCGGTGCTGCATGCGCCCGGAGAGACTCGAACTCCCAACCTTCTGATCCGTAGTCAGATGCTCTATCCAATTGAGCTACGAGCGCCCATCAACCCCTGCGACATCGCCCGGGAGGCGATTCCGAGGGAACCTGAAAGATAGGTTCCCTCGGAACCCGAGTCAACGCGTGCCGGTCGGCGCGGCGATCGGCAACGGCTTGTAGCGATACCCCGCCACGCCGGGCTTCGTCGCCGTGAGCTCGAAGGTGCCGCGCTGCCCCGCCGCCACGGTCGGGATCTCCGCCGTGAGCGTCTCGAGCGTGGTGCCCGCGACGTCGATGAACTCCACCGTCAGCGTGTACGCCTTGGCCGTGCGCCCGAGGTTCTCGATCACCCCCGCCAGCGCCGCCCCGGCCTCACGCCGCTCGAAGCGGTTCACCGTCACCTTGTGCTGCGAGGAGAGCTGCGTCTCCTTGGCCGCCATCGCATCCTGCTGCTTGATCAGGTCCGCCTTCTTCCGCACGTCGCGCTCCGCCTGCGCCATCAGCTGGTAGGCATACGCGCGCATCAGGTAGTTGTCCCCGTTGCTCGGGTCCACCTCGATGAGGCGGTCCGTGAGCGGGAGCATCTTCGCCGCATCCTTCGCCTCGTAGTACAGGTAGGCGAGGAAGTAGTTGGCGTCGCGGATGTACGGGTTCTTGGCGAGCACGCCCTGGTAGAGCGTGATGGCGTCGGCGCTGCGGCTGTTCGCCCGCGCGAGGTCGGCCGCCATCAGCAGCGTGAGGTCCAGATAATCCGCCGGGGCCGCGGCCACGGGCGCGATCAGGGCGCGGATCGCCGCCGTGTCCTGCGTCATCTGCAGGATGTCGCTCGCCGCCGAGAAGGCGTACGCGCCGTCGTTGGTCCCCTTGTTCTGGTTGAGCAGCAGGGCGAAGAGCCCCATCGCTTCCGCATTGAGGGCGTCCTTCTGCGCGGCCCCACCCGCCATCCCGTAGTCCCGCGCCGTGACGGCGAGCTGGAACCGCAGCTGCTTCAGCGTCTCGGCCAGCGACGTGTCCTTCGCGGCCTCGGTGATCGCCTGCCGGAGGTACCCGAGCATGGCCGGCGTGTCACCACGCTTGTTCGCGAGCTGCGCCTGCGCGTTGTACACGAACGTGGAGGTCGGGTAGAGCGCCGCCGCACGGGCCACCCAGTACGTGGCGCTGTCCACCTGGTCGGCGCCGAGCGCCTGGTACGCCTTGTTGATCCGGTCGTTCCACGCCTTGGAATACCGCCACGGCAGCGTCGTCTCGGCGCAGCCCGGCCCGAGGGCCTCCACGGCGCGGAGCAGCGAGTCGGTCGCCATGACGAGGTCGACCGTCGTGGTCTTGACCCCGCCGGCGTTGAGCTGCTCGTGCGTCATCGTCTCGCGGGTGTCCGGCTGGAGCATCCAGAGGACGTAGACCTGCGCCTTGAGGAAGCCGGCGCCCACCGGGTTCGACGCCCACTTCCGCGGGTCCTGCAGGGACCGCATCGCCTCCTTGAGCGACCGCTGGGCGAGGGACGGGTTGGTCAGGAAGGCCTGGGCCTGCTGGACCGCGTCGGCCGCCTGGGCCACCTCCCGTGGCTTGGACAGGTCGACGGGGCAGGCCGCCCCCTGGGCGCCGACGGGGCGCAGGGCGAGGGTCAGGGAGGCGAAGGCCGGCAGGACGCGGAGGAGGCGCATCGGTCGCGGGGCTGAAGGAAACCCGGTCTCCGGTGGCGTCGGCCACCGACCGGACGGATGAAACTACGCCCCACGAGCGGAGACCGTTCGCGGGGCGATGGGCGGTACAAGACTCGAACTTGTGACCTCCACGATGTCAACGTGGCGCTCTAACCAACTGAGCTAACCGCCCGAGAGCGGGAAACGGGACTCGAACCCGCGACCCCAACCTTGG
>JBANGJ010000172.1:0-11918 GCA_037975505.1 Gemmatimonadota bacterium | reverse complement strand
GGGTGGGACGGGCCGGCGCAGCGGCCGGCGCCGCCGGCACCGCGACCGCCGGCATGGTCCGCAGCTTCGCGATCACCTTGTCCGAGAGGTCGAGGTTCTTGTCCATCGCGACGATGGGGTTCGCCTGCGCTCCCATGTCGAAGATCATCGCCACGCCTTCCGACCGGCGGATGTCCTCGAGCGCGATCTTGATCTGGTCGAAGAGCGGCTGCATCATCTCGCCCTGCTTCTGCTGGGCCTCGGCCTGCAGCGCCTGCAGCGTGTCACGGTAGCGCCCGTCGAACGCCTGGAGCTTGCCGAAGCGCTCGGTGCGCTGCGCGGCCGTGAGCGTGGCGGAGTCCCGCTCGAAGGCGGCGACCATCGCGTTGAGCGAGTCGACCATCACCTTCTCGCGCCCCTGGAGCGCCTCGACCTCGGTGCGGTAGCGCGCCTCGACCTGATTCCGGCCGGGCATCTCCTGCAGGATCTTGCGCGTGTCCACGTAGGCGATCTTCGACTGCGCCGCCGCCGGGGCGGCGAGGGCGACGAGGGACAGCAGGGCGGCGGCGACGCCGCGGAGCGAGCGAGACATGACGGACTCCGAGTGGGTTAGAAGACCTGACCGAGCCGGAAGTGCAACTGCCACCGGGGATCCGGGCGGCCGAGCGCGTCGCGGCGATCGAAACCGTACGCGTAGTCGATCCCCAGCGGACCGAGCGGCGTGACGGTCGAGAGACCGACGCCGGTGCCCCGGAAGAGCCGCGTGGGATCGAAGTCCCGCGGGCGCGCCCAGAGGTTACCGGCGTCGAAGAACCAGTTGATGTACACCGACTGGTTGAAGCGCAGCCCCACCTCCGCCGTGCTGGCGAAGAAGGCGCTGCCGAACGAATTGCGCTGGGCGTTGTACGTCCCCGTCGCCGACGAGAAGCCGGTCGGGGTGATGGAGAACTCCGGATAGCCGCGGAGCATCTCACCGAACTGGACGCCGCCCAAGGAGAACTGCTGGGACCAGAAGAAATCGCCGGGGTCGCCGAAGACGGCGCCGGCCCGCGTGCTCAGCCCCATCGTGAGGCGGAGCGGCTGCGTCCCCGGCTTCTTACCCCCGAGCCGCGCGAGGATCGTGTAATTGCGCCACTCCGTCGTGTACCGCTGGTACGTGGCCGTGCCCCCCAGCGGACCGCCGTTGAACGCCGCACTCACCGACTGCAGCTGACCCTCGGTGGCGAACGGCATGTCGAGCCGCGTGTCGCGGCTCACGTCGAGCCCCACGGTGCTCCGGAGGCAGCCCTTGCACTGGTTCAACGAGATCGTGCCGAGGAGCCCGTCCGAGCCGTATCGGACGGCCTCAAGCCCATACGAAACGAAAACGCGGGTGAAGCGGCTGCGCGGGAGCGGGAACCCGACGCGGAGCGACCCACCAGTCCGCGTGGTGCGACCCAGATCCGCGATCCGGAAGCGCGCCTGCGAGCGGTACGCGCTCACCTGCCCCGAGATCAGCGTGCCCTTGATGCCGGGATCCTGATACGAGGAGTTGAAGTCGTTGATGTACTGACCGTACTGCCACTGCAGCGACCCGCGCTTGCACTTCCCGAACAGATTCGGCTGCTCGAGCCCCACGAAGCCGCCCAGCCCGGTGCCCTGGCCGACCGAGGCCCCGAAATTGACGTTCCCGGTCCGCTTCTCCTTCACCCGGAAGACGATGTCCACGTCCCCCTGCTCGTTCGCCGGCCGCACGTCCGGGAACGGCAGCGGCGTCTCGAAGAAGCCGAGGTTCGAGATGCTGCGCCAGCTCCGGATCATCCGGTCCTGGTTGAACACGTCGCCGGGGATGATGACCAGCTGGTCGCGAATGCAGTTCTCGACCGTGAAGTCGTTGCCGAGGATGTCCACCCGGTTGATCACCGCCGGGGAGCCCTCGACGATGTCCCAGCGGAGGCGCACCCACCCCGCCGAGTCCGCCGGGTCGCGCTCGACCACCGGCCGCACCTGCGCGTAGATGTAGCCTTCGTTGTTGTAGAGCGTCCCGACCTGCTGAGTCGCCTCCTCCCACCGCGACCGGTCGAACACGTCCGTCGCCGGCGCCCGTCGCTTGACGAGCCCCTGCACCCGCTCCGTCAGGGACGGCGCCCGGGTCGTGAAGGGGTAGAGCGCGGCGATCTGCTCCGTCGAGAATCGCCGGTTCCCGACGATTTCGAACGCCTTCACGCGATATCGGTCCCCCTCGCGCACCTGCAGCTGGACGGTCGCCTTCCCGCGCTCCCGGTCCACCACCAGCGAATCCGACTCGAGCTGGAAGTCAGCGTACCCCCGATCGGAGAAGAGCTTCGGGATCTTCTCCCCGAGATCCGTCGCATAGACGTCGTCGTTGAACTCGCCCTTCTGCCAGAACCAGAATCCCTCTGGCCGCGTCTTCATCACGTCGGCGATCTCGCCGTCGGCCACCGAGGCGTTGCCCTCCACGGTGATGCCGGAGATGGCGAGCCGACGCCCCTCCTCGACGCGGAACGTCAGCCCGAGTCGGTCGCCGACGGTCGTCGTCTCCGGTCGCACGCGGGCGAGGTAGTACCCATTCGCCTGGTACAGCGAGTCGATGCGGCGCATCGCCGAGGCGATGAGCACCGGGTCCACGGGACGCCCGACGACCAGCGACACACGATCCTCGACCTGCCGCTGCGAGAGGCGACGCGGACCCGCCACCGACACCGAGGCGAGGAGCGGCCGCTCCGCCACCGTCAGGACCAGCACCGCCCGCCCGGCCGGCTCGAGGTCGCACGACATCGTGACGGAGTCGAAGTCCCCGGTCGAATACAGGTCGCGGATGGCGCGCTGCACGGTCGGGAAGTTGAGCGTCGTCCCGGTCGCGAGGTTCGCGGTGGCCAGCACCGTCTCACGCGCCACGCGGGCCGCCCCCCGCACCGCCAGGGAATCGGGCGTGAGGCACCGCCCCACGCTCCCCCCAGGCTCCTGGGCAGGGAGGGCGATCGCCGACAGGGCGGCGAGGGCGATAACGGTGAACCGGCGCATCCGTGGAATATACACGGTCACCGGGGGAACTGGTCCCCCGGTCCCCCCGCCAATCGGGGGCCTCAGGCCTTCGGAGCCGCGGCCGGGACCCGGAACTCGAGCTTGGCCCCGTCCTGGGAGACGTCGACCTCGATCTCGTCGCCGCGCGCGTACTCCGCCATCAGGATGCGCTCGGAGAGCGGATCCTCGATCCACCGCTGGATGGCGCGCTTCAAGGGGCGCGCCCCATACGCCTGGTCGTAGCCGTGCTTCACGAGGAAATCGATGGCCCCGTCCGTCAGCCGCAGCGTCAGCTCCTCCTCGGCGAGGCGCTTCTGCACATCGGCGAGGAGCACCGACACGATCTGCGCGATGTGCTCCCGCGAGAGCGGATGGAACACGATCACGTCATCGAGCCGGTTGAGGAACTCCGGATTGAAGGCGTGCTGCAGCTCCTCCCGCACCTTGTCCCGCATGCGGTCGAAGTCCATCGCGCTGTCGCCGGCGCCGAAGCCCAGGCTCCGGTTCCGCGTGATGTCCTTGGCCCCGACGTTCGAGGTCATGATCACGACGGTGTTCTTGAAGTCGATCACCCGGCCGTAGTTGTCCGTCAGATGCCCCTCATCGAGCACCTGCAGGAGCAGGTTGAACACGTCGGGGTGCGCCTTCTCGATCTCGTCCAGGAGGATCACGCTGTACGGCTTGCGCCGGATGGCCTTGGTCAGCGTGCCGGACTCCTCGTAGCCGACGTAGCCCGGCGGCGCCCCGATGAGCCGGGACACCGAGAACTTCTCCATGTACTCGCTCATGTCCACGCGGATCAGCGCCGTGGGGTCCGCGAAGAGGAACTTCGCCAGCGCCCGGGCGAGCTCCGTCTTCCCGACGCCCGTGGGGCCGCAGAAGATGAACGACCCGATCGGCCGCCGCGGGTCCTTGAGCCCGGCGCGGCTGCGCCGGATGGCCCGCGCGATCGCCTTGATCGCATCCTCCTGCGCCACCACCTGCCGGTGCAGCTCCTCCTCCATCCGCAGGAGCCGCGCCGTCTCCGCCTCCTGCAGCCGCGTGACGGGGATCCCCGTCCACCGGCTGACGATGAAGGCGATCTCCTCCTCGCCGAGCACCGGCCGGAGCGACTGCCGACGTGCCTCCCACTCCTCCTGGCGCGTCCGGATCTGCCCCTGCAGGTCGCGCTCGGAGTCCCGGAGCGAGGCGGCCAGTTCGAAGTTCTGGTCCCGGACCGCCGCATCCTTCTCCGCATTGACCGCCTCGAGCTTCGCCTTCAGGTCGTGCACCTCCACCGGTGGCACCTGCGCCGCGAGCCGGGCCCGCGCGCCAGCCTCATCGATGACGTCGATGGCCTTGTCCGGGAGGAAGCGATCCGTGATGTACCGCTCCGAGAGCTTCGCCGCGATGGACAGCGTCTCGTCGGGGATGGTCACCCGATGATGCTCCTCGTACTTGCCCCGGAGCCCCTTGAGGATCTCGACCGTCTCGTCAATCGACGGCGGATCCACCACGACGGTCTGGAACCGGCGCTCCAGCGCCCCGTCCTTCTCGATGTGCTTGCGATACTCGTTCAGCGTCGACGCCCCGACGCACTGCAGTTCGCCGCGCGCGAGCGCCGGCTTGAGCATGTTGCTCGCGTCGATCGCCCCCTCGGCCGCCCCGGCCCCGACGAGCGTATGCAGCTCGTCGATGAAGAGGATGATCTGCTTGTTCTGCGCGATCTCGGCCATCACGGCCTTGAGCCGCTCCTCGAACTGGCCGCGATACTTGGTGCCGGCGATCACCGCCGCCATGTCGAGCGAGAGCACCCGGTGATCCCGCAGGGAATCCGGGCACTGGTTCGTCGCGATGAGCTGCGCCAGCCCCTCGACGATGGCGGTCTTCCCCACCCCGGGCTCCCCGATCAGGACCGGGTTGTTCTTCTTGCGGCGGGACAGGATCTCCATCACCCGCTCGATCTCCTTCGCGCGGCCGATCGTGGGGTCCAACTGCCCCTCCGCCGCCATCACCGTGAGGTCGCGGCAGAAATGATCGAGCGCTGGGGTCTTCGACTTCTTCTCCCCCTTGCCCGGCGCCGCCGCCGGGGCTTTCGCCCCACCCTCCGGCGCGCTCGCCGGCAGCTCCGTCCCGAGCAGCCGCAGCGTCTCCGCGCGCGCCGCCTCGAGGTTGACTCCGGCATCGGTCAGCACCTGCGCCGCGATCCCCTTCTCCTCCCGGAGCAGCCCGAGGAGCAGGTGCTCCGTCCCCACGTAGCTGTGGTTCAGCTCCCGCGCCTCGCCCATGGCGAGCTCGAGCACCTTCTTCGCCCGCGACGTGTACGGGAGGTCCGGCCCGGTCGCCTGCGCCGCCTTCCCCTTCTTCACGGTCTCCTCGATCTTCTGCTGCACCTCCTCGAGGTCCACGCTGAGGTTGTTGAGGACCGCCGCGGCGACCCCCTCCCCCTCCCGGATCAGCCCGAGCAGGATGTGCTCCGTCCCCACGTACTCGTGGTGGAGCCGCGCCGCCTCCTCGCGCGCCATTGCCAGGACCTTCCGCACCCGCTCCGTGAAGTTGTAACCGTTCATCGTTCGCCTCGGGGTCCCCGCCGCAGCGGGATCAGTCCGTGAGCCGTGCCTCGGCGGCCAACACCTGACGCACGTACCGTGCGCGCGCCAGGTTGGCCTCGCCGTCCGTCAACGCCCGCCCCGCCGCCTGCGCGAGATGCGCCGCCTGACTGAAGATCAGCAGCTTGTTGAGCGTGTATACACTGAGCCCTGACACCAGGTTCAACCCCGCCGCCAGCCGGACGCCGCTCAGGAGGGTCATCGCCTCCTCCGCGGGCAGCGTCCGCGCGTGCCGCAGCGTGCCATAGGCTCGCCAGAGCTTGTCCTCGATAATATACCCGGCGTCCCGGAGCAGGACACGCCGCGCCTCCTCCTCCCGCTCGATCACCCGCCGGACCACCCGCACCAACTGGTCCGCCAGCTCGTCCTCCCCCCGCCCCAGCGTGGTCTGGTTCGAGATCTGGAAATAGTTCCCCAGGACCTCGCTCCCCTCGCCGTACAACCCGCGGTAGGTCAGCCCCATGTGCTGGAGCCCCTGGAGCACCTTCCCGATCTCCTGGGTCAGGACCAACCCCGGTAGATGGATGAGCACCGACGCCCGCATCCCGGTTCCCGTGTTGGTCGGGCAGGAGGTCAGGAACCCGAACTCGGGGTGCCAGGCGTAGGCCACCTCGCTCCCCACCTCCCGGTCGAGCCGCTCGGCCTCCCGCAGCGCCCCGCCGATGTCGAACCCCGACCGGAACACCTGCAGGCGCAGGTGATCCTCCTCGTTCACCATCACCCCGGCGTCCCCCGTCACGAACACGGCCCCCGCCCCCGGCGGGCCCTGCGTCGCGTCCAGGCCGGCGAGTTCGCGACTCACCAGGTGACGCTCGTGGAGCAGCAGCCGGTCCTGCGCATTGCATTCGTCCACGCGCACCAGGGCGGCGTCACGCAACCCCGGGATCCGGGCCGCCGCCTCCCGCACCTGATGCAGCACGCGCAGGCGCTCCCCCTCGCGCGCGCGGGTCGGGAAGGCGTACCCCGACAGATTGCGGGCGAGCCGGATGCGGGAGGAGATCACGATGCCGGCATGGTCACCGGACGCCGAGAGCCACTGGAGGCCCCCGTCGGGCAGGAGCGACGGATCCAACGTCATTCGAGCCCCCGGATCTGGTCCCGCAGCGCAGCCGCCGTCTCGAAGGCCTCCTCGTCGATCGCACGCTGCAGCCGATCGCGCAGCGCCTCGAGCTGAACGCGCCGCTCGAGCACGTCACCGTCCTGCGGCTCATAGCGCCACCCCGCGTGACGCGTCGCCCCATGCACGCGGCGCAGCAACTCCCGGAGACTCTGCTCGAAGGCCCCGTAACAATGGGCGCAGCCTAGGCGACCACTCGCCCGGAACTCCCGGAGCGAGGTGCCACAGTACGCGCACCGGGCCAGATCCCCGGGCAGTTGCGAGGCCTGCTGCTGCACGGCCTGCAGGAAGTCCCCGAGCGGATGCTTCGGTTCCGCGACCGTCGTCTCGATCCCGCGCTCGGCCGCACACCGCTCGCAGAGGTGCACCTGCGCGACGGCGGCCGCGACGATCTGGGTCAGATGCACGACGGCATCCCGCTCCTTGCACTGGTCGCAGACCATCAGCCCGCTCCGCCAAGGACGGCCGGCGCCACGCCGCCCGCCTCCAATCGTCCGGCCTCGAGCGTCAGCACGCGAGAGGCCCGCGCGGCCAGCGACGCGTTGTGCGTCACGACCACCACGGCGACGCCGAACTCCCGCGCGACCTCAGCGAGGAGGTCGTGCAGCCGCTCGGCATTCTGATGGTCCAGATTGCCGGAGGGCTCGTCCGCGAGCAGGAGCGCGGGACGCATCGCAAGCGCCCGGGCCACCGCCGTCCGCTGCTGCTCCCCACCCGAGAGCTCCGCGGGGCGATGGCCCTGCCGGGCCCCGAGCCCCACGCGTTCCAGCAGCGCCACCGCTCGGACCCGCGCCTCGGCGCTCGGGACGCCAGCGATGCGCAGCGGCATCATCACGTTCTCGAGAGCCGTGAATTCCTTCAGCAGATGGTGAAACTGGAACACGAACCCCACCGACCGATTGCGGAGCGCCGCTACCGCCTCGTCGCTCGCCGTCGCCGTCAGGGTGCCCGCGATCCGCACGCTCCCAGCATCGGGGCGGTCCAACGCACCAAGGAGCTGCAGCAATGTGCTCTTGCCCGAGCCGCTCGAGCCCACCACCGCGACCATCTCACCGACACCGACCGTCAGCGACGCGCCGTCGAGCACACGGAGCGCCTGTCCGTCGCCGCCGCGATAGGTCCGCACGAGGCCCGAGGCCTCGAGCACGGGGGACGTCGGCGGCACCGTCATTCGGAGCGGATCGCCTCGATCGGGGTGAGACGTGCGGCCGACTGCGCCGGATGCAGCGTCGCCAGCACCGTGACCAGCAGGCTGAACAGGGCGATCAGGGCCACGTCCAGCACCTCGAGGTGCACGGGCAGGTGGTCGATGAAGTACACCTGCGCCTCGAGCGGAATCAGCTTGCCCCGGTCGATCGCCAACCCGCCGCCGACGCCCAGGAGGAGGCCGAGGCCCGTGCCCACCGCGCCGATGAAGAGCCCCTGCAGGAGAAAGACCCGCCGCACCGCGTCGGCACGCAGGCCCATCGCACGCAGGATCCCGATCTCCCGCGTCTTGTCGCGCACCACCATCGTCAGCGTGCTCACCACGTTGAACGCGGCGACCATGATGATGAGCGCGAGGATGAACCCCATCCCGAGCTTCTCGAGACTCAGCGCGCGGAACAGGTCCTGATTCTGCTGGCGCCAGTCGACGGTGCGATACGGGTAGCCGAGCGTGCTGTCGATCCGGGCCGCGACCGCCGGGGCATCCCACCGCCCCGCCGTCCGTACCTCGAGGCCCGTGACCGCCGTGTCGAGTCCGGCGAAGGCCTGCGCCGCCGCCAGATCCACGAAGAGGTACGTGTTGTCGTACACGTACATCCCGGTCTCGAACACCCCGGTCACCTCGAAGGTCGCGAAGGACGGCACCATCGCGCCGAGCACGGGGTTGACCGCCCCGCCCGCCGCCGTGACGAGCGTGACGCGGCTCCCCGGATACGCACCCAGCCGGGCGGCGAGCAACGACCCGATCACGGCGCCGCGCTGTGCCCCGTCGGCGCTCCGGAAGGAGAAGTCCCCGGCGATCGCATGGTCGCGGATGCGCGTCACCTGCAGGCTCCCCGAATCCCCGGGCGCGATCCCGGCGACCGAGACGGCCTCGGTGTATGTGCTCGTCGTCGTCGCGAGGCCCTGATGCACCACGAACGGCGCGACGTCCTCGACGCCCGGCACCTGCCGCACCCGCGCCTGCGCTCCCCGCCAGTCGTCCATGCGGAGTCCCTCACCGTAGGTGAGCACCCGCACGTCCGGGCTCCCCACCAGGATCTTCTCGCGCAGATCCGTCTGCAGGCCGTTCATCACGCCCATGATGATCACGAGCGCACTCACCCCGACCACGACCCCCGCCACCGCGATCACGCTGATGAACGACAGCAACCGCGAGCCTCGGCGGCTCCGGAGATACCGCCAGGCGATGGCAAACTCGAGGGCGCGCGTCCGGCTCATTCCGGCCGCATCAGCGGAAAGAGGATCACGTCCCGGATGTGCGGCGTGTCCGTCAGGAACATGAACAGCCGGTCCAGCCCGATGCCCACGCCCCCCATCGGCGGCATCCCGTACTCCATCGCGCGGAGATAGTCCTCGTCCACGCCGGAGGCCTCATCGTCCCCCGCCGCTTTGAGGCGCGCCTGCGCCTCGAAGCGGGCTCGCTGGTCGATCGGGTCGTTCAGCTCGGAGAAGGCGTTCGCCACCTCCTTGCCCTTGGCGAACAACTCGAAGCGCTCCGTGAGGCCCGGCTTCGTCCGGTGCGGCTTCGCGAGCGGCGACAGCTCCACCGGATAGTCCACGACGAAGGTCGGGGTCTCGATGCGAGACTCCACGTGATGCTGGAACAGTTCATCGAGCAGCTTGGGACGCGAGAGCCGGGCGAGGTCGTGCACCCCGGCCCGTTCCGCCGCCCGACGCAGGTCCGCATCGGTCAACGCCGTGACGTCGGGCACGCCGAGCGCGGCCGAGAGCGATGGGACCCACTCGATCCGTGGGAACGGCGGGGTGAAGACCGGCACCGGCGCCGCCTCCTGCCCGTCAGGGCGCGTGCGCGGCTCCTCCCCCAGCACCGAGCGCACCGCATCGGCCGCCGTGATGAGCAGCCGCTCCACGCGCCCCATCATCACCGTGTAGTCGGCGTAGGCCTCGTAGAACTCCAGCATCGTGAATTCGGGATTGTGCGTCCGGTCGATGCCCTCGTTCCGGAAGTCATGCCCGATCTCATACACGCGGTCGAATCCGCCCACCACCAACCGCTTCAGGTACAGCTCGTCGGCGATGCGCAGGAAGAGCGGCATGTCGAGCGCGTTGTGGTGCGTCGTGAAGGGACGCGCCGCGGCGCCACCGTACAGCGGCTGCAGCACCGGCGTCTCCACCTCGAGATAGCCCAGCTCGTCGAGGGCCCGCCGGATGGCCGTCATCATGCGCGACCGCGCGGCGAAGTGCCGCCGGACCTCGGGATGCACCGCCAGGTCGGCGTAGCGCTGCCGGGACCGCTGCTCACCATCGGCGAACCCCGAGTGACGGACCGTCCGCCCGTCCACCACCTCCTCCTTGCCGAAGGGGAGCGGACGAAGTGACTTCGCGAGCATCGTCACCGACTCGACCTTCACGGTGACCTCCCCGGTCCGCGTCCGGAAGAGCGGTCCGGACACGCCGATCACGTCACCGAGGTCGAACGACGCCAGCAGCGCGAACCGCTCGCCCAGCTGGTCCTGTCGGAAATAGAGCTGGATGCGGCCCGTATCGTCGGCGAGGTGGGCGAAGATCGTCTTGCCATGCCCCCGCCACGCCACCACCCGCCCCGCGAGCCGCACCGCCGGGCCTTCCTCGGACTCGCCGAGGAGCGCCGCGGCCGGCCCGCACCCGTGCGACCGGTCGAACCCATAAGCGAAGGGCGCCTCCCCCGCGGCCTCGAGCGCCGCGAGCTTCTCGCGGCGCGCCTGCATCACGAAGTTGAGCTCCTCGCTCATCCCTCCCCCCCGGGTGACCCCGTCTGCTTGAGATACGCCTCGATGAACGGGTCGATGGCGCCGTCCATCACCTTCTGCACATCCGGGATCTTGAGCTCCGTGCGATGGTCGTTCACCATCGTGTACGGCTGGAAGACGTAGCTGCGGATCTGGCTGCCGAAGGAGACGTCCGACTTCGTGGCATCGAGGGCCGCCTTCGCGGCCGCCTGCTTCTCCGCCTCGAGGTTGTAGAGCCGGTTCTTGAGCATCTTCATCGCGGTCGCCTTGTTCTTGAACTGCGACCGTTCCTGCTGCGAGGCCACGACGACACCGGTCGGCAGGTGCGTGATGCGCACCGCGGAGCTCGTCTTGTTCACGTGCTGGCCCCCCGCCCCCGACGCCCGGTAGACGTCGATGCGGAGATCCTCATCGCGGATCTCGATGTTGATCTCGTCATTCACGACCGGATACACGAAGACCGACGCGAAACTCGTGTGCCGTCGTGCCTGCGAATCGAACGGGGAGATCCGGACGAGCCGGTGGACGCCGGTCTCCGGCCGCAGGAACCCGAACGCGTAGAGCCCCTTCACCTCGAGCACCGCGCCCTTGATTCCCGCCTCCTCCCCCTCGGAGAGGTCGAGGATCTCGACGTCGAATCCCTTCCGTTCCGCCCAGCGCGTGTACATCCGCATGAGCATCTGCGCCCAGTCCTGCGCCTCCGTCCCGCCGGCGCCGGCACTGATCTCCACCTGCGCGTCGCGGAAATCATCGCGCCCCTGCAGGAGAGAGCGGAGACGGAACGCGTCCGTCTCCTCCCGGATGGCCGACGCCTCCTTCGCGAGATCGGCCGCCAGATCCGCGTCCGGCTCGACCGCGAGTAGTTCGCCCAGCTCGAGGCTGCTGGTGACGCGCCCGTCCAGTTTGTCGAAGGGCTCGATCCAGTTCTTGAGCGTCTTGACCTCCTGTACGACCTCCCGGGCACGCTCCTGCGCGCTCCAGAAGCCCGGGTCCGCCATGTCCCCTTCCAGAGCGGTCAGACGTTCGCGCTTGCGGTCGAGGTCAAAGGTACCTCCGGAGCTCATCGAGCCGAGCCCGGTCGTGCCGGAGGGAAGTGACGAGTTCGGAGTCAGCCATGCGGGGCGTCGGGGCGGATGCGTGGCGAGCCGGCCCCGCGTCGGGGACCGGCTCGCCCTGCGTACCTCGGAAAGATAGACGGCGGCACCCCCTGACGGCACCGTCAGGGATGCCCTGTCCCCCCTCACACGGGCAATCAGAAGACCGGCTGACCGC
>JBANGJ010000153.1:0-3875 GCA_037975505.1 Gemmatimonadota bacterium | reverse complement strand
GCGCCCGCCAAGAAGGCCGCGGCGAAGGCCCCGGCCAAGGCCGAGAAGCCGGCGGCGAAGAAGGCCGCCCCGAAGAAGGGGGGGAAGTAAGCGATGCCGACCATGATGCGCACCATCGTCCGTCCGCTCGTGACCGAGAAGACCTCGGCCGCGTACCAGGACCGCGGCGAGTACACGTTCGAAGTCCACCCGGACGCCACGAAGACCACCATCAAGGCGGCGATCGAGTCGCTGTTCGGGGTGAAGGTCACGGGCGTCTGGACGTCGCAGCAGCGCGGGAAGCCCCGGCGGGTCGGTGGCACCTCGGGCCTGCGTCCCCGTTGGAAGAAGGCCATCGTGACGCTCAAGGCGGGCGACACGATCGAGATCTTCGAGGGCTGATCACATGGGTATCCGTCAATTCAAGCCGGTGAGCGCCGCGACGCGGTTCCGTTCCGTGTCGGACAACGACGTCATCACCCGCAGCACGCCGGAGAAGTCGCTGACCGAGCCGCTCAAGAAGAGCGGGGGGCGCGACAACCACGGCCACATCTCGATGCGGCGCCTCGGCGGCGGCCACAAGCGGAAGTACCGCATCATCGACTTCAAGCGGAACAAGTTCGCCCAGCCGGCGACGGTCGAACACATCGAGTACGACCCGAACCGCTCGGCGCGCATCGCGCTGGTCGTCTATGGCGACGGCGAGAAGCGCTACATCCTGCACCCGAAGGGGCTCGCGGTGGGTGACACCGTCGTGAGCGGCAAGGGGTCGGACGTGCGCACCGGGAACGCGCTCCCGCTCCGCGAGGTGCCGCTCGGCACCGCGGTGCACAACGTCGAGCTCAAGCCCGGCAAGGGCGGCCAGATGGCCCGCTCGGCGGGGACGAGCGTCCAGGTCGTCGCGAAGGAAGGCGACTACGTGACGCTGCGCATGGCCTCGACGGAGATGCGCATGGTGCACGGCGACTGCCTCGCGACGATCGGCGAGGTGGGGAACGCCGAGCACGAGCTGATCTCGTGGGGCAAGGCCGGCAAGACGCGCTGGATGGGCCGGCGGCCCAAGGTGCGCGGTGAAGTGATGAACCCGGTGGATCACCCGCACGGTGGCCGCACGCGCGGCGGCCGGAACGTGGTGAGCCCCTGGGGCAAGAAGGAGGGCGTCAAGACCCGCGACACGAAGAAGCCGTCGCAGCGCCTGATCGTCCGTGGCCGCAAGCGCGGCAAGGCCACGCAGAGCTAACCGGAGAATCGACTCATGGCACGCAGCATCAAGAAGGGTCCGTTCATCCAGGAAGCCCTGCTCCAGCGGGTGCAGCAGATGAACGCGAAGAGCGAGAAGAAGGTCGTGAAGACCTGGTCGCGCGCGAGCACGGTGATCCCCGAGTTCGTGGGGCACACGTTCGCGGTGCACAACGGGAACAAGTTCATCCCGGTGTACGTGACGGAGAACATGGTGGGGCACAAGCTCGGCGAGTTCGCGCCGACGCGGCTCTTCCGTGGGCACAGCGGCAACAACAAGACCGACAAGAAGGCGGCGCCGGCTCCGGCGGCGGCTCCGGCGAAGGGAGGGAAGTAATCATGACGGAGGCCCGCGCCATCCAGCGGACCACGCGGCAGTCGCCGTACAAGATGCGCCTGGTCATCGACCAGATCCGCGGCTTGGCGGTGAATGACGCGCTGGCGATGCTGAAGTTCTCGAAGAAGCACGCGGCGACGCAGATCTCGAAGGTCCTCGCCTCGGCGGTGGCCAATGCGGAGCAGGCGGCGCGCTCGGCGAACGCCGCGCTCGACGTGGACGCGCTCTACGTCAAGCACGCGATCGTGAACGAGGGACCGAAGCTCAAGCGGTGGACGCCGGCGGCCATGGGCCGGGCGACGCCGATGATCAAGCGAACCAGCCACGTCGAGATCGTCGTGGCCGAGAAGGAAGGGCGATAATGGGACAGAAGACTCATCCGATCGGCTTCCGCCTGGGCGTCTCCAAGGCGTGGCGCTCGACCTGGTACGCCACCAAGGACTTCCCGGCGCTCCTGAAGGAGGACGCGCTGCTCCGGAAGTACCTCAAGGCCCGGTTGGGCGGGGCCGCGATCGCCGACATCACGATCGAGCGGAAGCCGGGGAAGGTCGTCGTGACCATCCACACGGGCCGTCCGGGCGTCGTGATCGGCAAGAAGGGGCAGGCGGTCGAGGAGCTCAAGACCGAGCTCCAGCAGCTGACCGGGAAGGACGTCGGCGTGAACGTCGAGGAGATCAAGCGCCCGGAGATCGAGGCGCAGCTCGTCGCCGACAACATCGCCGCGCAGCTGGCGCAGCGCATCTCGTTCCGTCGCGCGATGAAGCGCGCGGTGCAGAGCGCAATGCGCATGGGCGCGGAGGGGATCAAGGTGAAGTGCTCGGGCCGCCTCGGCGGCGCCGAGATCGCGCGCGTCGAGGGCTACCATGAGGGGCGGGTGCCGCTCCACACCCTCCGTGCGGACATCGACTATGCGACCTCGACCGCGAAGACCACCTTCGGCACGATCGGTGTGAAGGTGTGGGTCTTCAAGGGTGAGGTCGTCGAGGGGCGTCGTGGCAACACGTACTCCTCGGACGCGTAAGGGAGGGGACTGAGAGATGCTTGCACCGAAGCGCGTCAAGTTCCGCAAGATGTTCAAGGGCCGCACGACGGGGCTCGCCCGTCGCGGCGCGACCGTGGCGTTCGGCACGTTCGGGCTCCAGGCGCTGGAGCCGGGGTGGGTCACCGCCCGGCAGATCGAGGCCTCGCGCGTGGCGCTGACGCGTCACATCAAGCGCGGCGGCAAGGTCTGGATCCGGATCTTCCCGGACAAGCCGGTCACGAAGAAGCCGGCCGAGACCCGCATGGGCAAGGGCAAGGGATCGCCGGAGCTCTGGGTGGCCGTGGTGAAGCCGGGCCGGGTGCTGTTCGAGATCGAGGGCGTCTCCAAGGAGATCGCCCAGAAGGCGCTCGGCCTCGCCTCGGCGAAGCTGGGGGTCAAGACGAAGTTCGTGGCACGCGAGGAGGCGTCGACCGATGAAGGCTGAGGAGATCCGGGCCCTGAGCGCGGACGAGATCCGCGGGCGGGTGGCCGAGCTGGAGCGGGAGCGCTTCAACCTCCGGTTCCGCGGGGCGACCGAGCCGCTGAGCAATCCGCTCCGGCTCCGTACGATCCGCCGGGACATCGCCCGGCTGCAGACGGTGCTCCGCGAGAAGGCGGGGACGACGGAGGCCGCGCGCTGATCGCGCGCGAGGAGAATCGATGGCAGAGACTGTGAATTCCACCGCGACCGCCCGCCCGGCGCGCAAGACGCGCCAGGGGCTGGTGGTGAGCGACAAGATGGACAAGACCGTCGTGGTCGCGATCGAGCGTCGCGTCCCGCACCCGGTGTACGGGAAGATGGTGACGCGGACCAAGCGCCTGAAGGCGCACGACGAGCAGAACTCGGCGAAGGTCGGCGACACCGTCCGGATCGTCGAGACCCGCCCGCTGTCGAAGGACAAGCGGTGGCGGCTGCTCGAGATCGTCGAACGCGCGCGTTGAGGAGCTGACCGATGATCCAACAGGAATCTGTGGTGAAGGTCGCGGACAACTCGGGGGCCAAGAAGGCCCTCGTGATCCGCGTCCTTGGCGGGACGCGCCGCCGCTATGCCGGCCTGGGTGACAAGGTCGTCGTGGCGGTCAAGGACGCGCTGCCGAATGGCACCGTCAAGAAGTCCGACGTGGCGAAGGCGGTTGTCGTCCGCACCGTGAAGGAGACGCGGCGGAAGGACGGCTCGTACATCCGCTTCGACGAGAACGCCGTCGTCATCATCGACGACAAGGGCGAGCCGCGGGCGACCCGTATCTTCGGGCCGGTCGCGCGCGAGCTCCGCGAGAAGCGCTACATGAAGATCGTGT
>JBANGJ010000144.1:0-3849 GCA_037975505.1 Gemmatimonadota bacterium | reverse complement strand
CCATCCTTGGGCACGGACCCGGCCGGGAAGTGGACGTGCAGGTCGGTCGCCCGCAGTTCGGGATCCGCCACGCGGAGCGCCCGGGCCCGCGAGCGGACATAGGAACTCGCCGCGTCCACCGACTCGCGCATCACGTCGCCGAGCTGGCCGGTGACGATCAGCTTGCCGGTGCCCGGCATCCGAAGGGCCTCGATGGTCATCAGCTCGCCGCCGTTGCTCGTCCAGGCGAGCCCCGTGACCGTGCCGACCTCCGGCTCCTGCTCCGCCGTCTCCGGGGCCCAGCGGGGCGGGCCGAGCACCTCCGCGATGCGGGCCGCGTCGAGCACCCACGCCCCCGCCTCGCCCTCCGCCTTCCGCTTGGCGCGCCGGCGCATGAGCGCCGCGAGGTGCCGCTCAAAGGTCCGCAGCCCGGCCTCGCGCGCGTACCGGTTGGCCACGAGCGAGAGCGTCTCGTCCGTGAACTGCAGGTCGTGGTCGGTGATCCCGTGCTCGTCGAAGAGGCGCGGCAGGAGGTAGCGCCAGGCGATCTCCACCTTCTCCTCGACGGTGTAGCCGGCGATGCGGATGACCTCGAGCCGGTCGCGCAGCGCGGGGGGGATGTCGAGCAGTGAGTTGGCCGTGCAGATGAAGAGCACCGACGAGAGGTCGAACGGGAGGTTCAGGTAGTGGTCCGTGAACGTCCCGTTCTGCCCGGGGTCGAGCACCTCCAGCATCGCCGCCGTCGGATCGCCGCCCGGCCCGCCGACGGCCATCTTGTCGATCTCGTCAATCATCAGCACCGGGTCGTTGACCTGCACGCGGCGCAGCGCCTGGATGAGCAGGCCCGGGAGCGCGCCGACGTAGGTCCGGCGGTGGCCGCGGATCTCGGCCTCGTCCCGCACGCCACCCACCGAGATGCGGTAGAACGCTCGCCCGAGGCTCGCGGCGATCGCCTCGCCGAGGGAGGTCTTGCCGGTGCCTGGCGGCCCCACGAAGCAGAGGATCGGCCCCTGCGGGTCGCGTCCACGATCCCCGCGGAGCTGACGCACGGCGAGATACTCGAGGATCCGCTCCTTGGCCTCGCGCAGCCCGTAGTGCCGGCCGTCCAGCGCCCCTTCCACGCGGGCGAGCGTGATGCGGCTCTCCCCCGATCGGATGCGCCAGGGGAGCGCGAGGATCCAGTCGACGTAGTTGCGGAGCAGCTGATGCTCGCTCGAGGCCGGCGAGAGCGCGCGCAGGCGCTCCACCTCGCGGCGGGCCTCCGTGGCGACCGCTTCGGGGAGGTCCGCGGCGTCCACACGTCGGCGCAGCTCGCCGAGGTCGCCGTCGTCCGTCTCCCCGAGCTCGGCCCGGATCGCCTGCAGCTGCTGGCGGAGGTAGAACTCCCGATGATGCCGGTCCACGCGGCGCTCGGTCGCCTGCCGCACGTCCTCCTGCACCGTCGCCTTGGCGGCCTCGCGCTCGAAGCGCTCGGCGAGCAGCGTGAGACGCGCCGCCAGGTCGAGGCACTGCACGACGGCATCCTTCTCCGCGGGCCGCAACCCGCCGCGCGCCGCCGCGAGGTCGGCGAACCGGTCGGGGCGCGCGACCTCGCGCCGGAGCAATCCGGGCAGTTCCGCGGGGAAGGCGGGGTCGCGCTCCGCCTGCTCGTCGGCCGCCTCGGCGATGCGGTGCATCAGCGGCCGCGCCACCGCCACCTCCGCGAGGGTGTCCGGCGCCGCCTCGGCGCGCACGACGCGGAACCCAGGGGCGTTGCGGACCCCCGTCACCCGGGCTCGCTGGAGCCCCTCGAGGGTGAACTGCACGGTGCCGCGTTCCGCGGGCCGACGGTCGACGAGGCGGGCGATGACGCCGATGCGGCCGGCGGGGTCAGCCGGGCCCTCCTCGGGGTCGAGGAGGCAGCAGACGAGCGTGCCGTCGTCGGGGTGCGCCGCCAGCAGCGCGTGGTTCTCCGGCCCGGCCACCTGGATGGCGAGTCGACCGCCGGGGAACACGATCGTCGACCGGAGCGCGAGGAGCGGCAGGTCGGCGGGGAGCGTCGGGGCGGGGTGGTCGCTCACAGGCGCAGAATCTAGCGATTTCGCGGGCCGGGTGCGGCGGACCCCCCGCCCTTGGCCTCGGGCTCCCAAGTCCCTATGTTTCAAGGCTCTATGTTCGCCGAGCTGTCCGAGAAGCTGGAAGCCACGTTCGCGCGCCTGCGCGGCCGCGGCGTCCTGACCGATGCCGACATCAAGGAGGGCCTCCGCGAGGTGCGGCGGGTGCTCCTCGAGGCCGACGTCAGCTTCCAGCTCACCCGGGAGTTCCTCGAGCGCGTCGAGAAGCGCGCGGTGGGGGTCGCCCAGCTCAAGACGGTCCAGCCCGCGCAGCAGCTGGTGAAGATCGTCTACGACGAGCTGACGGTGATGCTCGGCGAGCGGAAGGAGGGGCTGCGGATGTCCACGCTGCCCCCGACGGTGATCCTGATGGTGGGGTTGCAGGGGTCCGGAAAGACCACCACCGCGGCCAAGCTGGCGCGGCGGTTGCAGGGTGAGGGACGGGCGGTGCGGCTCGTGGCGGCGGACGTCTATCGGCCCGCGGCCATCGACCAGCTCGAGACCCTCGGGCGGGAGCTGGGCATCCCGGTGTACGCGGATCGCAGCACGACGGACGTCGTGCGGATCGTGCGGGCCGGGGTGGAGCAGGCGCGGAAGGAGCGCGACCGGGTGGTCATCCTCGACACCGCCGGGCGCCTCCAGATCGACGAGACGATGATGGACGAGCTGCGCCGTGTGCAGGAGGCGGTGCAGCCCGATGAGATCCTGCTCGTGGCCGACGGCATGACCGGCCAGGACGCGGTGCGGATCGCGCAGGGGTTCAACGACGCCCTCGGCGTCACCGGCGTGATCCTCACCAAGATGGACGGCGACGCCCGCGGTGGCGCGGCGCTCTCGATCTACGGGGTCACGAAGAAGCCGATCAAGTTCATCGGTGTGGGCGAGAAACCGGATGCGCTGGAGGAGTTCCACCCGGACCGCATGGCGGGCCGGATCCTCCAGCAGGGCGACGTCCTCACGCTGGTGGAGAAGGCGCAGGCCACGTTCGACGCGGACGAGGCCAAGCGGCTCGAGAAGAAGGTGCGCAAGGAAGGGATGGACCTGCAGGACTTCCTCGGCGCGATGAAGCAGATGCAGAAGCTGGGCTCCATGCAGAGCATCCTGAAGATGCTGCCGGGGGTCAACAGCAAGATGCTGGCGCAGGCGAGCCAGGCCGACCCCAAGCGGCTGAAGCACGCCGAGGCCATCGTCCTCTCGATGACCCCCGCGGAGCGGCGTGACCCGTCGCTCCTCAACGGCTCGCGCCGCGCGCGGGTCGCCAAGGGGTCGGGACGGCCGGTGAGCGAGGTCAACCGCTTCCTGGAACAGTTCCGCGAGATGCAGAAGATGATGAAGAAGATGAGCGCCCTACGGCGCTGAGCAGGACCCGAGTGCGGACCGGAGATGCCGGTACCCGCGATGAGCTCGGGGCAGGACCCGTCACCCGCAGCACGAGGATCAGATCATGGCCGTTCGCATCCGTCTCCGCCGTCAGGGCCGCAAGAAGTCGCCCACCTACCGCATCGTCGTCGCCGATGGCCGTTCGCCGCGCGACGGTCGCTTCATCGAGATCCTCGGGCAGTACGCGCCGCGCTCCGGTGACCAGGCCCTCCAGCTCAACGCCGAGCGCGCCAACTACTGGCTCGACAACGGCGCGCAGCCGTCGGACACCGTCCGCTCCCTCCTTCGCAAGGCTGGGGTGCTCAAGGCCCGCCACGAGACCCGCCTCGCGGCGAAGCTCGCGGCCAGCGCCGTGCCGGTGAAGGCGTAAGTCCGTGGCCCTCCCCGACTGCGCGTC
>JBANGJ010000139.1:0-10454 GCA_037975505.1 Gemmatimonadota bacterium | reverse complement strand
CACCGCCCAGGGCGGTGATCGCAGCGTCCGACAGGCCCACCGTAGCGCCGCGCAGCGCTCCGAGGCCGGTCGCCGCGGCAGCACCACCCAGCCCGCCGTAGCGCGCTTGGCGCGCCGCCTCAAGGTCGGCGCTCGAGGCTACGCGGTAGCCCTCGCGCTCGGCCTCGGCGAGCTCGCTCGGGTCGATCTCCCCGAGGCGCCCTGCCGCGTCGACGACCGTGACGCCACGGACCGGCGCGGGGGCGGGGGACGCGGGGGCGCCCACGTCACTCCTTCTCTCGCGGGATCACCTGCCGGCCCGCCGGCGCCTCTGGCGCCACGTAGATGTACTGTCTCTGCACTTGTCCGGACGGCAGCTGGACGTCCACCGCGCGCACCTGCTGTCCCCCATGCTGGCGGATCAGCTCGCGCGACCCCGTGTGAAGGTTCGTCCGCGCGTTTGCGATCTGCTCGAGCGGCTCCCGGAGCATAGACGGGGCGAGCCCCAGCGCGGCCAGCGTCGGACCGCGCTCGTGCTCCCGCAACACACCCTGCTCCGTCGCTAGCGACTGCGCCGGCAGCGCCTTCTCACGGATCTGCTCGAGCGCCATATACCCCGCGGTGCCTGGAACGAGCGCCGCCCGCCCGTGTTTCCTGAACACGGCCTCCGCCTGGTTTTGTAGCGCGCCGATCTCGTTTTCGAACGCGATTCGCGCGTTCGTCTTCTTGGCGCCCTCCTCCGATGAGGAGATGACGTACGACCCATCGGGGAGCTTGATTAGGTTCTTTGCGTCAGCGCCAGCCACCGAGCCGGGGACGGCTGCCCCGCTAGCCCGCGCGCCGACCGCCATCATCCGATCGATGATGCTCGCACGTAGCGATTCATTCTGCTTCGCGAGCTCCGAGGAGAGCATCTGCGCTCGGTCGCGCTGCGTGATCGAGTCGTTCTCGGCGGCGCGCTGCTGTGCCCTCGCTGCGATGTTTTCGTTGAGCGCGACCTTCGCCGCGAGCTCCGCTGCGCGCTCGTCTCCAAAGCGCGCCAGCATATCGCGGTACACGCCGCGCTTCGCCTCGACCCCCTTCCACTTCTGGTCAACAGCCGCCTTCTGCGTGGCGATGTCCTCATCTCTGATGCGGTTGACCTCTGTCAAGAACTGGTTCGGCCCGCCGCCCATGCGGGCCTGCATGATGCCGCCCAGTATGCCGCCGAGTACTACGGCAATTTTCGTCCCCGCATCCGCGCCGGCCCACGCCCTGTTCGGATCGATGCGCGTGTCCCTCGCGTCGGCCGCGGCGCGGTCCACCTCGAGCCCCGCGCGCTCCGCCATGGCGGCGCGCTCGCCCTCGCGCTTCAGCCGCGCGTCCTCCAGAGCTCCGAGTCTCTCGGCCTGCTCGCGATAAAGCTCGGCGCTCGCGCCGGCCCCGATCGCCGCGTCCTGCCCGAGGCGCTCGGCCGCCTCCTGTCCGGCGGCGCCGGCATCCAACACACGCTGCCATCGATCGGGCACTCGCGGCGGCCCGCCGCCATGTGTACCAATGGCGTCGCGGCCGCCGACGCCCGCGCCACGCTCCGGTCGAGCCATGCTCGCGTCCCCCGACGCGTCCACGGCCGATCTCACGCCGTCGTCGGGAGGCTTAGGTCCGGGCGACGTGGATCCCGAAGGGGGGGCGCCTTGCGTGCGCGCGATCTTACGGATCAGCGCGTCCTTCGCTGGGTCGTATTCGCGCTGAATGTTCTTCCACAAAGTGTCGGTGATGCCCGTGTGGTCGACCATTGCGTCGGCCGCGGAGCCACTCAGGACGGGCACGGGCGCCGCCGGCCCAGGGATGAACGGCGACTGCGACGGCGCCGGCGCCGGCGCCGGCACCAAAAACGGGTTCGATGCCCCCTGCGGGGGCAGGATGACCTGCCCCGGCTGCGGCTCCTCTGTCGAGATGGGCAGGCTCGCCAGCCCACGCGGCGAGTAGGGAGCGCTCATCGCACGCCCCCGGTCGGGGGCCGATAGAAGCCGAGGCCAGCCTGCGCGCCACCAAGAGCGCCGCCGAGGATCGCGTTCATGTTCCGCTCGTCGGCCGCGGCGTTGCCTGTCGCGATACCGAGATTGAGCCGCTGCGTGGCAAGATCGTTTGCCGCGGATCCTTCCTGGTATCGCATCCGGCCATGCTGGTCGGCTTCGCTGGCGCGCGACCCCAGACCCCACGCCTGCCCCGTAAGGGCGTCATTCATCGCGCGCTGGCGGAGCGCGGCATCGGTGAGGAACTGCGCCTGGCCGGCGTCCTGCCCCTGAAGCGCCAGGTCGCCCTGGCGCATGGTACTCGCGAGGCCGGCGAGTCCCGCGCGCGCGGCAGCGATTTCCTGCGCTCGCAGCGCCGCCGCGCCCGCGGCTGCATCCTGCGTGGCCCGCGACGCCGCGCTGATACCGGCGAGGCCCGCCGCGGCCCGCTGCACGCCCGTCCCTCGCGCGCTGGCCGCGAGGGAGCGCGCCTGCGCGGCCGCGGCGTCCGCGCCACGCTGTAGCGTGGCCTGGGCGGCGCTCGGCGCGGCGCCCATCGCGGCGTCGCGGTACATGTCCAGCGCACCGAGCTGGGCGCCACGGGCATCGAGTCCGAGGCCGCGCGCCTGCGCGGCGTCCCGGTAGTCGGTGCCCGGCGCCGCGCGCCGCTGCATCTCGGCCGCGCGGTCATCCCACCCCGCCTGGCTCACACCGTGGTAGCCGAAGGCGGCCTGATCCATCTTCGGCGCGGCCGCGCGTTCGTTCGTCTTGCCGGCGCCCGTCAGGCCCGGGAGGGCGCCGAGCGCTCCGCCGGCGAGCGCTCCGCCAGCGATCAGGAGAGGGAGCATGAGGACCTCATTTCCGGGCCCTAGGGGCCCTGCGGCTGAGACCTGGCAGGACACCGACCTCGAGGGCCACGCTCCGCCAGAGCATGCCCTCGCCGGTGCCCAGCGCGCCGGCGGTCGGAGCGGCGTCCTGGATACGGATCGTGTACCACTGGGCTTTCCCGGCGCCAGGGGTGGTCCCCGCGCCTATGCGCATCGTCGCGTGCGGCTGGTCGGGCAGCGCCGCGACCTCGGCGTCCGTCCACGACCGCGCATGCGACGTGACGTCGCTGGAGATCGTGAGCGTCGCGCCCACGGCGGTCCGCCGCTCCGCGAGTACCGACGCCGAAAACAGCCGCGCCCAACCCTGGCGCCCAGCGGGCGCCGCATAGGCAATCTGAACGTCGACGCGCGGGAGTACCGTCGTCGTGCCGTCCGTGTCGTAGAAGATCGTCGGATCTTCGGAATATAGCTCGCCGGTAGCGGCGACCCAGTAGAAGGCGCCCTTCCACACGCATGCGCCGCACGGCGCGTCGCCAAGCGTGTCGAGCCTGTCCACCGTCCACTGGGGCGCCTGGCGCAGCCTCGAGTGGTACAGGTCCAGCGTGACGGCGGCGGTCCCTAGCCGCGGCACCCAGCGCGCGATCTGCTGGGCGGGCACCACGGCGCGCCCCGCAAAAACCGTCCCGGGCGGGACGGCCGTGACCACGCCGGCGCCGAACAGCGAGGCCGTGAATCCGCGGTCTAGCAGCGCCAGGCCACGCTCCGACATGAACGCCAGGCCATCGGGCAGGAGCATCGTCCCCGTCGACGTGGCGAATCCGTACGACGCCGGCACGCGCACCGGGCTCGTGAGGGACGACGAGCCATCGTCCGCAGGCGGCTCGCCGTCGATCCGCCAGATGCTCGAGGCCTTGCCTACGACGAGGGCGCCGTCGAGGCTCGCCACGTCGACGACGGGACCTCCGTCGAATGGCGCTTGCGTGAGGGCCCCCGAAAAGCCGACGCCTTCGCCTGGAAGGGCCGGCTTGCTGAAATACAGCGAGCCGTCGTCGGTCGCCCCGAGCACGACGGCGCCCTTCCACCAGGCTACGACGGCGGCGCTCGGCGGGATCGTCTGCGCCACCGCTTCCGTGGTGTACTGCGAGCTGAGCCGCAGCGTCGCATCGCCCGTCGTGTCCGTGAACGCGACTCCCCCGAGCGTCTCGGCGTTCGCAAACGACGAATGGTAGAAGAACGTCTGGCCATCCGCCTCGGTCCGATACACGTCGACAAAGACGTTATTCGCGTCGCTAGTCGCGGCGCGAAAACGATTGGTGATGTGCAGGTTCGGGTATGCCGCGACGACTCGATTGTGGGCCGCGCCGAGCGTGATCGAGCGCACGGAGCTCGGCGCCGACTGGTGCCTGTTCCCTCTCGCGTCGACGTGCGAGAATACGAACATGTACCCATACGTGGCGCCGCCGCTCATCGAGCCGCCAGCATTGCTTGATGTAAACGCCGCGCACTGATCGATGTCCGGCTCGTACGCAAAGTCGACTTCAAAGCACGAGGCGCCGTCCCACGCATGCGGCACGCCACCGCTGATCAGGAGAAGGCCGTTCGCCTCGCAGGTCGTGCGCTCGCAAAGCGCATCGAAGCGCCAGCGTGTGACCGCCACGTGCGCAGAGGCATCGTCCTGCGCCATCGGGACAGCCACGCGGTACGCACTCGCGCCACCGGCGAAGTCCGAGACATTGCCGCGCGGGTAGCGTGACGTTGACCACGCTCCCGCGGGCCCAGGGTTGCGGATGGGTTTCAGTCGCCGCGGCGTAGCGACGCCGACCATGCGCGCCGTGACGAGCGCCGGCAGCGTCGTCTGCGCCGACAGGTCAACAAGAAACTGCGTGCCGTGCGTGCCGTGCACGTTCTGCACGCAGGCGTAGGCGCGCGTCCCGGACAGCGCCAGCGGCCGCGACAGCAAAAACGCGTCCAGCGTGAGGTGCTGCGTGCCGACGGCCGCTCCGGCCTTCGACGCCTCGTTCCAGTAGACACCGGCATCGCGCCTCGTCCACGCGAGGATCGCCCGCGTGGATGAGAGGCGCTCAATCCCGATGTTGAGAACGTCTGCGCCGATCGCTGTCGCAATCGTGCCTGCGCCGCCGTCGATGCCAGACAAGTCCGTCTTCGCGGTGCCCGCCTTCACGTAGTACGTGCCGCCCGTGTTGCGGGCCCATGCCACCCATATCGTCTCGCCAGGGATCGCCCGGACGCTCACCGCGCGAATGTCGCCGGCGACCTCCCCGCCCATGAGCGTCACGCCACCGGTGCCGGCGAACGCCGTGTTCACCGACTCGCATCGAACGTTGTTCCCTGCGTTCACGAAGCCGACGACCCAATGGGTGGAGTCCACCACGCCTACGTCGAAATACGGCAAGCCGATCGTCGCCACGGTCCCGATGCCACCGAATGTCATCGCGGTCGCGTCGGCGAAGACGCCGCGCACGGTGCCCGTCGTGAACTTGTACCAGGCGATTAGGACCGTATTCCCAAGCGCGACGACGCGAGGCGCTAGGAGCAGGTCACCGGGTAGCGCTACCGTTTCAAGCGGGGCGTGGAAGACCCGCTCCCCGGTCGCGTCGTCGACCACGTCGAGCCTCACGCTCATCGACGATGCAGACGCGACCGTGTACGCGACCCACGTCATGCCGCCCGCGCTGGCGATGGCTGGGTCCGTCCAGTACCCGAGCCCCGCCACGTCGTCGCGGATGGCTGCGACCGTGACCGTGTCCGCAAGCGCTTCGCTTGCCTGCCCCTGCGCGATCCAGTCCGACGCTGACCCGATCTTCTTGTAGACGTCGACGTAGCCCGCATCGGAGATGCGGACGAGCGCGTCGCCACACGTGGCCAGTGCACGCGCCTGCGGCGGCACTCCGCCGCCACGCCGGACATTGATCGTCGACGCGGCACGGTACCCATACCGGCGCGATAGCGCGCCGGTCTTCCGCTCGACGACGTTCTCGAGTGTGATGGGCCGCGCCGTCGCGAGCGCGTCCGCGGACTGGTCCACACCGCCTACGATCGGGACCTCGATGATCGACTTTGCGACCGCCATCTGTCACCCCACCGACGCGGCTCGGATGTCGCCCACCCACCGGACGGGTGTCGTCCCGTCCCCTGTCACGCGCACCCGCACGGCGGTGCCGAACACGTCAAAAACGACGGCCCACGCGCCCGCCCCCGCGTCCGCGTGCGCCGCGACCACCGTCGTCGCGCCGACCTGCGTGGGCGCAGCCGCCCCAGACCGCTTGAACGTCGCCGCGAGCTCGGTCGCCAGTGCATCTCCGTTGCCGGATCGTCTCCCGACGACCGTCGCCGACACGCGGCACACCCGGCTCTCCGGGACGGGGATCGTCGCGAGCGTGCCCGCCACGGCACCGAGCGTCTCGAGCGCCCCCGCCGTCGCAGCCGCGCGGGCGTACGGCGCGGGCTCGCGCACGACGGCACCGGCCGTCACAAGGGCGCGGCCAGCCGCGTCGCCTGCGAGCGACGTCGGCGTCTCGTCTTTCTGCGCCAGCTCGCGCGCCGCCGCGCGGAACTGCTCGTCCACGCGACGGTCACCCGTACGCTCTAGCGATAGAGCGCGCTTCACGTCGTCGCCCCGGCGTAGACCTCGAGGTACCCGCCGCGCAGCCGCCAGGCTGCGAGCGACGAGCCGACCCATGTCTCATCGGCAGCCGTGACGTCGACCACGTAGGTCACCCCACGCGACCGGCGTGGCGCTGCCGCGAGCAGCCGCCGCTCGAGCATGGCGATCGTGCGGTCCAGGTCTCCCGCCCCGATGTCCTGCATGATCCGAAGGTCTCGCGCGACGAGCGCCACGACCAGCTCGTCAGCGCCGCCGATCGCCACATCGAAGGTGTCGCCGTCCGCGACAAGCTCGGCGGGGTTCGGGATGTACTCCACGACCACCGTGCCGCCGCTCGGGTCGGCGCACTCGCCGAGGCGCCCCGCCTGCACCTCGGGCAGGCGGCGCTTCCGCCCGTCGATCAGCTCGTACACCTCGGAAAGTGCCCGGAACGGGCTGGGCAGCTGGTAGCGCGAGGTCCCGGGCGTGATGGTAATCGTCCAGTCTTGCGTAAAGTAGTCGCGCGCGCACGCGACGAGACGGTCGTAGACGGCCGTTTTGTGCGCGTTGACGAGCCCGTTGACGTCGGAGGCGGAGCGGAACTCGTCGGCGGACACGTCCGCCAGCCTCAGAGCCCGCTCGCGAAGCGCTTGGAGCGTCACCGTCGCGCCCACCGTCCACCTCCCCGGTCAGTACCGGCACGCCTTGACGGCCATCCTCAGCGCCGCGCCGAGGTCGGCATCGCTGCCGCCGTCGAGCGCCTCGCGCAGCGCCGCCCCGATCGTGGCGTCGCTCCCGTTGCCTTCGTCGTCCCCGCTCTCATCCTCGGACGCGGAGGCCTCATCCTCTGCGTCCGGGGCCTCGAGCAGAGATGCGAGCTTCGGCCGCTTCATGGCATCAGCCATTGCGAACCCCGCTGTTCACGGCGTAGACCGCGAGCGTGATGCGCGCGGCGCCGCTCGAGGCCTGCACGGCAGCCCCGCCCGCACCGCCAGCGGTGCCAGATCGGTGCGTCTGAATGGTGAGCTGGCGGTTTGTCGAGTCGTACGAGCCGAGCACCACCGCGTCGAACCAGTTCGTCAAGTCCTCGATGTGCCGCCCAACCTTGAAGTTGGGCGTCGCAGGGAACCTGAACTTCGACGTGAACGTGACCACGTACTTGCCAGTTGCCGAGTACGTGATCGTCGAGACGAGACCCTTCAACGAGCCTCGTGTGTACGTGCTGTCCGGCGTCGACGTTCCGTTCGGCGAGAAAGAGATGTCCCCGAGGAACACCCCGTTCCGGAACGCGTTCATCGGGTAGGTAACACCTTCCACGTGACACCTCCCTCACGCGCCAAAGTTGGTCATGCGGACACCCGAGTAGGGCTGCCGGTACGAGAACTGGCAGTCCGAACCGAACTGCACCTCGAGGTAGCTCGTTCCCACGACGCGCACGATGTCCTGCCCGTCACCGTCCTTGAGCAGCCGTGGCGAGGGGCCAGCCGAGTGCCACGTCGCAAGCTTCCTCTTGCAGAGGACGGCCTCGTTCCTGTCGATGAACGGGGTGTCGATCACGGTGATCTCGCCGTGCGGCGAGTCGTAGGCGATCGCCTTGAAGCCGATCCCGCCCTTCGACCCCGTGAAGCTCGTCTTGGTGATCTGCACCTTGCTCGAGACCGTCTTCGCGAGGTCCGCCCAGTCGAGCGGGTGCACGTACAGCGTGTCGGGCGGGACCGACCCGTAGACGCGCGCGTACGTGGCCGCCTCGATGAGGGCCTCCTCCAGCGGCTTGTTCGCGCAATCCAGCTTCGTGCCCGCGTATTTCGCTGGGTTCGTCGTGCGCGTCAGCCCCCAAAGCGAGGCCGGAGCCGTCCCGCCCTCGAGCCACGCCTTGAATCCCGTAGGACATGCGAAAGTACTCGCCGTGACGGCGCCGACCTCGCGGCCTGCGCGGACAAGGTAATCGTTCGCGGCCAGCGACGTGATCTGGCTGTTCCAATTACTGCCCGTCGTGCTCACGGTACCGGCGATCGGATCCACAGCGGTCACGCGCGCCGACCCGGACCTAACCGTCGCGCTCGTCGTGCGAGCGTCCACGCCCTTAAGCAGCATCCCGACGGAGAACTTAATCGCGTCGCTCGCTACGGTGAGCGTGATCGTCGTCGAGCCCTGCCCGCTCGAGATGCGGCCAAGCACGCCCGACCCGTCCCCGAACATGTCGCATGTCTGGTCCTGCATGAGCTGCCGCAGCATCCCGTCGCAGTCGTTCTTCAGGACGTCCACTAGCGCGCCAGGCGTTTTCGCGCGCCGGAGCACGTTGTTCCGGATGCGCACGAGGCCTGAAACCTCAACGACGCTCGGCTCGAACCGCGAGTAGCTCGCGTTGTACATCCCGGTCAGGGCGTTCTCGATCGTCGAGCTGACGCCCTGCGGGTTTTCCCCCATCACGGCGAGGTAGAAGCTCTCGCCGAACTCTTGCTCGAACTTCGAGATCGAGTTGAAGGCCGGGAACTCCTCCTGGACCGCCTTGGGGACGTCCTTGTCATACCGCTTGGTGATGATCGCACCGGCGGTCGTGAGAGTCGTCTCGTTTGCCATCGTGGCTCACCCCCGAGCAGGTCAATCGTCGTCTGCGTCGCGCGTCGCTGGCCGCTTGGCCGCCGTGCGCGTGCGCGCCTCCCGCATCACCTTCCCGGCGTAGGAATAGAGCTCGGCATCCTGCTCGTCTGCCGAGAGCTCCTCATACCGCCGAGGGCCACCGCGTCGCTCGGACGCGAGCCGAGAGCTGGGGAGGGATCCGCCTTGTGCTCGCTGGGCCGGCGGGGTGGCCTTTGATGCCGCGTCGCTGCCGCGGATGCGGGCGATCTCTCGCGCCGCCTGGTACTCGATGTACTCGAGGATCTCGTCGTTGGTCGGGACAGGCAGCCCCCGAGCGCGACATGTCTCGATCACCTCGTACGCCTCCCGAAGCAATGCACGATCGCTGGCAAAAAGCAAGCGCGCTTGTGGCGCCTTTTCCGCGGCCTGCGACACAAAAGCGCGCTCCTCTGCCGCGCGCGCCTGCTCGTGGTACCGCGCCTCCTCGGCCTTCTTGGCCTCCTCGTGCGCCCTCATGCGGGCCTCGAAGGCCTGCACGGTCTCGGTCAGGCGACGCTCGAGCCCGTGCACCTGCGCGTAGATGCGCGCCTCCGGCGAGAGCTCCCGCGTGGCGCCCTGCACGAGCGCCTCTGGGTCGATGCCCGCCTCGCGGGCCGCCTCGATAGGCGACTCGCGGAATTTCCGCGCCATCTCCTCGGCGCGCCGCTGCGCAGCGGCTGCCTGCTCGCGCGCCTCAGCGAGTGCCCGCCGTTCCGCCTCGAGTTCGCTCGCTCGCCGCTCATAGTCGCCACGGGAGCGGTGCTCGCGCTCCTGGCGCTCGAGGAAGCGGAGAAGCTTGGCCTTGGCGGCGCCCTTCTCGGGCGGGGCGCCCTCGGACGCCGGCGCGTCCCCGTCCTCGGGCGGGTCTGCGTCTGCGCCAGACTCCGGCTCTGGCGCCGAAGGGCGGCGTCGCTTGGCCGCGACAGGCGGCGCGTCCGGCGTGTCGCCGGCAGCCTCGGCGTCCTCGTCTGCGTCCGATTCAACACGCAGCGCCTCAGCGAACGCGTACAGCTCGGCGTCCTCGAGCGCCGCGTCGCTCACCTCGGCGCGCGTAGTCTCGGCGGTCTCACTCTGAACGGTCGGCATGGGACCTCACACGATCGGGGCCGGCGGCTCGGCGCCTGGCGTGGGTGGGGACGGCGACGGCGACGGGGGCGTGCCATCTGCCAGCGCGCCGCCGCCGCCTGGCGGCGCAGCAGCATCGCTCGCGCGGCGCGCTAGCCGCTCCGCCGCGACGACATACATCCGAAGCGCGTCGAGGCGCTCTGGGTCCACGTCGCCACGCACGCGAAGCGCGTTGATCCAACGAGTGCCGCGGGCGACGATCAGTGCGAAATTATCTGTTCCCTCGGGGAGGATGTCCGCCCCCCTTTCGACGATCGCCTCGATGCACTTGTCGACGATCTCCTCGTCGGACACGTCAAGCTGACG
>JBANGJ010000115.1:0-3193 GCA_037975505.1 Gemmatimonadota bacterium | reverse complement strand
CATCACACGGTGAGCCTCGCGGGACTCATCGGGGGCGGCGCGGTGCTGCGCCCCGGTGAGGTGAGCCTCGCCCATCGCGGCGTCCTGTTCCTCGATGAACTCCTCGAGTTACCGCGCCACGTGCTCGACGCGATGCGCCAACCCCTCGAGGACGGACGCGTGGTGCTCTCCCGGGCCGCGGGCGCGGTCGGGTTCCCCGCGCGATTTCAATTGGTCGGCGCCGCGAATCCCTGCCCGTGCGGCCGGCACGGCGATGCGACCGGTCGCTGCCAGTGCTCGGCGCACCAGATGGCCCGCTACCGCGCCCGCCTCTCGGGGCCGCTCATCGATCGCATAGATCTGCACGTGCAGGTGGACGCGGTCCCATCGACGGCCCTGGCGACGCCGGCGACGGGGGACACGAGCGCGGTCATCCGGGGCCGCGTGCTCGCCGCCCGGGCTCGGCAGGCCGAACGCTTCCGTCAGCTGCCGGGGGTGCGGCTCAATGCGGAGGCGCCTGGGCGGTGGATCCGGGAGCAGGTCCGCTTCGACGACGCGGCCCGGCGCTGTCTCGAACGCGCCGTGGAGCGGCTGGGGCTCTCCGCCCGGGCCTACCACCGCACGCTCCGGGTCGCCCGTACGGTGGCCGATCTCGATGGCGTCGAGGTGGTGGACGTCGGGATCCTGTCGGAGGCGCTGTCCTTTCGGGCGGAGGGGGACAGTACCTTTCAGGGATGACCGACCCCCTGCCCGAGGCCGCGGCGACCACTCCGCCGGGGATGGATCGCGAGGCCGCGCTCCTCGCGTGGTTCCGCACGCATGGTTCGGCGTTGATCGGGTTCTCGGGTGGGGTGGACTCCGCCTACCTCGCGTGTGTCGCGCTCGAGGCCCTCGGGCCGACGCAGGTGCTCGCGGTGATTGGGCGGAGCGCCTCCTACCCCGAGGCGCAGTGGGTGCGGGCGCGCGAGGTCGCCGACCGCTTCGCCATCCCCGTGCTCGAGGTGGAGACGGAGGAGCTGCAGGACCCGCGCTATGCCGCCAACCCCGTGAACCGCTGCTACTACTGCAAGACCGAGCTCTGGTCGCGGCTCACGCCGATCGCCGAAGCCCGTGGGCTCGCGGTGGTGGTCGACGGGACCAACGCCGACGACCTCGGGGACCACCGGCCCGGGGCGCGGGCCGCCGCGGAGCGCGGGGTGCGCTCGCCGCTCGCCCTCCTGGGGTTCACGAAGGCGGAGATCCGCGCCCGTTCGGAGGGCCGTGGCATCCCCACCTGGGACCAGCCCGCCTCCCCCTGCCTCTCGTCGCGGCTGCCCTATGGCACGCCCGTCACGCCGCTCCGGCTCCGAACGGTCGAGTCCGCTGAGGATGCGCTGCGTGCCCTCGGTGTGGTCGGCAACCTGCGGGTGCGGCACTTCGGTGCGCGGGCACGTGTGGAACTCGACGCGGACGCGTTGGGGTACTGGGGCCACGGGGCCGGTCACGCCGCCGCCACGGCGGCGGTGCAGACGGCCGGCTTCACCGAGGTGGAGTTCGCGCCCTTCCGCTCCGGGGCGCTCAACGTGTTGGCGGGGGTGACCTGATGTTCGGCTGCCTACGACGAATCGGCTGCGGGGCGTTGCTCATCGCGCTCGGTGCCTGGGGCTACGCGACCAAGGACCGCTGGTGGCCCGAGGTCCGCAAGCGGATCCCCATCAAGATGCCGGCCCTGCGCCGGCCGGACATCACGGTCCGCGTTCGGGACGGGGCGGGGCACCTGCGCGCGGTGCGCCTCGTGGAGCGCCCCGCCGCGGGGCGGAGCGTGGCGTGAGCCGTCGCGTCCTCATCATCGACGACGACGAGGGCGTGCGCGATGCCCTCGTGCAGCTGCTCGAGTACGAGGGGTATGAGGTGCGGGCCGCCGTGCGGGGACTGGACGGGCTCGCCGTCGCCGCCGAGTTCCACCCGGATCTCACCTTCCTCGACGTCAAGATGGAGGGGATCGACGGCATCGAGACGCTGACGCGGCTGCGCGCGGCGGATCCGACAGCCGTGGTGGTGATGATCTCGGGTCACGCGACGATCAGCGACGCGGTCGAGGCCACGCAGCGCGGCGCCTACGACATCCTCGAGAAGCCCCTCGACACGGACCGGCTCCTCGTCACGCTGCGCAACGCGCTCGGGCATCTCGCCCTGCGCGACGAGAATGCGCGGCTCCGTGAGGCGGTGGAGCGTCACGGCGAGCTCGTCGGCGGGTCGGCGGTGATGCGGGCCCTCGCGGCGCAGGTGGAGCGGGTCGCGACGACGGGCGCTCGCGTGCTCATCACGGGGGAGAACGGCACCGGCAAGGAGCTCGTCGCGCGCGCGCTGCACGCGCGGTCGCCGCGCGCGACCGCCCCCTTCATCGCAGTGAACTGCGCGGCGATCCCCGCCGAGCTCATCGAGAGCGAGCTCTTCGGCCACGTGAAGGGCTCGTTCACGGGGGCCATCCAGGACCGCCCGGGGAAGTTCGAGCTCGCCGACGGCGGGACGCTCTTCCTCGACGAGATCGGCGACATGTCGCCCGCCGCCCAGGCCAAGGTGCTGCGGGTGCTCGAGGACGGCGAGGTCACCCGCATCGGGGGGCGGCAGGCGCGGCGCGTGGACGTGCGCGTCCTCGCGGCGACGAACAAGCGCCTGCCCGACGAGATCGCGGCGGGGCGATTCCGCGAGGACCTGTTCTACCGGCTGAACGTGGTCCCAATCCAGGTGCCAGCCCTGCGCGAGCGTCGCGACGACGTGCCGATGCTCGTGACGCACTTCGCCCAGCGCCTGGCCGAGGCGGGCGGCGTGGCGCCGCGTCCCTTCGATGCGACCGCGGTGGATCGGCTCGCCGCGCTCGAGTGGCCGGGCAATGTGCGAGAGCTGCGTAACACCGTGGAACGGTTGCTCATCCTCGCTGCCGGCCCGCGCGTGACCGCCGCCGATGTGGACCGGCTGGTCGGGGCGCGGTCGGGCGAGGCGGGCGGGTCAATGGGTGGACTCGAACAGTGCGCCACCTGGGACGCGTTCAAGGCCGCCGCCGAGCGCGCGTTCCTGCTCCATCACCTCCGTCGGCACGAGTGGAACGTCGCGGAGACGGCGCGGGCCCTCGAGATGCCGCGGTCCAACCTCTACACCAAGATCGAGCGCCACGGCCTGGCGCGCGACCGATAGATTCCTCCCTCATGACGACCTTCCAGAACTTCATCGGCGG
>JBANGJ010000112.1:0-2758 GCA_037975505.1 Gemmatimonadota bacterium | reverse complement strand
CGTTCGCCTCGAGCTCGATGAGGAGATCGAGGACCTCCTCGTGGACGCGCATCGGGTCGGCGCCCGGCCGGTCGATCTTGTTGATGCAGATGATGACGGTGCGCCCGAGCGCGAGCGCCTTGCGGAGCACGAAGCGCGTCTGCGGCATCGGCCCGTCGAAGGCGTCCACCACGAGGAGCACGCCATCCACCATCCGGAGGATCCGCTCCACCTCGCCGCCGAAGTCCGCGTGCCCCGGGGTGTCGACGATGTTGAGCTTGGTGTCACCCCAGTGGATCGAGGTGTTCTTCGCGAGGATGGTGATCCCGCGCTCCCGCTCGAGCGGATTGGAATCCATCACGCGCTCGGCGACGACCTGGTTCTCGCGGAAGGCCCCGGCCTGCCGGAGCATCTGGTCCACGAGGGTCGTCTTGCCGTGGTCGACGTGCGCGATGATGGCGATGTTCCGAATTTTCATAGCCTTGAAAGCTAATGGGTGGGGCCTCGTTGAATGAAGGCAGGGGGGCCGCCCGGCGTTCCGGACGGCCCCCCCTGCGCCCCCTCGGGGGGGGTCGCCGGCTACTTCTTCCCGGCCTTCGGCGCGCCCCCCGGGACCCCGTCCTTCTCCGCGTCCGCGAACGAGGTATCCACCCCCTTCGCCTTCAGGCTGGCCACGAAGGACGCCTTGTCCACCGACTTCATCCAGGCCTCCTTCGGCTCCACCAGCTTCCGCTCCACCAGGTCCAGCAGGGTGTCGTTCATCGTGATCATCCCGAGCTTCTTCGAGGTCTGCATGATGGACGGGATCTGGAAGGTCTTCCCCTCACGGATGAGGTTGGACACCGCCGGGGTCACCAGGAGGATCTCCCGCGCGGCCACGCGCCCGCCGCCGATCTTCTTGCAGAGCACCTGCGACACCACCCCCTTCAGCGACTCCGAGAGCATCGTGCGCACCTGTTCCTGCCGGTCGGCGGGGAACTGGTCGATGAGGCGGTCGATGGTGCTCGCCGCGGTGGTCGTGTGCAGGGTGCCGAAGACGAGATGGCCCGTCTCCGCCGTCTCGATCGCGATGCTCACCGTCTCTAGGTCGCGGAGCTCACCGACCAGGATGATGTCCGGGTCCTCGCGGAGTGCCGCCCGAAGCGCGCTCTTGAACGACCCCGTGTGCACCCCGACCTGCCGCTGCGTCACGATGCAGTTCTTGTTCTCGTGCACGAACTCGATGGGGTCCTCGATCGTGATCACGTGGTCCGACCGGGACCGGTTCACGAGGTCCACCAGCGCGCAGAGCGTGGTCGACTTGCCGGACCCCGTCGGGCCGGTGACGAGCACGAGCCCCTTGGTCAGATAGCAGAGGTTCTGCACCTCGGGGGTGACCGCGAGCGCGTCGGCGGTGACGATGGTGCTCGGGATCACGCGGAAGACCGCGGCCATCCCCTTCCGGTCCCGCAGCACATTCGCGCGGAAGCGCGCGACCCCCGTGATCTCGTGCGCAAAATCCGTATCGTTGGTCTCGGCGAACTCGCGCGTGTTCCGCTCCGGCATGATGGACGAGAGCAGCGCCTCCATCGCCGTGCCGTCGAGTTTGGACTGGCCGGCGATCCGCTCCATCTCCCCGCTCTTGCGGAGGATCGGCGGCTCCCCAACCCGCATGTGCAGGTCGGAGCCGCCGTGCTCGACGAGCATCGTCAGGAGCTTCTCCATCGCCGCCTTGGCGGAGCCCGGGTCCCCGGCCGCGGTCCGGACGTCGGGGATCGCCTCCCCGCCCCGGCCCGCGTCGGGATCGATCGCCCGGAAGGTCCCCGTGGCCCGCTTGAACTCGGCCTCGGCATCGACCGAGACGTCCACGACCATCGTGTCACCCTGCAGCATCGCGCGCACCACGAAGGTCCGGTCCTCGCCAGTGTAGCGGAACTTGGTGGGCTGCCGCGCGTCCAGCGCCTGCTGCGCCGCGGGCGACGCGATCTCGCGCACGAGCGCCCCCACCTGCTGCGCCGTGAGGGGCTTGGTGGCGGGCTTCGCCTGCCCCTCGACCGTGATCACCGCCGGCTCCCCCTCCTTGAGGACGAGCGAGTCGGCGTGGTTCGAGAGCATCACGGCAAGGAGCTTGTCGATGGAGGCCATAGACGGGGTGACCGGCGGGTGAGGGCGGAGATCGAACAGGGCTGTGAACCAGATGATGCACCGCCGCGCGTGCGCTGACCAGACGCGGCGCTCCCGACGACACGCCGCTGACTGGCGAGGCCGCGCGCGGCCTCGGTAGCTTTCGCGCGTGATCGCCCGCCTGTTCGCCATCGCCGCCCTGCTGGCCCTGAATGCCTTCTTCGTGGCGGTGGAGTTCGCCCTGGTGCGGGCCCGCCGGTCCCGACTCGAAGCCATGGTCCGCGCCGGCGACCCGCTCGCCCGGTTCGCGGTCGTCGCGACCTCCCGCGCCAACCTCACGCGGGTCCTCTCCGCCGGTCAGCTGGGGATCACCCTCGCCTCCCTCGGGCTCGGCTGGGTGGCGGAATCCGCGCTCGGCGAGGCGCTGGCGCACTGGTTCGTGGCCCTGCCGCTCGCACTCGACGTCGGCGTGCGGGTGGGCATCGCGGCGGGCGTCACCCTCACGATCGTCACCTACCTGCACGTGGTCCTCGGCGAGCTCGCCCCCCGGGCGCTCTCGCTGAATCATCCCGAGGCGTTCGCCAAGTGGCTCGCCCCGCCGATCCTCGCCTTCGCCTGGCTGATGCGCCCCTTCATCTGGGTGCTGAACGGGTCGTCGGAGTTCCTCCTGAAGTCC
>JBANGJ010000108.1:0-2513 GCA_037975505.1 Gemmatimonadota bacterium | reverse complement strand
GGATCGGGGGGTGCGCCACCGCGACCACGGGCGCCCCACAGGCCATCGCCTCGAGCGCCACCATGCCGAAGCCCTCCTCGCGCGACGGCACGAGCACGGCCGACGCGCCCGCGTACCACTCAACGAGCGCCGCGTCCGACACCCCCGTGAGGTCGTCCACGCGCGCCGCGACTCCGCACCGTTCTGCCACCGCGCGGAGCCGCGCCCCGTGGTCGAACCGTTCACCGATGAGCACGAGCCGCAGCGTGGGGTCCGTCGCACTGAGATGCGCCAGCGTCTCGATGGCGACCTCGAGCCGCTTATGCGGCTTCTTGTTCGCCACGCAAAGGAGATATGGCGCGCCATCGGCCTCGGGGCCTCCCGCCACGCGCGCGCGCGGTGCGCCCACATCCGACAGCCGCGCCGCGAAGACCTCAGCCACGCCGTGCGGGATCACCCGCAGCTTCTCCGCCGACCCAGGGAAGCGGTCGGCGAACTGTCCCCGCGTGTGCGCGCTCCCCGTGACGAGCACGCGGCTGGCCGCGACCATCCGCCGCATCCACGCCTCCGCGACAAGGGCCTTGGCGCGCCCGGCGAGGCCCGTGCCTCGGAGGGGGATGAGATCGTGCAGCGTGGTGACCGGCGCCGGCGCGCGCGATGCGCCCGCACCCTGCCACGGCCCCACCCAGGCCCCGTCCCAATGCGGGAACCAGGTCAGGGCGTCCGCGCCGACATCGGCCTCGCGCAACCGCGCACCCCACGTGCGGGGGAACCGCAGGTCGTACCGCGGACGTGGCGCGTCCAGCACCCGGACTGGCCCCGTCATTCGCGTCACGACGGGTTCGAGCGCATCCGCCGGACCGACGAGCACGATCTCGCGGAACCGGTCGAGCCGCGACAGGGCCACGACGGATTCGCGCAGATAGCGCCCGAGGCCGGAGCCGAACGGCGCCCGCGCATCCACGACGAGCGCAGGAGCACGCGTCATGCCGACCTGACGGTCACGAGGCCCGGGCGAGCGCCAGGAGGCTCTCCCGCGTGTTGCGAGCGGGGTCCTCGAGCACGGCGTCGAGCAGCCGCTGCAACGTCTCGCCGATCGCCCGCCCCTCGGTGATCCCGGCCGTGCGGAGATCGTCCCCGTCCACCGCCAAATCCCCGATGGCGAGCGGATCGTGCCAGGCCATCCGCCGCGCGCGACGGTACAGCGCCACCCCGGCGCGCCGCGCGGCGGTGCGTGCGATGGCATCGGCGCCCTGCGCCTCGAGCTCCGCCGTCTGGCGCGCCCAGCAGAGCCGCGCCACCGCCGGCACATCCAGCCGCCCGACCGCCGCCACCGCCCGGCGCAGGGTTACGTCGTCCCAGTCGCCCAGCGGCCAGGCCAGCGCCCCGAGGGCACGCGCCATCGCCACGGCGAGCCTCGCCTCCGCGTTGCTGAACTTGAGGGCCTTGAGGGTGCGCTCCAGATCGCGCGGCGGCGGCGCACCAGGCTCCGCAAGGCAGGCCGCGAGCCGCAGCGCCACGCGCTCGACGGCGCGCGCCGCCCGCGCCGTCGGCCGCAGGTGGTCCAGGGCGGCGAAGCGCGCGACCGGCGCGGCCGCCAGCACCGGCATCAACGCGTCGAGGATCCCCGCCTCCCGGTACCGCTCGAGGGTCGCTCCCGGCCGCGCCACCTGCGCCAACACCTTCTCGAGCTCCTGCTTCACGCGCTCCATCGACAGGCGCCCGAGGTGCGGCGCGCTCTCCCGAATGGCGTCCCAGGTCGCGGGGTCGATACGAAACCCGAAGCGGCCCGCGAAGCGCACGGCCCGCAGCGCACGCAACCGGTCCTCCCGCATCCGCTCCCGCGGCTCGCCCACGCACCGGATCACCTGCGCCTCGAGATCGGCGCGACCACCGAAGGGATCGCGCACCTCGAGCCGCTCGGCGTGCACGGCGATGGCGTTCACGGTGAAGTCGCGGCGCGCGAGATCCTCCTCCAACGACGCGCCGAACCGCACCACCGCGTGGCGACCGTCCGTCTCCACATCGTGCCGGAAGGTCGTCACCTCGTGCAACACGCCGTCGCGGTCGAGCACGCCCACCGTGCCGAACTGGATCCCCACGGGGACGGTGCGCTTGAAGAGCCGCTGCACCTCCTCGGGCCGGGCGCTGGTCGCCACATCCCAGTCGAGCGTCGCGATGCCGAGCAGGGCGTCGCGCACGGCCCCGCCGACGCACCAGGCCTCGTGGCCGGCGCGCTCGAGCGTGCGCGAGATGTCGACGATGGCGGCCGGCGGGACGAGGCGGGACATACCCGGAATCTACCGCCGCTCGGCCAGCGACCCCACCGCGAGGCCGCCAAGCACGATGCCGCCGCCCAGCAGGGTCCAGCCTCCCGGCTGCTGGGCGATGCCCGGGAGGAGCGCCGCGAGAATGGTTGCGCCCACCGGTTCACCGAGGATGACCAGGCTCACGACGTAGGCCGGCACGTAGCGCAGCGACCAGTTGAACCCCGTGTGGCCGAGCAGCATCGGGCCGAGGGCGATACCGGCGAA
>JBANGJ010000076.1:0-5116 GCA_037975505.1 Gemmatimonadota bacterium | reverse complement strand
CCGGTCGCCGCCGCCAAGGCCGGCACCGTCGAGGCGCTCGCGCCGGCGGGAGACCCTGCGGCAGCGCGGGTGAAGGTGACCGAGACGGCGGCCGGCAACGCCACCAAGCTCGACCTCGGCGAGGCGCCGGTGATCATCTCCGGTGGGCGCGGACTGAAGGAGGCCGCGAACTTCGCCCTGGTGGAGGCGCTCGCCGCCGCCTTCGGCAACGCCGCCGTCGGCGCCACGCGCGCCGTCACGGACGACGGCTGGCGTCCCCACGCCGACCAGATCGGGCAGACGGGGCGCCTGGTGAGCCCCGACCTCTACGTGGCCTGCGGCATCTCGGGGGCCATCCAGCACCTCGCGGGGATGCGCACCTCCAAGTGCATCGTTGCGATCAACAAGGACAAGGACGCGCCGATCTTCAAGGCGGCGGATTACGGGATCGTCGGGGACGTGCTGGAGATCCTCCCCGTCCTCACCGCTGCCGTGACGCAGGCCAAGGCCGCCGGGTGACCGCCATGACCGCGACGAACGGGTTCTTCCTCCTCCTCCTGGTCGTCGCGGTCGGCTTCTTCTCCGCGAACGTCCAGCGCCTCGTCGGCTATCTCCGGCTCGGGCGGCTCGACGACACGCGCTGGGGCGACGTCCCGACGCGCGTCGGGAACCTCCTCACCGTCGGGATCTTCCAGTCGAAGATCTTTCGCGACTCCATCGCGGGGCCGATGCACGCCCTCATCTTCTGGGGCTTCCTGATCCTCGGGGCCGGCACCACGGAGATGCTCATCGCGGGCGTCGTGCCCGGGTTCGGGTACGAGGCGTTCCTGCCGGCGCCGCTCTACCGTGGCTACGTGCTGAGCCAGGAGGCCTTCGCGGCCGTGGTCCTGGCGATGGTCGCGATGGCGCTCTGGCGGCGGCTCACCAAGCGGGTGCCGCGGCTCGAGGGCGCGGAGACCCATCCGAACGACCCGCTCCTGATCCTCAGCTGGATCGGCGCACTGATGGTCACGATGTTCCTCACCGAGGCCTTCGCGATCGCATCGGAGCCCCTGCATCTCGCCGGGATGCGGCCTGTCAGCTACCCGCTGGCGATCGTGCTCGTGCACCTCGGGGCGGGGCCCGGGCTCCCGGCGCCGATGGTGCTCCACGAGGTGTTCTGGTGGGCGCACGCGCTGCTGGTGCTCGGGTTCCTGAACTATCTGCCCTTCTCCAAGCACCTGCACGTCGTCGCCTCGCTGCCCAATACGTACCTCTCGAACACGAGCGGTCCGGGGGTCGTGGGGGCATTGCGCCCGATGGACTTCGAGGGAGCCGACGCCGAGCAGTTCGGCGCGAAGGACGTGGAGCATCTGAGCTGGAAGTCGCTCCTCGACGGCTTCGCCTGCACCGAGTGCGGGCGATGCACGGCGGTCTGTCCCGCCAACACCACCGGGAAGCTCCTCTCCCCGCGGAAGATCATGATCAACGTCCGCGAGCGGCTCGAGGCGAAGGCGCCGTGGATGACGTCGGCCGCCGGTGGCGCGCCGACGCTGGCGGCGGATGCCCCGGCCGCGGTCGCCGAGCGCACGCTCCTCGATGGCTACATCACGGAGGACGAGCTGTGGGCCTGCACCTCGTGCCGCGCCTGTGTGTACGAGTGCCCCGTCTCGATCGATCAGCTCTCGGTGATCACCGAGCTCCGCCGGAACCTCGTCCTCAGCGAGTCGCGCTTCCCCGAGGAGCTGATGCCCGCCTTCGAGGCGATGGAGACCAGCGGCTCGCCCTGGGCCTTCGACCCCGGGGACCGCGCCAAGTGGGCGGAGGGGATGGAGATCCCGACGATGGCCGAGCTCGCCGCGCGCGGCGAGCGGCCCGAGGTGCTCTACTGGGTGGGATGCATGGGGTCGTTCGATGACCGCGCCAAGAAGACCACCGTCGCCTTCGCGCGCATCCTCCAGGCCGCCGGGGTCCGCTTCGCGATCCTCGGGCAGGAGGAGAAGTGCAACGGGGACCCGGCGCGGCGGATGGGGAACGAGTACCTGTACCAGATGCTCGCCAAGGACAACGTCGAGACGCTCGCCAAGTACGGCGTGCGCACCGTCGTGACGGCCTGCCCGCACTGCTTCCACCAGCTCGGCAACGAGTACCCGCAGTTCGGCGGCGAGTACGACGTCATCCACCACTCGACCTACATCGAGCATCTGCTGGCCGAGGGGCGCGTGCCGATCCGCGAGGACCTCCACGCGCCGGTGCGGACCTTCACCTATCACGACTCCTGCTACCTCGGTCGCTACAACGAGGTCTACGAGGCGCCGCGCGAGACGCTCAAGCGCGCCCTGCCGGTGGTGCTCGTCGAGATGCCGCGGAGCAAGGACAAGGGGCTCTGCTGCGGCGCGGGCGGCGGGCGCATGTGGATGGAGGAGACGGTCGGCAAGCGCATCAACGTCGAGCGGGCCAGCGAGGCGCTGGCGACGCAGGCGGATGAGATCGCGGTGGCCTGCCCCTTCTGCATGACGATGATGGCCGACGGGGTGAAGGCGCAGGGAGCCGAGGTCCCGGTGCGCGACATCGCCGAGGTCGTGGCCGACCGACTGGCCTGACCGCCCGTCAGTCGCGCCGGGTAGCCCGTTCCCGGCGCGACTCCGCGATCTGCCGCCGCAGGTCGCCGCCCGCGCGGCGGATGAGCCAGACCGCGAGACACACGACCCCGGAGAATCCGATCCAGGACATGGGTCAGCTCGCGGGGTGTCGGAGTTCGTAGATGGTGATGACGTGGTGAGGCGTCGAGCCGTCGGGGGCGGCGGGCACGACGGCGCGACGCTCCCGATGCACCACCTGCATCACGAGGCCGCGTGCCGCGGCCTCCTCGAGAAACGCCTCCAACGCGACGCGTCCCTGATCGGCCACGAGGGCGCGGCCGGATGGTGCCATCGTCCGCACGATCGCGTCGGCGACATAGGCGGCGTAGGCGCGCTCGTACAGCACATCGGCTGCCAGCACGAGGTCGTACTGACCGAGGTCCGTCGGCAGCGCGCGCCAGTCGACGAGTCGGACCGCCGGCGCCTCGCCCGTGTGCCGCAGGGTGTTGCGGGCGGTGAAGCGCAGTGCGTCCTCGTAGTAGTCGGTCCCCGTGGCGGCATAGCCTGCCAGTTGCGCCGCGAGCGTCACGAGCCCGAGCCCGCACCCCAGCTCGAGCGCGCGAGGCCGCGCGCCCTCCGGCACTGCGCCGAGCAGCGCGCGCTCGCGCAGCAGGTGCTCGGCGAGCACCACGGCGGCGGGCCAGAGATCGGCCCAGTACGGCAGCCGCTCGTCGTGTACGAAGTCCGCCTCACTGATGAGGTCGTCGGCGTTCCGCGGCTTCTCGAGGTGCACGGTCCGGCCGCCCACGGTCACGTCCACCGTCGAGAGGACGAACCGGTCATCGAGCGCGGCGAGGTCGGCCGGGAGGGCGAGGGTCACAGCGCGAACGCCTCGGCCGTGCCGGCGTCCTCGGTGAGCAGGAGGGCCGAGAGTCGTTCGCCGGCTGCGACCTCAGCGCGGTCCTCGGGCACGACGAGGAGGGCGTTGGCGAGTGACATCGACGTCAGGATCCCGGAGCCCTGCGGGCCCGTGAGCCGCGCGTGCAACGTGCCGTCGGCATTCGGTGTCACGACGGCTCGCAGGAAGTGCGTCAGGCGCGCGCCGATGCGCACCGTCTCGTCGAGCGTCACTGGGACTGGACGGCGGTGCAGCCGCGTGTGGCCAAGCAGGCGGCGGATCGTGGGGCGCACGAAGAGCTCGAAGGTGACCATCACCGAGACGGGGTTACCGGGAAGACCGATCCACGGGATCCCCGCGATCCGGCCGAACCCCACCGGCGCGCCCGGGCGCATCCGCACCCGCCAGAGCGCCATCTCCGCCCCCATCGCCTCGAGGGCGGCTCGCGTGTGGTCGAACTCCCCGACGGAGACACCCGCGGAGGTGACGATCAGGTCGGGGCGCACGGCCACGGCACGCTCAAGCAACGCCTGCATGGCCGCGCGCGTGTCGGCCGCGTGTCCGAGGCCGATGGGCTCGCCGCCGTTGAGCCGCACCAGCGCGTCGAGCGTGTAGGCATTGGAGCTGACGATCTTCCGGCCGGCGCGCACCTCGTCGAAGCGGTCGAGATCCACGAGCTCGTCGCCGGACCCGAGGATCGCCACGCGCGGGCGGCGGTGCACCCGCACCATCGCCTGACCGATCGACGCGAGGATGCCGACCTGCGCCGCGCCGATCGGGATGCCGCGGGGCAGCACGACGTTCCCCTCCACGAGGTCCTCCCCGCGGAGCCGGAGGTTCTTTCCCACGTCCCGGTCCCGATGGATGCGCACCCGGGCGAGGCCGCCGTCGGTGTCCTCCACGCGGATCACCGTGTCCGCTCCCTCGGGTACCGGCGCCCCCGTCATGATGCGCGTCGCCTCGCCAGACCGGAGGCCGCGCGACGGGAAGGCGCCGGCCGCCACGGTCTCGAGGACCGGGAGTTCGACGGGGGCGGCCTCGGTGGCACCCGCCACATCAGCGCCGCGCACGGCGTACCCGTCCATCGCTGAATTGGTCCAGTGCGGGAGGGTGATCGGGGCGATCACGTCCGCCGCGAGCACGCGCCCGAGGGCGGCTCCGAGCGGTACCGTCTCCTCCGGCAGCGCCGCGGCGGCGGCCGTGATCCGCGCGACCGCCTCCGCCACCGAATGCATCAGCGCCCCTGGAGCGGCGTGCCGGCGATCCACGCGAGGAGCGCGTCCTGCACGCGCTCCACCTCACGGTTCGCCACCACGTGATTGTTCGCCATCAGCGAGACAAGCAGGAGGTGCCCGTCGGCCGTGGTCACGTAGCCGGAGAGATTGCGCGCCTTGTCGAGCGTCCCCGTCTTGGCGTGGGCATTGCCGGCCGCGGGCGTCCCGCGCATTCGGGTGCGAATCGTGCCATCCACGCCCGCGATGGGCAGCGCATCGCGGAAGAGCGCGAACTCCGGGTGCCGGCGCATCGCGTCGAGCACCTTCACGATCGTCTCCGGCGTCAGGTAGTCGTGGCGCGAGAGGCCGCTCCCGTCCCGCACGGCGAAGCCGGCGCTGTCCGCACCCCACGCGAGCAGCTGGCGCTCGACGACGGCGCGGCCGCTGTCCGCGGTGCCGATCCC
>JBANGJ010000106.1:0-5608 GCA_037975505.1 Gemmatimonadota bacterium | reverse complement strand
GAACGCGGCGAGGCCGTGGGCCTGTCGTTCTACCTAGCGGCAACGAAGGATCTGCCAGCGAAGCCCGCCGGTCCCGGCTCGGAACGGCTGCCCGGTGGCATCGGGACGCTCGACTACGACCGGATGCGCCAGTACCTGCGCCTGTGCCGGGCCTACCTGTACACCGGCACCATCCCCGCGTCCTACACGCTCGGGCTCATCGAGGCGATGCTCTCGGGTGTCCCGGTGGTCACGATGCACAGGCAGAACTGGGGTCCGCTCGCGGAGCTGTACGAGGCCGGCGAGATCACCGGCACGGGCGCGTACACGCCCGAGGAAGCTCGTGGCTGGCTGGAACGGCTCGTGACCAACGAACCGGACCACCTGCGCTCGCAGGGCGTCCGCCAGCGCGCCGTGGACCTATTCGGCATGGACACCATCGGCCCGCAATGGGTGGCCTTCCTCGGACGGCCCGACAAGGCGTCGCAGACCGGCGCATGGGACCTCGTGCTGTGAGGGTCTTGGCGGATTACCACCATCACGACCTCTGGGAGAGCCTGGAGCTCACCCTCACCGATCGCTTCGGCTGGGACCTGTACCGCCCGATGGGCATGGAGTGGTTCGACGCCGAATACTGGAACTTCGAGCGGACGTGGCACGGCGACAAGGTTGCCCGCCAGTACCTCGAACCGTGGGGCTCGGACACCGACACCCGGTTCGACAAGAGCCACGAGCGATACCAGAAGCTGCTGACGCTCGAGCAGGCCCGCGACAACCCGCCAGACCTCGTGATCGCGTCCGTGGCCCACAACCACGAAGGCTTCGCGCGGTTCGCCCGCGAAGTTGGCGCGACGTTCGCCATCCACCTCGGCAACGTCCGCTTCTCCGAGATCGACATGGCCGAGGACCGCTGGGACCTCGCCTCGTTCGGCATCGTGACCACGAAGCTGCCGGTGGAGCCGCCCAAGCCGAACGTCGTCATCCACCAGGAGTTCAGCCTCGCTGACTTCCGGTACGAGCCGCCGCAGCCGCACGATCGGTTCCGCATCAGCTCGTTCGTCAACTGCTTCGCCGAGAACCGCCACGGCTACGGGCAGTTCCGGGGTATCGCCGACCACAACCCCGAGTTCGATTGGCGGGTCTACGGCTCGTATGGCTCGGCTGAGCCGGACCAGTACGCCTGCGGCAACATCGGGCGCTGCGCGGACGTGGCCGCCGAGATGCGCACCGCCGACATCGCGTGGCACACCAAGATCTGGTCGGACGGCTTCGGCCACGTCATCCACGACTGGTTCGCGGTGGGCCGTCCGGTGTTCGGCTACGCGGGGTACTACGCCAACCAGCTCGCCGGGCCGCTCTGGCAGGAGGGCGTGACCTCGTACAACATCGAGGGCCGCTCCACCGACGAGGTTGTGGCGATCATCCGGGGCCTGCAGAACGACCCCGACCGCCATCGGCAGATGTGCGAGGCCGCCGCCGCCCGGTTCCGCGAGGTCGTGTCCTTCGACGAGGACGCCGCCAAGCTCCGGGCGCTCATCGAGGCCCACGTCCGATGAAGCTGCTCATCTACGGGCACCAAAGCCACACAGGTTTTGGGATCGTCACGGAGAACCTCGCCACCCGGTTTGTGGCAGCGGGGGTAGACGTGCGGGTCATCGCGGTCAACCATCGCGGCGAGCCGATCACGGGGCCGCTCGCGGGCCGCGTCTGGCCGGCCTCGTTCCACGGCGACGCCCACGGCGGCAACTTCTCCAACGCCGCCATCGACGGCACCTTCTGGCGCCAGTTCGGGGCTGAGTGGAAGCCCGACGCGGTGCTGGTCATCGCGGACATGTCGGGCCTGTTGGGCCATCTCGGGCCGAAGGGTGTCACGCCGACCTGGCGCTCCGTGCCGGTATTCCACTACTGCCCGATCGAGGGCGACAACCTCGAGGTCGGCTGGCGGGGAATCTGGGAAGAAGTCGCACCGGTCGCCATGAGCAAGTACGGCGCGGCCACGATCGCGGCGCACATCGGGCGGGCGGTGCCGATGATCTACCACGGCGTCGATACGACCGCCTACTACCCGGTCGCCTTCAACCGCCCGATCCGCTTCGAGGGCAAAACGCTCACGACGCGGGAAGCGTGCAAGCAGGCGTTCGGCATCCCGCTCGACCGCAAGATCATCCTCCGCTCCGACCGGCTCGTGGAGCGCAAGTTCTACCACTCGTTCTTCCAGGCGCTGCCGGCGATCTTCGCCCGCGTGCCCGAGGCCGATGTGGTCATCCACTGCGCCCCGCTCGACGGCAACCTGTCGCTGTACGAGGAGATCGGGCGGCTGCCCGGCGAATACCTGCCCCGGATCCGGCTCACCAATGCCCACTCGACCTTCCGGGGCCTGCCGACCGAGGGCATGGCGACGCTGATGAACGCCGCCGACGTCTACATGAGCACCACGGGCGGTGAGGGCTTCGGCCTGAACCTCGCCGAGGCGATGGCGTGCGAAACGCCCGTCGTGGTCACTGACTGGGCCGCTGACCGCGAGGTCGTGGGTCCCGGCGGCATCCTCGTCGACCCGCTCATCGACCGCTACGGCGAGCCCGTCCGCTACCACTCGACCTATGGCATGGACTGGGCCGTGCCCGATCCCAAGGGGTTCACCGAGCCCGTGGTCGAGCTGCTCACCCGCAAGTCCCGGCGCACCGAGCTCGGGCGCGCGGGCCGCAAGCATGTCGAGCAGTCATTCAGCTGGGACGAAGCGGCTGCGTCGTTCCTGGCCCTGTTCTCCGCAGCCGTCGAACCTGCCGTAGCCGCGTAGGAGTCCGATGCCGCCGCTCGTCAGCCTCGACGAACTCAAGACGTACCTCAAGATCACCGGGACCAGCGACGATGCGCTGCTGGCGTCGTGCGCCTCGAACGCCTCGATACAGGCCGAGCGCGACACGTCGCGCGTGTTCGCGGTCACCTCGAACGTGACGCACTACTACTCCACGGACGGCGCGGCGAGCGTGACCATCCACGACCGCCCGTTCAGCGACGCCACCCGCGTCGTGACCTGGAACGGCGTGGCGCTCGTCGAGAACACCGGCTACTGGATGCTCCAGGACCGGCGCAATCCCGAGGTGTCCACGACCATCCAGATCCGCCAGTACGACCGCACGGGCGCGTGGTACAAGGCCGATCCCCAATGGTGGGACAAAAACCTCGACATGCTCGACCGCCGGGGCGGGATGCCCAACGACCTGCAGATCAGCGGCACGGTCGGCCACCCGGCCACCCCGCTCGACGTGAAGCAGGCCGTCACCGAGCTTGCCGCGGCGATGTTCTGGAAGGCCAAGTCGGGCGCATCTGGCGTCGTGAGCACGGCCAACGGCTCGCCCGTGGACATCGCCGAGCTCGAGGACCGCTACCAGCGGTTCGTCAACAACTGGCGCATCCGCACCGCGGTCACCGCGGTATGAGTCTCATCGGCCTCGACAAGTTGAACCGCCGGCTGGACGCCATCGCCGACAACCGCGAGACGCTGCGGCGCGCCCAGATTGCCAGCGTGGCTGAGGCGAAGCGGCTCACCGTGCCCATCCGCAAGACAGGCTTCCTCGGGCGGAACATCGCGCCCGGTGCCCTGTCGGACACGTCCGCGCTGGTCGTGTCCCGCGCGCCGTACTCGCGCTACGTCGAGGAAGGCACGGGCCTGTACGGCCCGAAGCGAAAGAAGATCGTGCCCAAGCGCGCCAAGGTGCTTGCCTGGCGCACCGGGGCCGTGCGCCTCACCGGGCGATCGCGGACCAGCGGCGGGCGTGAACTGGCAGGCTGGGCGTTCGCCCGCAGTGTCAGGGGCCGGGCCAAGACGCCATTCCTGCGCCCCGGCGTCCAGAAGGCCATCAAGGGCACGAAGCTCAAGGCCGACATCATCGACCGCTGGAACCGCGCGGCATGACCACGACCTTCCGGGCCGACGTCGCCGCGGGCCTCGTAACCATCCTCGAAGCCTTCCAGACGGCCAACCCGACGTCGCTGCGGTCGGTCCATCGCGCCCGCCCCGAAGGGTTCACCGGGGATTACCCGATCGCGTTCGTCGAGGGTCGGGCGGAGAGCATCACCCACACCTCTGGCGTTCGGACGCGGACCATGACGCCCTCTGTGTCGGTCGTCGGCGAATACCGGCTCAACGGCGAGCACATGGACGAGTTCGACGCCCTCGTGGACGCCCTCGTCGACCACTTCACCGCCTCCCCGCACGTCGTGACCGGGACCATCTGGGACCAGATGTCCGTCGAGGACTACGACGAGCAGATCGGGGAGCAACTGCGACCGGCCGTCCGGTTCACCTTCGGGAACCTGTCGATCCAAGAGGGTCGCACCTAACCATCTAGGCGCTCACCGCCCACGTATTCGTTTGCCCCGGAAGGGCAGAAAGGGTTGAGCGAGCATGCCTATCGCAGGCTTCACTCGGTTCCGACGACACCTGGTGGGGCTGCAGGCGTCGTTCTCGTCCAACGTCCCGGCCACCCGCCAGCTGCCCTACCGCGGCGCGTTGGTCATCGACCCCGCGCGCACCGATCCCGACGTCGACGTGGGGTCGCTCGATCCGGTCCTCGCGCCGTATGCCGGGGCGAGCCAGTACACGGGCACGTGGGAAGGCTCCGAAGCCTTCAACGACGCCCAGATCCTGTGGGCGGCCACGCTCAAGGGCGGCGTCACCCCGACCGGCGGCGGCGCTGCCAAGACGTGGACCTTCCAGGCCGCGTCCCTCACCGCCGATGACTTTGCGTACCTGACCGACTACTGGGGCGACGACCAGACGACCGACGAGATCATCTTCGGCTCCGAGGTCATCAACCAGCTGCAGCTCTCGTTCGGCGACGACCTCGGCGCGTTCCAGGTCAACGCGGATTTGCTCGGCGCTCGCGCCCGGATCGGCGAAGGCCCAACCGGCGGCATCACCATCGACGCCCAGCCCAACTGGGTCTACGGCGCTGACACCGAGTTCTACCTCGATTCGACGTACAGCACGATCGGCACCACGAAGCTCACCGATGCCGTCCACGGCATGACCTTCACCGTCAACAACAACCTCGACCAGAAGCGGTTCGCCAACGGTTCCAACACCCGCTTCCAGCTCGCCGGCTACGGGCGCGGCGCGCGCGAGATCACGCTCGAGCTCGTCCTCGCCAAGACCACGGCGACCATCGCCGAGGCGGCGACCCTCGATGACTCCCCGGTCCCCGATCGGTACATCGAAGTGCGCACCACGAGCCCCGAGATCATCACCGGCTCGACGCCGTTCAGCCAGTCCGTCCGGCTCCCGGCGCGGCTGATGAGCCGCTCAGACGGCGAGATCGGTGGCAACTCGACGATCACCCTCACGTACAAGGCGTTCTACGACTCGAACCTCGGCTACGCCGTCCGCGCGGTCGTGGTCAACGAGCAGGCGACGCTCGGCGCGTAAAGGAGTCCCTCTGATGACGCTCACCAGCGTCCGGGTGGCTGACTGCAGCTGCCCGGACACCCCCCACGACGGTCACCACGTGTTCCTCGCGCCGACGCTCGACCTCGACGGCGGCATCCGGGCAGAACAGGCCATCTTCGCGTCCAAGGGCGACCTGGACGAGCTGATGCGCCTGTGGCTGCCGATCTTCGTCCGCTACGG
>JBANGJ010000022.1:0-4860 GCA_037975505.1 Gemmatimonadota bacterium | reverse complement strand
ATCCCGAACTTCCTGCAGAACCTCCTCGGCGAGGGCGTGCTCTCGGCGTCGTTCATCCCGGCGTACGCGACGTTGCTCGCCGAGGGACGTCGCGAGGAGGCGGGACGGCTCGCGGGCGCCGTGGCGGCGCTCCTCGGGCTGATCACCGCGCTCCTGGCGCTCGTCGGCGTCGTGGGCGCGCCGTGGCTCGTGGCGGTCGTTGCGCCGGGGTTCGCTGGCGAGACCCGCGTCCTCACCATCCAGCTCGTGCGCGCGATCTTCCCCGGCATCGGCGTGCTGGTGCTGAGCGCCTGGTGCCTCGGGGTGCTCAACGCGCACCGCCGGTTCTTCCTGTCGTACGTGTCGCCGGTGCTCTGGAACGGGGCGATGATCGCGGCGCTCCTCGTCGTCGGTCCCGGCGGCAATGTGGATCGGACCGCCGTCGTGGTGGGCTGGGCGAGCGTCGGAGGGAGTCTGCTGCAGTTCCTGGTGCAGGTCCCCGCGGTGCTGCGGCTCGAGCCGCGGTTGCGCGTCTGGCCCGACCTCCGTCTGCCCGCACTCCGCCCGGTGCTCTCCCGGTTCGGCACCACCGTGGTGGGTCGTGGCGTGGTGCAGCTCAGCGGTTTCATTGATGCGGCGCTCGCGTCGCTGATCGGGGCCGGGGCGGTGGCCACCCTGCAGTACAGTCAGGTGCTGTCGCTGCTGCCGATCTCGCTGTTCGGCATGGCCATCTCCGCGGCCGAGCTGCCGGCGATGGCGGGGGAGACCGGTGATCCCGAACGCGTGGCCGCGGCCGTGCGCCAGCGCCTCGATGCGGGGCTCGCGCGCCTCGCGTACTTCGTCATCCCGTCCGCGGCGGCCTTCCTGACGATGGGCGGTGTGATCGCCGAGGGGATCTACCGTGGCGGCGCGTTCACCGGGGAGCAGGCGAGGTGGGTCTGGGTCGCGCTCGCCGGTTCGGCCGTGGGGCTCCTGGCCGGTACCATGGGGCGTCTGTACGCGTCGGCGTGCTACGCGGGGGGCGATGCGACCACGCCGTTCCGCGCCGCCGTCCTCCGCGTGGTGACGTCCGGCGCACTCGGGTGGGTCGGGGCGCTCTGGGTGCCGCGGTGGTTGTCGGTGGACGCGCGGTGGGGGATCCTCGCGCTCACCGCGTCGTATGGTGTCGCCGCTTGGATCGAGTATGCACAGTTGAAGCGGGTGGTTGACCGGCGCGTCGGCGAGACCGGTGTTGTGATGCGTCGGGTGCTGGCCCTGTGGGGCTGCGGCCTCGCGGCCGGCGGCGTCGGGACACTGACCGCTCGCCTATTGGCGGATGCGCCCGCCGTGGCAGTGACCGCGGCGGCCTGTGCCGCGTTCGGTGCGACGTACCTCGGCCTCACGCGCCTCGCGCGCCTGGATGATGCGCGCCGCACCTGAGCTGGTCGCGCAGAAGCTCGCGCACCTCCCGGACGTCCCAGGCGTCTATCTCTGGAAAGGCGCGGACGGTGGCGTCCTGTACGTCGGCAAGGCCAAAAAGCTGCGTCCGCGCGTCCGGAGCTACTTCGGATCCGACCACGCGGAGAGCCCCAAGACGCGGGTGCTCGTCTCGTTGATCGCTGACGTGGAGACGATCGTCGTCCCCACGGAGGCCCATGCGCTGGTGTTGGAGGCGACGCTCATCAAGGAGCACCGCCCGCGCTTCAACGTCATGCTCCGCGACGACAAGTCGTATCCGTACGTCAAGGTGACCGTGCAGGAGCCGTATCCACGGGTGTTCGTGACTCGGCGGCTCCTGAACGACGGGGCCCGATACTTCGGGCCCTACACCGACGTCACGGGGATGCGGCGCACGCTGGAGGTGGTGAAGCGGGTCTTCCAGGTGCGCTCGTGTCGCTACGACATGCCGCGCGAGATGCCGGACCGGGCGTGCCTCGACCACCACATCGGTCGGTGTCGGGCGCCGTGCGTGCACCGGCAGAGCCGGGAGGAGTACCGCGCCATGCTGGACGAGGTGGTCGCGTGCCTCGACGGCAAGACGTCGGAGGTGGCGCGGCGCATCGGCGACCGGATGGCAGAGGCGGCGGACCGGCTGGACTTCGAGCGGGCGGCGGAGTTCCGTGATGCGCTCGCCCGGCTCGGGCAGATGGAGGAGCCCACGGTGGTCTTGGCGGTGGAAGGTGGGGACCGGGACGTGGTGGGCTATGCGCGCGATGGGGAGGACGCGGTAATCGCGTGGCTCCGCATCCGAGGGGGCAAGCTGCTCGCGCGCGACCATCGGTTCTTCGAGGGCATCGAGGGGGAGCCGGACGGGGCAATCCTCTCGATGTTCCTCGCCGGCAGTTACCTGCAGGCGCCGGCCCGAGCCCGGGAGCTGCTGTTGCCGTTCGAGTTCGAGGACCGGCCCGCGTTCGAGGAGGCCATCGGCGGCACCGCGACGGTTCTGCTCCCGCAGCGCGGTCCCAAGCGCGAGTTGCTCGACCTCGCCGAGCAGAACGCCCGCCATCTTCTCGAGGAGTTCAAGCTGGCCGAGGACGAGGCCGACGAGCGTGCGGCCGACCCGGTGTACGAGCTCGGCCAGGCCCTCGGACTGGAGCGGTTGCCCCGCAGTCTTGTCTGCTTCGACAACAGCACGGCGCAGGGGAAGGACTCCGTGGGCAGCGTCGTCTGGTTCGAGAACGGGCGACCGCGGCGCGGGGAGTATCGGACGATGCGGGTGAAGACCGTCGACGAGGCCGCGGGCCCGGATGACTTCCAGTCGATGCGTGAGGTCGTGGGGCGCTTCTTCCGCCGGCGCGTGGAGGAGGGCAAGCCGCTGCCTGACCTCGTCGTGGTGGATGGGGGCAAGGGGCAGCTCAGCGCGGCGGACGAGGCGCTCCGCGCGCTGGATCTCGGTCACCTCCCGCTGGTCAGTCTGGCCAAGCGTGAGGAGGAGATCTTCGTGCGGGGTCGGCGCGATGCGGTGCGGCTGCCGCGGCGATCACCGGCGCTTCGGTTGCTGCAGCAGGCGCGCGATGAGGCGCACCGCACCGCCGTGGGCTACAACCGCAAACGGCGGACCCTGCGCACCATCACGAGCGAGCTGCTCCGGATCCCGGGCATCGGCCCGGTCAAGCGGCGTGCGCTCCTCGCGGCGTTCGGCTCGCTGCAGGGCGTGCGGGAGGCCACCGTCGAGCAGATCGCGGCCGTGGAAGGGTTCAGTCCGGCGAGTGCCCGAAAGGTGCTAGAATCCCTCGGTGTGCCGGTGGTCGTTCCGCCGGTCACCGACCCAGGCCCCTCCGGGCCGCCCCCCCTCACCCCCTCCGAATCGTGACCTGGTCCCTGCAGTGCTCCGCCTGTGCCTACACGCAGCCGAACGGGTTGCAGCTGGCCTCGCTCTGCCCGGACTGCGGGCAGCCCCTGATGGTCCGTCTGGCGACCGCACCGACGCGGGCCGGCATCACGGGCGCGGCGAGCCTCTGGCGCTATCGGGACGCGCTCCCGCTCGCGACGGGGGAGCGTGCGGTCACGCTCGGCGAGGGCATGACCCCGCTCATCGAGCTGCCGCATCTGGCCGCGGAGGTCGGCGTGCGTCGGCTCTGGGTGAAGGACGAGGGGCTCAACCCGACCGCGAGCTTCAAAGCGCGCGGACTGATGATGGCCGTGACGCGGGCCAAGGCCTTGGGCCTGCCGGGTGTCTGCGTGCCAACGGCGGGGAACGCGGGGATCGCGCTCGCGGCCTACGCGGCCGCCGCCGGCATGCCGTGCCGCATCTACGCGCCGGAGACGACGCCCCCGCCGATCCTCGGTTCCATTCGGGCGTTCGGGGCGGAGCTCGAGCTGCTGCCTGGGCACATCGGCGATGCGGGCAAGGCGACGCTCGCCTTTGCCCGCGAGAGCGGGTTCTTCAACGTGGCCACCGTGCGTGAGCCGTACCGCGTCGAGGGTATGAAGACGATGGGGTACGAGGTCGCGGAGCAGCTCGGGTGGCGCCTGCCGGATGCCATCGTCTATCCCACCGGCGGCGGGGAGGGGACCATCGGTATCTGGAAGGCCATCGGTGAGATGCTCGACTGGGGATGGCTCCCCGCCGACACGCCGCGGCCTCGGATGATCATCGCGCAGGCGGCCGGGTGCGCGCCGCTCGTCCGCGCGTTCGCCGCTGGGGAGAAGAAGGCGACCCCCTGGGTGGATCCCACGACGCACGCGAGCGGGTTGCGGGTGCCGGGCCCGCTCGGCGACCGACTGACCCTGCGGACGCTGCGCGAGAGCCGGGGCGACGCCGAGGCGGTGACGGAGGAGCGGATCCGCGCGGGGACCTTCCTGCTGGCCTCGCGCTCGGGGATCGACGCCGCGCCGGAGGGCGGGGCGGCGCTGGAAGCGGTCCGGCAGCTGGTCGCAGGCGGGCGGCTACGGGGCGACGCGGAGGTGGTGGTGTTCAACACCGGCTCCGGCGCCAGCTACCGCTGGTAGATTGCCGCGCATGCGCATCGCGATTCTCGACGCCTTCTCCGGTATCGCCGGGGATATGCTGCTCGGCGCCCTGGTGGACGCCGGGCTCGATGCCGCGTTCGTCACCGACCTGCCGGGGGTGCTCGGCCTCGAGGGCGTGACGGCGCGCGTGTCGCGCGTGTCGCGCGGGCAGATCGCCTGCCACAAGGTCGACTTCGACATCCCGCCCCAGCCGCACGGGCGACACCTCAAGCACATCCGCGCCATCGTCGAGGCCTCCCCGGCGCCGGAGTCGGTGAAGGTGAAGGCGATGGCGGCGTTCACCCTGATCACCGAGTGCGAGGCCGCGATCCACGGCACCACGGTGGAACGGGTCCACCTGCACGAGGTGGGCAGTGTCGATGCGATCCTCGACATCGTGGGTGGCATCTGGGGCCTTGAGCGCCTCGGCGTGGAGCGCGTCTTCTGCGG
>JBANGJ010000156.1:0-3128 GCA_037975505.1 Gemmatimonadota bacterium | reverse complement strand
ACGCAGATCGGGGAGAACGCGGATGAGTACGACGTGCAGCTGCAGGTCGTCGCGACCGTGACCGCTGGCACCGCCGGGACGACGAACGTCGAGGTGCTGCTCGACGCGCGCGCTCGGCCGGTCGCCTTCTCGCAGGGCTATCAGTCGTGCAGCACGCGCGGCACGCTCGACAAGCGCCTCGTCGAACTCGTGCGCGCCGAGCTGACGCGGCCGTAGCGCGGCGCGGGCCCGCGCCTCAGGGCTCCGTGATCGTCAGCGCCCCCGGCGCGGCGGACGGCGGGACGGTCTGCTTGGCGCCCGAGGGCCACTGCACCTCGATGCCCTGCACCGTCGCACTCGGCCCGAGCCCGAAGGTGAGCGGCAGGCGGCTCTGGCCGAGATAGCCCGACTTCCCGTCCATCGGCTTGGTGAGGACGCGGCCATCCGAGAGCGAGACGCGGACCACGGCCCCGAGTCCGTCCCGGTTGGACCGTGTGCCGACGAGGCGCACGCGCAGCGTGCGCGCGCCACCCCGCTGCGCCAGGTCACTCATCAGGATCTGCGGGGCCGCATTGAACTCCGCCAGCACGAGATCGAGGTCACCATCCTCATCGAGGTCGGCGATGACGGCGCTCCGTGAGGCGCGCGTGCCCATCACGACCTGCCGTCCCGTCCCCGGCTCGGTGCGGCAGCGACCGAGCGCGCCGTTCGGCCGCGCACAGGCCGTACACGCCGACGTCCCCGCATCGGGTGCCCCCGGCGCGCAGTCCGCCGTGAACCAGGGCTGCTCCGTGGCCCCGCCCGCCCGCGGTTCGATCCCCAGCAGGAACTCCGCGGGCAGGAAGCGCTTCCCGGCCTCGTTGAGGAAGACCGAGTTGGGCGCGTAGCGGAACGGATAGTTCATCCCCGCCGTGATGACGAGGTCCTCCCACCCGTCGGCGTTGAGGTCGTCGGCGCTCGGCCCCCAGGGCCAGTAGCTCTCCACGCCGGCGCGGTCGGACATCTCCTCAAAGCCGCCGCCGGCGGTGTCGCGGGCGGTGAGCAGTGCGTTGCCGAAGAGGAGACGGTCGGTGCCGCGCGGGAAGAGTTGCGGTGGCATCTTCGCCGGGTCGGACTTGCGCCCTTCGCCCATCACATCGTCGGGGGCGAGGTCATCGAACATGTCCGAATGCATATCGGTGACGAGGACGTCAAGGCGCCCATCCCCGTTCCAGTCGAACACCTCGACCCCCATCGAACCGAAGGGGGAACGTGGGATGTAGCGCGCGCTCGCATCGACGAAGCGCTTCCCCTCACGATTCAGGTAGAGGCGGTCCTCGCCCTGCATGTTCGCGAGGTAGAGGTCGAGCCAGCCATCCCCGTCCACGTCGAGCGGGACGGCCTCGCCGCTCCACCCGTCGTCGCCCAGCCCGACGGCCCTTGTCACGTCGGCGAAGCGCCCACCCCCGAGATTGCGGTAGAGGATCGCATCCTCGCGCCGGGCCGGGAGGACGTGCGCGTAGAACGCCCCGTCCATCCCCACGTGGGCGCCCCCGGCACCGACGGTGTCCGTGGTGAAGCGGCCAACGTTGGCCACATAGAGGTCGAGCCGACCGTCGCGGTCGTAATCGAAGAAGAGCGCGCCGGCGGAGTGGCCCGCGTGCCCCACGCCCGCGGTCGCGGTGATGTCCGTGAAGTGCCCCGCCCCGTCGTTCTCATAGAGCCGGTTGCCCTTGCGGACCGTCGTGAGGAACAGGTCCGCGTCGCCGTCGTTGTCGATGTCGGCGAAGGAGGCCCCCACCCCGATCGGGTCGTCCACGGCGAGGCCGGCCGCCACCGTGGCGTCCTCGAAGGTGCCGTCCCCGTGACCGCGCCAGAGTTCGCTGCGCCCGAGCTGCGTCACGAAGAAGAGATCGATGTGCCCGTCGCCGTCCACGTCCGCCGCGGCGACCGCCGTGCCGTGGTCGTAGTGGACCGGCTTGTACCGCCGCCCGGCGTCATCGACGATGCGATGGACGAACCGGATGCCGCTCGCCTCGCGCCGATCCGTGAAGGTGAAGTCGTGGCGGGCCACCGTGGTCGCGGCGCCTGCCGTCTGGAGCCGCGCGCGGGCGAGGAGCCAGGCCGGGGCGTCCGTGGCGGACGCCGCGGTGTCCGTCCCGTCGCCGCGGGCACAGGCCGTGGCGGCCGTGGCAGCCACCGCGAGCAGCAGGACGCGGAGGGACCGGTTGAGCAGGGCGAGGGGGAAGGGTCGCATGACGAGAAGCTGGTGGTTGCCTGGCGCGAGGGGAAGCACCGCGGGCGGGAATGCGAGTGGGGGGCCGGACGATCGCTCGCCGGCCCCCCAGACTCCCATCTCACACCGGGCGATCAGGGATTCACGTAGGGCGGTCGGCGGTCCCAGACGTTCGTCGCGGCCGGCACGGTGAACGCCGTGGTCTGCGGCGTGCGCGCCCCCGCGGTCGAGCGCGGGAAGACGATGAGCGTCACGGCCGAACCCGCCGCGGCGGTGCCTGGGAACGCCTCGATGTCGATCTTGCCACCCGTCCCCGCGGTGGAGTACGCCACCTGGCCGACGAGGAAGTACCCGTCCGTGAAGAGCGCGGTGCCGCCACCGGCCGGCTGGACGTTGTACTTGTACACGCCCGTGTCGACCGTGACGTACGCCGAGCGGGTCAGCGGGGCGACGTTGGCCCACGTGGCGCTCGCCGGCGCCGTCGCGCCCTGCTTGTAGTGCCGGACGTCGATGGCCGAGCCCGTCGTGTTGATCACGCGGAGCGCCACCTGCGTACCCGGGCTCGGCACGGCCTCCTCGTAGAACACGAGGCGCATCGGGTTCGTGGCGCCCGTGCGCGCCTCGCCCATCAGGAGGGCGGTGTAGTTCTTCCCGGCCTCGAGCGTGACCGTGGTGTCCTTGATGACCACCTGCGCCGCGGCCTGCAGCGTGTCGTCGAGGAAGATCTTGAAGTGGCGCTGCCCGGCCTGCGCCGGCTTGTACTGGACGCCGACCGAGGCCGTCGCCGTGTACGACGGCGACGCGGCCGGACAGGGGGACGAGGTCCCGGTGATGATCGCGATGGTGCACGGATACACCTGCGCGGACGCCGCCGGCGCGTTCCGGAAGTTCTGCCGGAACTGCTGGTTGTTCTCGAGGATGTCGACGAAGCGCA
>JBANGJ010000149.1:0-11078 GCA_037975505.1 Gemmatimonadota bacterium | reverse complement strand
ACCGCACCGCCACCGCGTACACCGGGGCGCGCACCCTGCGCGCGGCGTTCACCCAGACGCTGACCACCTCACGGGCCGGCGCACCGCTCCGGTCCCGCGGTGAGTTCCTGCAGCAGGGGGCACGGCGGTTCGCCTTCCGCTTCACCGAACCGGCCGAGGACCGCATCATCGCCGACGGCGACGGGATCTGGCTCTACCTGCCCAGCACCGCCAAGGGGCAGGCCATCCGGATGCCGCGGGGCGCCGCGGCGGGGGCCGGACTCGATCTCGTGGGGGGATTGCTCACCGAGCCCACGCGGCGCTACACGGTGCGCGCCGAGGCGGATACCCTGCTCGAGGGTCGCGTCCTGCGGCGGATGACCCTCACGCCCCGGAGTGGCGGGGCGCCATTCACCACGGCGACGCTCTGGATCGATCCCGCGGGTCCGGTCATCCGGCGCGCGATCCTCCTTGAGCCGACCGGGTTCACGCGGACCCTCGACTTCACGCAGGTGCGCCTCAACGCCCGCCTGCCCCGGGGCGCGTTCACGTTCGTCCCTCCCGCCGGTGTGCGCGTGATCGACCAGGCCGCGCTCCTCGGCGGCGTCGTGCCGCGCTGAGGGCGCTGTTCGGGCGACGCCCTACGGCGCACCGGGCGCGAAGACGTCGCGGGCGGTGACGGCCCGCCGCAGCACGCCGGCAGCGCGCTGGATCGCCACATCGGTGCGGAGCGACTGCCGCTGGGCGTAGGGCGCGCCGAAGGCCGTACGCGCGATCTCTGACGCGAGCACCCGGTCCACCACGGCGGAGGCGGCCGCGAAGGTCTCCGGCGCGACGACGAGCCCGCGTCGGCGCATCACCACCGCGAGTCGGGCCCGCCACGGCGGCGCTACCTGGAAGAGCGTGTCCCGCACCGCGCCCTCGCGGACGAGGTCCTCGGCGAGATCCTGGACGAGACTCCGCCAGACCCCGAGGTCGCGGCCGAGCGAGGCCGTGAACTCCCGCGCCGCCAGCTCAGCGAGACTATCCCCGACCACCACGTCCGGGACGATCCCGCCGCCCCCGAGGACCGTGCGACCCGCCGGTGTGCGCAGGCGCGGACGTGCGGTATCGACCGGCGTCTCGCTGGCCGCCTCGTCGTCCGTGGCGGCGGGATACTCGATGCTCCGGCCAAGCGGGGTGTACCAGCGCGCATTGGTGAGCGAGAGCGCCGCGCCGTTGTCGAGCTTGTAGATAGCCTGCGCGCTCCCCTTGCCGTAGGTCGGTCGGCCCACGATGAGCGCGCGGTCGTTGTCCTGGAGTGCGCCAGCCACGATCTCCGCGGCGCTCGCGGTCAGGCCGTTGACCAGGACGCTCACGGGCATCCCGGTCCACCGTGCCGCCGTGGAGTCCACATACGTGGTGCGCACCGCCGCGGTGCGCCCCGCCGTGGTCACGACGCGGGCCCCGGCATCGAGGAAGAGGTCGGCCACCCCTACACCCTGTGCGAGGAGACCGCCCGGATTGCCACGCAGATCGAGCAGGAGCGCCCGCGCCCCGGCGGTCCGGAGTGAATCCACGGCCCGCACGAGCTCGACTTCCGTGGAATCCCCGAAGGTCGTCACCACCACATAGCCGACGCCACCGTCGAGCAGCGTGGCCCGCGCGATGCTGTTCACGTGGATCTCCGCGCGCGCGAGCCGCACCGTCCGTCGGGCGCCTCCGGGCGGCTCCACCTCGAGGGTCAGCGCGGTGCCGGCGGGGCCGCGCAGCGCCTCGCGCGCCTCGGCCACGGTCCACCCGCGCATCGGGCGCCCGTCCACCGACACGAGGCGGTCACCGGCGACCAATCCGGCCTGTTCGGCCGGCGTCCCCGGGCGCGCCTGCACCACGACGATCCAGCCCTCACGCGCGTCGACCTGTAGCCCGACACCGGGATAGGAGTTGCTGGCGGTGCGCTCGAGCGCCGCCCGCCGCTCCGGGGTCAGGTACGCGGTGTTCGGGTCACCGAGCTGGTCGAGCAGCCCGCGGGTCGCGAGCTCCCAGAGCCGTTCCTCCTCGACCGGCTCGACGTACATCGTCCGCACGCGCTCCATGACCTCATCGAGGAGGCGCGCACCGTCGCGCACCGTCTCGTCACGCCGCCCGACGGCCTCCTGCAGGAGCCGTCCACCGGCCCACGCGACCCCGAGCACGAGGCCCGTGAGGGCGAGGGAACGCAATCGACTCACACCGCCCATCCTGTGGCCCCGGCAAAGGAGGCGAGGTGGTGCTCGAGCGCCGCGTTCACCCGATGCGCGACCTCGGTCTCGCTCCCGTCGGCCGCGATGGGCACGATGGGACCGCACTCGGGATGCGTCGCCTGCCAGGCGGGCTCGGTGAAGGCGCGGAACGCCGCGGCCACCCGCGCGTGGAACGCCGCGTCAGCACGTTCGATGCGATCGGCCGCGCCCCGGGCGCCGGCGCGGGCGAGCCCCGTCACGGGGTCGAGCGCGAAGAGCAGCGTCAGGTCCGGCACCAGCCCCTGCGTGGCAAGGCGGTTGGCGCCGCGCACCTCGGACTCCGGGAGGCCGCGCCCACCCACCTGGTAGGCGTAGGTCGAGAGCAGGAAGCGGTCGAGGAGCACCACCTCGCCGCGCGCGAGCGCTGGGAGGAGTTCGGTGCGCACGAGCTGCGCGCGCGAGGCGACGAAGAGCGCCGCCTCGGCCTCGGGCACGGGCGCGATATCGGCGTGCAGGAGCAGCGCACGGATCTGGTCACCCAGCGGCGTGCCGCCCGGCTCCCGGAAGGTCCGGTGCGGAATGCCTCGGGCGGCGAGGTGCGCGGCCACACGCTGCAACTGCGTGGACTTGCCGGCCCCTTCCCCGCCCTCGAAGACGACGAGGCACCCCCGCCCCACCGCGGTCACCCGAGCGTGATGATCGAGCTCGTGGCGCCGCGCTTGATCCCCTCGGTGATCCACTGGTTCACCTGCACCATGACCTTGTCGAAGTTCTCGTTCGCGGCGAGCATGCGCTGGTAGAGCGCGTTCCCCTGGATCCCGCCAAGGAGCTGCTCGAGCTCCTGCTCCATCGCCTCCGTGGGCTGCTCGCCCCGGGCGATCATCCGCTGCGCCTCGTCGCGCAGGGCGTCCATCCGGCGCAACGCTTCCATGAGCGTGGCGTCCTCCTGGATCGCGGTGTTGGCGCGCTTGAGCGCCTGGTACTCCGCGCTCTGGCCGATGAGCCGGCCCAGTTCCCCTGCCTTGTCGCTGAGCATCACGTCTCCTGTCGTCGGGCCACCACGAAGCGCGGGCGGCCCGTCAGATCGGGTCGGGTCTCGACGGCGGTGAACCGCCCGTCGTCCTGCACCGCGGCGGCCGCGAGGTCGGCGCGTCGCACATCCACCTCCAGGGCGAGGAGACCACCGGGCCCCAGCACGGCCGCGGCCTGCGGCACGAGCGCCCGGATGACCGCCATGCCATCCTCCTCCGCGAAGAGCGCCATCGCCGGCTCCCAGTCTTTCACGAGCCGCGGCAGCGCCTCCGCCTCCTGCGGCGAAATATAGGGCGGGTTCGAGACCACAGCGCCCACGGTTCGACCGGCCACCGGGGCCAGCAGGTCGCCGTGATGGAACGCGACGCGACCGCGACGGTCCATCGGGATGGCGACGAGGTTCGCGCGCGCCACCGCGAGGGCGTCCGCCGAGCGGTCGATGGCGTCGACGGCATCGAAGGCGCCCTCCGCGGCGAGCGCCAGGGCGATGGCACCGGAACCAGTCCCCACATCGACCACGCGCCCGCGCCCGCCGTCGGTGGCGGCGAGTACCAGGTCGACGAGGATCTCGGTCTCGGGCCGGGGAATCAGCACGCGCGGATCCACCGCCAGCGTGAGATGTCGGAAGGCGGCACGGCCCACCGCGTACTGCAACGGCATCCCCGTCCGGCGACGATCCGCCGCCGCACGGATCGCGGCCGAGTCCTCGGGGGCCAGCACCAACTCGCGGTTGGCGGAGGGCCAGAATCGCGGATGGTCCAGGACCGCGGCGATGAGGTCGCGCGCCTCGGCGCGCGCCGGCGGCACCCCGGGTCCGGCGAGCCCCTCGGCCAGCGCGTCCAACAGGGCGCCGACCGTCTCGCTCATCCCACGTCCCCCGCGAGCCGCTCCTCGAGGTCCGCGAGCCGCAGGGCCTCCATGAGCGGATCGAGTTTGCCATCCATCACGCCGGCGAGGTCGTGCGTGGTGAAGCCGATGCGATGATCGGTCACGCGGCTCTGCGGATAGTTGTAGGTGCGGATCTTCGCCGAGCGGTCGCCGGTGGAGACCTGGCTCTTCCGCATCCGCGAGCGCTCCGCCTCCTGCTCGGCGAGCTTGAGGTCGAGGAGGCGCGACCGAAGCACCTCCATCGCCTTCAGCTTGTTCTGCAGCTGGGACTTCTGGTCCTGCTGCGAGACCACGAGGCCGCTCGGGAGATGCGTGATGCGCACGGCGGAGTCGGTGGTGTTCACGCTCTGCCCGCCCGGTCCCGACGAGCGGAACACGTCGATGCGGAGGTCCTTGTCCTCGATCGTGAGGTCGATCTCCTCCGCCTCCGGCAAAACGGCGACGGTGGCGGCGGAGGTGTGAATGCGCCCAGCGGCCTCCGTGGCGGGGACGCGCTGCACACGATGCACCCCCGACTCGTAGCGCAGGTCGCCGAAGGCCGCGGGGCCGCTGACCTTGAAGACCGCTTCCTTCAGGCCGCCGAGGGTCCCGTCGGAGAGGGAGATGGTCTCGATGCGCCAGCCGCCGTGCCGCTCGATGTAGCGGGTGTACATCCGGTGCAGGTCGGCGGCGAAGAGCGCGGCCTCGTCCCCGCCGGTGCCGGCGCGGATCTCGACGATGGCGTTGCGGTCGTGGAGGGGGTCAGGCGGGACGAGGAGCGGCTTCAGCGCCGCCTCGGCCTCCCCGATCGCGGCGGTCAGCCGGTCGACCTCGCGCCGGGCCTCGGCCGCGAGCTCGGGGTCGTCAAACGACGCGAGCTCGCGCGCCTGCGCGAGCTCGGTCTCCATCCGCTCCAGTTCCCGGGCGCGCTCGACCACTTGGCCGAGGCGCTGGTGTTCCCGACCGAGCGACGCCAGGAGCTTGGCGTCGCGGACGGTCTTGGGATCGAGGAGGTCGCGCTCGACCTCGGCGGCGCGCCGGAGCGCGTCGGCGAGACGGTCGCGGAGGCTCAGGCGCTGGCCTTGCCGTACTTCTGGCGGAAGCGCTCGACGCGGCCAGCGGTGTCGATGAGCTTCTGCTTGCCCGTGAAGAACGGGTGGCAGGCGGCGCAGATGTCGGTGTGGATCTCCGCGTGCGTGGAGCGCGTCTGGAAGGTGTTGCCGCAGGCGCAGATCACGGTCGCGGTCGCGTACGTCGGATGAATCTCGGGCTTCATGGCACTGATCCTGGAAAGGTCGGATTCGGTCGTGGTCGAATCGAGCCCATAAAGGTACCAGACAGCAGCGGTAAAATGCAAGCCGACAACAGGTTGGCGCGTTTGACACCGGGGGGCGCCGACGGGTACGTTCCGGCCGTCCGCTCCCCCTTTCCGGCCTTTATGGCGACCACCGCCGACTTCCTCGCGACCGTCCCGCTCTTCCGGTCCCTCGATGGCGCGGAGACGGCCCGGTTCGCGCAGCTCGCCCGAGAGAAGGGCTACCCCAAGGGGAGCGTCATCCTCTTCGAGGACGACCCCGGCGACGCGTTCTTCGTCGTTCGGGCGGGCCGGGTGAAGGCGGTCCTGATCGCCCCCGACGGCCGCGAGGTCATCCTCGGCATCCTGGGCGTCGGGGAGCACTTCGGGGAGCTGGCGCTGATCGACGATCAGCCGCGCTCGGCCCACGTGGTGGCGATGGAGGACGCGCAGCTCCTCGTCCTGCGTCGTGAGGACTTCCGGCGGCGGGTGGAGGAGAATCCGGCGGTGGCCTGGGCTCTCCTGCAGGAACTCTCTCGGCGACTGCGGCGGGCGGACGACAAGATCGGCGCGTTGGTGCTGCTCGACGTCCCTGGCCGGATCGCCCGCCTCCTGCTCGACGCGGCAGATGAGGCCGGGAGCCCGCTCATCGAGAAGCCCCTGACGCACCAGACCATCGCGCACCTGATCGGGGCGAGCCGGGAGACCGTCTCGCGCGCGATGCGGGAGTTCGTCCAGTCGGGCTGGATCGCGACCGAACGCCGCCGCATCCGCGTGGTGGACCGCGACGGGCTCGAGCGGCGCACGCAGGCCCGCGCCTGATGGGCGCCCCGCCCCCCGTGATGTGGGTCACACCGCTGCGGGGCGTCGGCACCTTTCGCCCGGGCCCAGTGCGGCGGCATGTTTGTGAGATGACGGCCCTGCCCCGATGAGCCTGCGCGTCCACTTCTGGGGGACCCGCGGCAGCATCCCCACCCCCGGGGCGCACACGGTGCGCTACGGCGGAAACACCCCCTGCGTTGAGGTGCGCACCGCCGACGGCTGGCTCGTCATCCTCGATGCGGGGACGGGCATCCGCGAGCTGGGCACCGACCTGATCCGCCGCGCCGACGGTTCGAGTATCGCCGGCGACATCTTCTTGACACACGCCCACTGGGATCACATCCAGGGACTCCCCTTCTTCGCCCCGATCTTCGGCCAGGGAAACCGGTTCACCATCTGGGGAAGCGCCGCGATGGCACGTCGCGTGGACCAGGTGGTCCGCGACCAGATGAATCCCGTGGTGTTCCCCGTGTCGTTCGAGCAGCTCTCCGCCTCCATCGAGTTCCGGGACCTGTCCGAGGGGACCCGGACGGCGGGCAACGGGTACGAAGTGACGGCCTTCGGGGTGCAGCACCCCGGAGGCGCGCTCGGGTTCCGGTTCACCGAACCGGGCCGAGACGACGGGGCGCTCGTGTACGTCCCGGATTGTGAACTCGCCGCCCACCCGGCGTACGGATCGGCACCGGCGTGGCGGGAGCGGATGGTGGCGTTCGTGCGCGGGGCGCAGGTGCTGATCCACGACGCGATGTACACCACCGCCGAGTATGACCACCACCACGGCTGGGGGCATTCGACCCACCGTGAGGCGGTGGAACTGGCCCTCGAAGCGGGGGTGCAGACGCTGGTCCTGTTCCACCACGAGCCTCGCCGCACGGATGAGGCGCTCGATGCCTGCTTAGCGGAGTGTCGCGCGCTGGTCCGGGCACGCGGGGCGACGCTCGAAGTCCTCGCCGCGGCCGAAGGCCTCTCTCTCGACCTGTAATCCTCACCGGAGTCGTCGATGCGCACCTTTCTGACTCGCGTCCTGCCGTTCGCCCTGCTCGCCGCCCCGCTGGCCGCCCAGCCCGACGCGCGCCCCACGCTCGCGGTGCTCCCGTTCGTGAACAGCGCCATCGGCGCCAGCAACGCGGAGCTCGCCCCGCTCTCCAAGGGCATCGCCGACCTGATCCTCACGGATCTCGCGCAGAACCCCGGGATCCGCGTGGTCGAGCGCGAGAACATCCAGCGGCTCCTCGACGAGCAGCGCCTCGGCCAGGACGGGCGGGTGGACGACGCGACCGCCGCGCGCATCGGCAAGCTGCTCGGCGCCAAGCACATGGTGACCGGGGCGTTCATCACGGACCGCTCGGGCAAGATGGTCATCACGCTCAAGTCGATCGACAGCGAGACGGGCCGAATCGAGTGGACGCACCGCGGCGAAGGCAAGACCGAGGAGTTCCTGGATCTCGTCAGCAAGGTCAGCGCGGCCGCGAACGCGGGGCTGCGGCTGCCGGCGCTGACCGGACCGGCGCAGCAGGCGAGCGCGACCCACGCCGACGCGCAGCGGAAGGTGCCGTTCCAGGCGGTGATGCTCTACTCCCGCGCGCTGAGCGCGCAGGATGCCGGGCGCCGGGACGAGGCCATCACGCTCTTCAGCCAGGCGATCGACCGCTTCCCGGACTTCGCCGACGCGAAGGCCGCGCGCGCCCGGTTGCAGGGCGGGCGCTGATCCCGACGACGCCCGCGACCTCGCCGCGGACCGCGTGACGGATCTGACGCACGCGCTGCTCCTCTTCCCGGCAGGCCGGGCCGTCGCCGGCCTGCCCCTGCCGCCGGCCGACGGTCCGGTTGAGGTGCGCCGCGTGTCCGCCCTGCCCGACCCCGGCGCGCTCTCGGCGGAGCGCCCCACGGTCGTCTTCCTCGATGCCGACCTGCTCGGCGGCACGGCCCCCGACCAGGTGTCGGCGCTGGCGACGGTCGCCGCGCTGGTGGGGGTCGGGGCGCCCGGCGAGACCGAGCCGACCCCGGCCTTCGCTGCGGCCCCGCTCACCGGATGGCTCGCCGCGGACGCGCCTGCGGGTGTGGGGGCCACCGCGCTCCGCGGGGCGCTCCGTCATGCGGCGACCATCGTCGCGGCGGCTCGCGCCGAGCGGCTGGAACGCACCAACGCGCGCGAACTGCTCGACCTGTCCAGTGTCGGCACCGCCCTCGCGACCCAGCGCGACCTCGACGCGCTGCTGGGGATGATCGTCTCGCAGGCCATCCGGCTGACCTCGGCGGACGCCGCCTCGCTCTACCTGATCCAGCATGATGAGAGCGGGACGCCCACCAGCCTGCAGTTCACGCTCTCGCAGAACCTGACCTTCCCCGACCTCCCGCTCATCCAGTTCGACATCCCGCTCGATCATTCGAGCGTCGCGGGCTACGTGGCGTCGACCGGCGAGACGCTCCAGATCGACGACGTCTACGACCTCGCGCCAGATCTGCCCTATCAGCTCAACCGCTCCTTCGACGAGCGCTTCGGCTATCGGACCAAGTCGATGCTGGTGATCCCGATGCGCTCGCATCGCCAGGAGGTCACGGGCGTCCTGCAGCTGATCAATCGCAAGCGCGAGGCCGACGTCCGCCTCTCGAACGTCGAGACCGCCGAGGCGCAGATCCTCCCGTTCGAGGCGCGCGCGGTGACGCTGGCCACGGCGCTCGCCGCGCAGGCGGCGGTCGCGATCGAGAACAACACGCTCTACGAGAACATCGAGAACCTGCTCGACGGCTTCGTGACGGCCGCTGTCTCCGCGATCGAAGCGCGAGACCCGGCGACCTCCGGTCACTCGCTTCGCGTGGCGAACTTCACGCTGGCGCTAGCCGAGGCGGTGGACCGCACCGGGGACGGGCCGTATGCCCCGCAGACGTTCACGCGGGACCAGATGCGCGAGATGCGCTACGCCGGCCTGCTGCACGACTTCGGCAAGGTGGGTGTGCGCGAGAAGGTGCTCGTGAAGCAGAAGAAGCTCTACGGGCACGATCTGGTGAACCTGCGGCAGCGCTTCCAGTACCTGATGCAGCAGGCGGACCTCGAGTTCGAGCGGCATCGGGCGGAGTATCTGCTGGCGAACGGCGCGAGTGCGTACGCCGAGGCGCTCCGGCGGCTGGAGAGCGCACGCTCTGCACGCCACCAGCAGCTACAACACTGGCTGGACGTCGTGGTGCGGGCCAATGAGCCGACGATCCTCCCCGAGGGCGTGACCGAGGAACTGGAGACCATCGGGCAGGAGACGTGGACGGACCGGGACGGCACGGAGCACCCGGTGCTCACCGAGGCCGAGGTCCGCTTCCTCGGAATCACCCGCGGGAACCTCGATGTCCGGGAGCGCCGCGAGATCGAGTCGCACGTCTCGCACACGTTCCGCTTCCTGCAGATGATCCCGTGGACGCGGGAGCTGGGCAACGTCGCGCATATCGCACACGGGCACCACGAGAAGCTGGACGGCTCGGGCTATCCGCGCGGGGTGACGGCGGAGGAGATCCCCGTTCAGACGCGGATGATGACCATCGCCGACATCTACGACGCGCTGACCGCGGCCGACCGCCCCTACAAGCGCGCCGTGACCGCGGAGCGGGCCATCGACATCCTGCGCTCGGAGGTCTCGCGCGGCCTGCTCGACGGCGACCTCCTGGGGATCTTCGTGGACGCAGGGGTCTTCTCGCTGGTGCTGGACACCGAGCCGACCCGCCGTCGGTCCACCGGCCGCTCGCGCCCCTCGCTGATCACCTAGGCGCCCCAGCCGCCCCCGCCGGGGGTGTGCAGCTCGACCACATCACCGGGATGGAGCTGGCGCCGGCACTTGGCCGGGAGCGCCTCGCCATTGAGCCGGTTCTCCCCGACGGCCCCGTCGGCGCCGCCGGCCGCCCCGCGCGGCGCCCGGGCCCGACGTTCCGTGAGCAGCGTGACCGTGCAGGGGGCGAGCACGCGATACGCGCGCACGACGCCGTCGCCGCCCCGATGCACCCCCGCTCCCCCCGAGCCGCGCCGGATGGCATACCGCTCGATGACGATGGGATAGGCCCGCTCGAGCGACTCGATCGGCGTGTTGCGGGTGTTGCTCATCCCGACGTGCACCGCATCCGGGCCGGGCCCGCGCGCACTCGCGCCCTGCCCGCCCCCGAGGGTCTCGTAGAAGGTCCAACCCGCGCCGCCGAACGTGATGTTGTTCATCGTGCCCTGCCCTTGCGCGGGAACGGGAACGCCCGCCGCCGCGAGCGCGGCGAAGAGTAGGTCGGTGATCCGCTGACTCATCTCGACATTGCCGGCGGCCACCGCGGCCGGCGCGCGCGCGGCCACGCAGCAATCGTCGGGCGTGACGATCGTGATGGGACGCGCGATGCCCGCGTTGGTCGGCACGTCGTCGTCGAGGAGCGCGCGCAGGACGAAGAGCGCCGCCGCCCGGGTGACCTGGATGGGACAGTTCACGTTGCCGGCCACCATCGGCGCGGTGCCCGCGAAATCGAGATGGAGCGCGCCGGACGCGATGCGGAGCGCGACGCGGAGCGGAACCATCACATCGGAGACGCCGTCGCCTTCGAGGCCGTCCTCCGCGATGCCGTGCCGGCCCTCCAAGGCCTCGAGGCGTGCGACGGCGCGCCGTTCCGCGTAGTCGAGGAGCCCGGCGGAGACCGCCGCGAGCTTCTCGGCGCCGTGCCGCGCGAGGAGCGCGCGCCATCCCTGTGCGCCGGCCGCACAGGCCGCGCGCTGTGCCGCGAGGTCCCCGCGGCGTTCCTCCGGAGTGCGCACGTTGGCCAGGATCAGCGCCAGGAGCTCCGGGTCCGGGACGCCGGCACGTTCGAGGCGGACCGGCGGCAGGATGAGCCCCTCCTGCACCAACTCCGTGGCGCCCTGCGGCATCGAC
>JBANGJ010000124.1:0-4350 GCA_037975505.1 Gemmatimonadota bacterium | reverse complement strand
CGGCGCGGGCGGGACCGGCGGCGCGGGCGGGACCGGCGGCGGCGGTGGTGGCGCCGGGGCACTCGGCGGCGGGGGCGGCGCGGGTGGGTCGGGCGGGTCGGGTGGCCTCGTCTGCATTCGGCACGCCGGCACGCTCACGAACAGCGGGGCGATCGACGCGGCGGCGGGCTCGGGGGGCGCCGGCGGCGCGGGCGGCGGTGGTACGCGCTCGGGCGGTGACGGCGCCGCGGGCGGCGCGGGCGAGGCCGGGATCTACCTTACTGTCCAGGAGGCCGTGTGAGCGAGCGCGCCGTCTACTCGCCGGTCTGCGTCCTCTGCGCCGCCCCGCTCATGCGCGTGGTCGGCCCGCCGCTGGCCGACGCCCCCGCGGTCGCCCGCTGGCGCGCGGCCTGGGCCAAGGAGGGCCCGGGCCACCGGCACCAGTGCCGGGAGTGCGACGCGGAGACGACGCACGAGGCCGGCGGCGCCGGCCCGATTGGCCTCCGCGAGCGCGACGTGTCGCGGCCGATCGTGGACGGGGCGGTGCTCGGTCCGTCCGGCCGCCTGCGGCTCTCCGGCCGCTTCCTCGCCGACGCGGAGCTGGTCGTCGGCGTGCCGCGCCAGGCCGCGTCGCCCTTCGACCGCGCCAGCCCCCTGGAGGAGCGACTCCGGGGGCCGGCGGGCAGCACGCTCGACCTGGGCGACCTCCCGTCGAGCGTGCCCTACGTCGCCGTCCGGGCCGTCGGCCCCCACGGCGCCCGCGGTTGCTGGGTGCTGCGCCCCGTCCTCGACTCGCGCTGGACGCGGGCGATCGCGACGAACGGCGGCCACTGGTTCGACCTGGAGGAGCACCTCGACGCCGCGTTGCCGCGCCTGGTCGACCCCGGCCCGCGGCCGGGCCCGGAGCGCCGCCCGCTGCTGGCCGTCGAGGTTGGCGGACGCCGGATCGAGGTCCGCGCCGACGCGGACGATCAGGACGCCGACTTCCAGCCTGATGAGGTCCGGAGCGTCTTGACCGAGCCCCGTCAGGCCCCAGTCGGTCGGAAGGACGTGCGCCGGCTGACGTCTGGTGAAGCACATGCCCGCCGCCTGGCGTGGCGTAACAGGTAAAGAAAGGAAGATACCATGGCCAGCATGACCGAGCGCTACCGGCGGGATGGCACCGTCGCGGCGCGCAGCCTCTACCGGACCGGGCTCACCACGGCGGACGCCCTGACCACCCTGGAGACGCCGCTCAGCAGCGGCGCGCTCCTCCGCAACCTCGTCGGGCGCCCGACGCTCGCCGTCGCCGTGGAGTTCACGACGGCCAGCGACGACGTGCAGATCCTCGTCCTGATCTACGACCGGAGCAACGGGACGGACGTCCTGCTCGGGGCGCAGAAGGCGACGGCGACGGCGGATGGGACCGCGCGCCGCACGGCGAGCGGCAAGTACATCTCGGCGCCGCTGCTGTTCGACACGCTGGGCGGCACGCACTACGAGGTGCGGCTGTACGACAACCCGGCCGCGGCCGTCGACATCCGCGCTTGGGAGTACTAGATGGGTCCGGGCAAGGTCGTCTCCCTCTGCATGGGGCTGCTGAAGCAGCTCGGGGTCGTCAACGCTGCGGGCGCCTTCGCCGGGGCCAGCGGCGGCATGTCCGGCACCCGCTCGCTGATCGTCGGGCGTGCCGCGACGCAGAACATTGGGCGCGAGGTCACCACCGACATCAGCTTCGACACCGTCACCAGCAACCCGGACAGCCTGCACAACGCCGGGTCGCCGACGAAGCTGTTCACCGCCCCCGAGGACGGGCTCTACTCCGTCAACGGCCACGTCGCGTGGCGGCTCAACGGCGACACCTCGGGCTATCGCCTGACTCGCATGACCCATAAGAACAGCGCGGGGACCATCCTCTACTACCGCGGGGTCAACTTCGACGCGGCGGCGGTCCCGGTGGCCGCCCCGACGGACAGCAACACGCAGAACATGTCGACGGTCATCAAGATGGCCGCCGGGGACTACGTGTCTGTCGAGTGCATCTACTACGGCGGCGGCGACCCCCTCCCGATCACCGCCCAGTTTCACGTCTACCAGCTCGGGTACTAGCCCATGGCCATCGGCAAGCTCGTTGCGGTCATCAGCCAGATGTTCGGCGGCCCCGTCAAGGCGGCCGCCGCGACCACCGGTCAGGTCCTCACGAAGCAGGCCGACGGCTCATGGGCCGGCGCGGCCGGCGGCGGGAGTACGATCACCGGCGATCCGGACGTCACGATCGACGGCGCTGATGGCGCTGGCGGCACGGCCGCCGGAGACGTCACGATTACGTCGGGGGACGGGCAGAACGGCACCGGAGATCCGGCTGGGACCATCTCGATCCTCGGCGGCATGGGTGACCAGGCGGGCGCCGGCGGCAACGGAGGCCCGATTGCCATCACGGGCGGCGACGGTGGTGGCTCCGCTGACCCCGGGCACATCTACATCACCGCCGGAAACGGTGGCTCAGACGGCGTCGGCGGTAACGTCGATCTCTCGGGAGGTGCGGCCGGAGGAGGTAACCGCTCCGGCGGCACCGCGAACCTCTACGGTGGCGCCGGCAGCGGATCGGCTGCCGGCGGCGAGTGTAACATCGTCGCCGGACAGGGCGGCGCAACCGGCGTCGGCGGGTTCGTCAGCATCGTCGCGGGCGACGGAGGAGGGACCAGCGGTCGCGGTGGCGACATCCAGATCCAGGGTGGCAATGCCACGACCTCGGGGAGGGGCGGCAGCGTCGACGTCCAGGCGGGTAACGCCGCCAGCGGGGCTGGTGGCTACGTCGCGCTGACAGCCACCAACGGCGACGGCACGAACTCCAATGGTGGAGAGATTTCGTTCCAGGCCGGGACCCCGACGGGTAGCGGGACGCCAGGGACGGTCAGGCTGGTCACCTCGCGGCTGGCTCTCGCCAAGGGCAGTGACGTTGCCAGCGCGAACACTCTTGCCCTCGGAACCGATGGGAACTTCTTCAAGATCACCGGCACAACGACGATCAACGGGATCACGACCCTCGGCTGGCAGGCCGGCTCGGTGATCCACCTCATGTTCACCGGCGCCCTGACTGTCACGCACAACAGTGGCGCTCCGGGCACTGGCGCCGTGGCGCTGCTCCTCAACGGGGCGGCGAACATGGTCACGGCCGCCAACAACACCCTGACCCTCGTCTACGACGGGACCAACTGGGTCGAGTTGGCTCGCAAGGTCTAGAAACAACAACGCCCAGAGCGATCAAGCTCTGGGCGTTGTTGTTTCTACTAGAGCTTCAGGTACGGGCGTTCGTCGACGATGTGGTTCACGAGGCGCAGCGCCGGTTCGCAGCGCTCGTCGCGCTCCAGCGCCAGCCGCGCCATCCGGCCCACGTACTCCCCGACCGGCGGCAGCACCGCCTGGCAGAGCTGCGCGCGGACCAGCTGATCATCCCCGTGGTAGTAGTCCTTGTCCTCTTCCCGGTACGGCCAGCCACCGAGCGCCGCGATCTCGCTGTTGGCGAGGAAGCGGTTCCAGTACGGGTGGAGCTCCATGATCGCGCTGGTGAACGTCGTGCCCCGCCCGAACGCGCTGACGCGTCGCAGCATGAACGCTGGCGGGCGTTCCCCATCCGGATCGATGTCCAGGTACGCGTCCTTGACGAGCTCATCCATCCGCGTGGCGCGGGCAAGGCGGTAGGTATCCTCGGACATCCGGTGCTCACCCCACACGGGGACGTCCTGCGCGCCGGTCAGCATGTCGAGGCCCAGCACGTCGGCGACGTTGCGGTACACCGTCGTCGGCATGGGTAGGTCCAGCGCCACCCTGTGGCACCACATGAGGAACCGCTGACGGGGCTGCGGGATCCCATGGAGCTCCGCCGACGTGAACAGGTACGTGACGGCATAGCCCTGGGCCAGCGCCTCCTTCGCCAGCTGCTCGACGAGCCCGCGACCCCGGGTCCACGCCTGGGTCACGGACTCCCAGACGAGGATCTTCGGCCGGACCTCGCGCAGCACCTTGAACACGTTCCTGATGCAGTTCGTCCGGGGGTCGGACACCCACTGGGCCTTGCCCTTGTTCATCGAGCTCCCGGCCACGGACCAGATGGCACATGGCGGGTTCGCGTAGACGAACGGCACGCCGGCGAAGCGCTTGAGCGGCCAGGTCGGCACGCTCTGCCAGATCGGCATCTTGGGCCAGAAGTTCTTGGCCGTCATCACCCCGTAGTCGCCGCCCTCGAGGTGGGCGACAACGTTGAAGTGCTGGCTGACCCCCAGGGTGAAGCCCCCGGCGAAGATGTAGACCCCGAGCGCGTCTAGCTTGTTCTTCTCGACAGGAGCGTCTAGAGCCACCCCAACCCCCTCTGCTGACGCCGCCGCCGGGAAC
>JBANGJ010000101.1:0-3323 GCA_037975505.1 Gemmatimonadota bacterium | reverse complement strand
GGCGTCGGCCTCCGCGGCGCGCTCCGTCACGCCCGCAGGGCCTCCGCGAGCGCCGCCGCGGCGCGCGTCAGCGCGTCGTCATCGATGTCCAGATGCAGGACGCACCGCACGCGGGTGGCGTGCCACGCGGTCGCGAGCACGCCGAGCGTCTTCGCCCGCGCCACCACACCTGCCGCGGTCTGGCCGCCGAGCAGGTCGATCATCACGATGTTCGTATCCGGCGGGACCACGGCGATGCCCGGCACGTCAGCGAGCGCGGCCGCGAGGCGACGCGCCCGTGCGTGGTCCTCGGGGAGCCGCGGCAGATGATGATCGAGGCCGTGGAGCGACGCGGCGGCGAGGATCCCCGACTGCCGCATCCCGCCGCCGAAGCGCTTGCGCACCTCCCACGCGCGCCGCATCGGCGCCTCGTCCCCCACGAGGCAGGCGCCGACCGGCGCCCCCAACCCCTTGGAGAAGGAGACCATCACCGTCGAGGCGCAGGCCGCGAAGTCGGCGAGCGAGGTGCCCGTCGCGGCGGCGGCGTTCCAGAGGCGCGCCCCGTCGAGATGCACGGGCAGCCCCGCCTCGGCCGCCGCGGCCTGAATGGCCTGCAGCTCGGCGAGCGGGGTCACCATCCCCCCCGCGCCGTTGTGCGTGTTCTCCGCGCAGACCAGCGATGCCCGCGGCGCGTGCACCGACGCGGGACGAAACGCCGCACGCAGCGCGTCCGCCGTGAGGACCGGGCCGCCGCGCACCACCCGGACCTGAAGCCCCGCGAGCGCGGCGGTGCCGGCAATCTCCCAATTCACGATGTGGGAATCGTCGTGGCAGAACACCTCGGTCCCCGGCTCCCCGAGCAGCCAGAGCGCCGCCTGATTGGCCATCGTCCCGGTCGGGAAGTACAGCCCGGCGGGCTTGCCGAGGAGCGCGGCGACGCGCGCCTCGAGCCGCCGCACCGTCGGGTCGCCGTCGAGGACGTCGTCGCCGACCTCGGCCTCGGCCATGGCCCGCCGCATCGCCGGGGTCGGTTTGGTGACGGTGTCGCTGCGCAGGTCGATGGGGGCGGTCATGGCTTCCGTTCGTCGTGGTCGTCGGGACGCGGCGCGATGATCGCTCGCGTCACGCGGCGCACCAATCCTGACACGTTGAGCTCGAGCGTCGTGGCACGATTCACCTCGAGCCGGGGGCGCATCGGCAGCGCCCCGACCTTGATCAGCCGCAGCTCCGCCACGTACGCCACCTCGGCACCGACGATGAAGATCAGTGCCGCGTAGTAGGTCCAGAAGATCACCGTGAAGACCGCGCCGAGCGTCCCCGTGTAGAGCGAATCCGGGGGATGCGTGGCCGTGACCGCGGTGAAGACGGCGCGCGCGGCTTCGAAGAGCCCGGAGGCCGCGAGCGCGCCCGCGAGCACCGGCTTCCACGGGATCCGACGACGCGGGATCCAGTGGTACAGCGCCGCGAAGGCCCCGACGACGATGGCGAGCGAGAGTGCTCGCGTGAGCGCGTAGGTGATGCCCCCGGTGACACCGCTCAGCACCCCGAGCCGCTGCAGGGCGACGCCCAGCCGCCCGCTCGTCACCGCCAGCCAGGTGTTCATCAACACCCACGCCGAGAGGAGTCCCAGCGAGACCAGCACGAGCCAGAGGTCGACTAGTTTGCCGTGGAAGAAGCTCCGCTCCTTCCCGTGCATGAACACGAAGGCCATCACCGCGCGGAGCGTCCCGAACAAACGGGTGGAGAACCAGACGAAGGTCAGCGCCGCCCCGATGCCCACCACGTTGCGGGTACGGGTCACCTCGGCCAGGACCGGATCGAGGATCGACCCGCCGGCACCGCCGGCGGAAGGAAAGAGGCTCGCCAATGCGGTCTGCACCACGGTCGTGACGGTCGCTGGCGACTCCTTGAGCAGGAACCCCAGTCCGGCGGCGAGGAGCATCACGAACGGGATCCCGGCGAGCAACATCGCGAAGGCGACGCCGCCGGCGAGGAAGATCGCGTCGTCGACCTCGATGCGGCGCCAGACCTCGCGCAGGAATCCCCCGACCGCCGTGAGCATCGACGCGACCCTACTCGCCCGCTTCGGCGTCGTCCGGCGCGGCCGCGATGGCCTCGGCGGTCGCCGGCGACCGCCGCGCGACGGCGGGCCCCGTGACGATCGCCCGCACGGCCGACCCCGTGCCCCGCACCCCGAGTTGCTCGAAGAGGAAGCCGAACTTCGCATCGTACGCGGCCGCGATGGCGGCCTTCACCTCGGCCGGGAGGTCCCAGAGGGCCCGCTTGAAGGGGCCGAACGCCTTCTTGCGCGTCTTGTAGATGAACTGCTCGTCGGAATCCCCCGCCTTCCGCTCCTCCGCCGCGTGGACACGCAGCCAGGCGTAGATCTCCTCGCGCAACGCCGCCGGCAGGTGGTCGAACAGCATGTTCTGGAAGCCGGTCGCGAGATGGATTTCCGCGGTCTCGGTGGTCGGGAAGTGATGGAACGCACCGTCGGGGAGGGTCGAGGCGCCGTGCTGCACCGCGCCCGCCAGCCCGTACCGCTTCCGCGCCACGCGCGACAGGTCCTCCAGCGTCTTGAAGTCGAGCGCCACGTCGGCGATCGAACCGTCCGGGAGCACCACGCCGCCGTGCGACGTGCCGGATTGCACGGAGATCTTCGCCAGCCCCGTCATCCCCGGCGCCTGGGCGGCCAGCGTGCGCTGGTACCCGTCCATGAAGGCCTCGAGTTCCGCGACCGTGGAGTTCTCGGTCCCAACCTCACCGATCTCCCCGCCGAGCGAGATCGTGACGCCGGTCGGCTCGAGCCCGCGCACGTGCCGCGTCAGCGCGACGCCCACCTCGTAGTTCAGTCGCTGCTGCTCCTCGAGCGTCGCCTGCGACAGGTCGACAAGCGTCGAGGTGTCGAGGTCGATGTTGTAGAACCCCGCGGCGACGGCCTCGGTCGCGAGCTGCTCCACCGCAGTGACCTCGGCGATGGGATCGGCCTTGTACTTCTTGGCATTCACTTGGAAGTGGTCGCCCTGGATGAAGACCGGGCCGCGATACCCCTCGCGTAAGGCGGCGCCGAGCGCCACGGCGACGTACTCCTCGGGCCGCTGCTCGGTGTAGGCGATCTCCGAGCGTGCGATCTCGAGGATGAACGCCCCGCCGTCCACCGTGCGCGCGGTGCGGAAGACCGCCCGCATGGTGTCGTACGACGGGCCGCGGATGTTCATCGCCGGAACGGTCACGGGCGGCACGTCCCCGCGCCCGCGCGCCATGTAGAACGCGTGGATGGAGGCCGAGAAGGTGCCGACCGCCCGGCCGGCCTCCCAGATCACCCACCGCGCCCACGCCTTCTC
>JBANGJ010000082.1:0-4338 GCA_037975505.1 Gemmatimonadota bacterium | reverse complement strand
CCTCGTTCGGGGGCGGTGGCTCACCGACACTTCGCGGATTGCTACGCGATGTGGCGAAGACCATCCCCGATCCGAGCGGAGAGGGGAGCGTGTACGACGTCTGGCGCGCCCGCGCCGGGGTGCGTGCCGGGGAGGAACCCGCGATGGGAGACCCCGGCGGCGGCTCAGACTTCGCTGGGTTCTACAACCACCTCGGCATCCCGCACTCGGATTGGGGCTTCGGGGGCGGGAACGGTGTGTATCACTCGAATTACGACTCCTACACCTTCATGGAGCGCTTCGGGGACCCGGGGTATCGCTACCATACCGCCGCGGCTCGCGTAGGGACGGCGATGATGATGCGGTTGGCAAACGCGGACATCCTCCCGTACGACTACGTGGAGTTCGCGCGCACGATGCGCCGCTATCTCCAGCCGATCGACGACAACCTCCGGGCCCGTGGGTGGCGCGGATCGAGTGCTCCGCTCGCCGCCGCCATCGACCGGATGGAGGCGGCCGCCCAAGCCTTCAACACCGCTCGAGACGCCGCGCTCGCCGCGAATATTCCCTCGACCCGCCAGCGCGCCACCAACCAGGCGCTCCTCCAGGTGGAGCGCGCGATGACCCGCCCGGAGGGGCTCCGGACGCGACCCTGGTACCGGAACCTCATCTACGTGGCGGACGAGGATAACGGCTACAGCACGATGGTCTTCCCGTCCGTGAACGAGGCCATCCGCGCGGGTGACGAGGCCCTTTTTGCCCGCGAGCTTACGGACCTCGTGCAGCGCTTCGATGCCGCGACGGCCGCCATTGGGGCAGCCACCCGCGCCCTGACCTCGCGCTGAGTGGGCGTGCGTCCGATGCGGTACGAAGCGCTCCGGGGTGAACCATGATCATCGTCACCGGTGGTGCCGGATTCATCGGTTCGAATTTCGTGCTGCAGTGGCTCGAGGCCACAGACGAGCCGATCCTGACCCTCGACGCGATGACCTACGCGGGGAATCCCGCGAACCTCGCGGCGGTGCGCAACGATCCCCAGCACACGCTGGTGCGCGGCGACATTGGGGATGGCGCGCTGGTGGCGCAACTCCTCGCGACTCATCGGCCGCGGGCCGTGGTCCACTTCGCCGCGGAATCGCACGTCGATCGGTCGATTCACGGGCCTGACGCGTTCGTCCAGACCAATGTGGTCGGAACCTTCCGGTTGCTCGAGGCGGTACGCGCCGATTTCGAGAAGCGGACGGACGCGGAACGCGCCGACTTCCGGTTCCTCCACGTCTCGACGGACGAAGTCTACGGGTCGCTGGCTCCCGACGCGCCGGCGTTCACCGAGCGCCACCGCTACGAGCCGAACAGCCCGTACGCGGCGAGCAAGGCGGCATCCGATCATCTGGTCCGGGCCTACCAGCAGACGTACGGGCTTCCGGTCCTGACGACGCATTGCTCCAACAACTACGGGCCATTCCAGTTCCCGGAGAAGCTGATCCCGCTGGTGATCCACCGGGCGGTGCGCGGGGAGCCGCTGCCGATCTATGGCGACGGTCGCCAGGTGCGGGACTGGCTCTTCGTGGGCGATCACTGCGCCGCCATCCGCCGAGTGCTCGCTGCGGGAGGCGTCGGGGAGGTGTACCACATCGGCGGCGGAAACGAGCTGACGAATCTGACCGTAGTGCAGACCATCTGTCGCGTCCTCGATGAGTGGCGACCGCGGGCCGATGGCCGATCCTACGCCGAGCAGATCACGTTCGTGGCCGATCGTCCGGGCCACGATCGTCGGTATGCCATTGACGCGACGAAGCTCGAGCGCGCCCTCGGCTGGCGTCCGGCGGAGACCTTTGAGACGGGCATCCGCCGCACGATCCGCTGGTATCTCGACCACCCCGACTGGGTCGAGTCCGTGACCTCCGGCGCCTACCGGGACTGGATCGAGACCAACTACGGCGCGCGCTGATGGAAGTGACCGTCCCGCGCCTGCTGCTGACGGGTGTGACCGGTCAGGTCGGATCGGCGCTCGCCGTCGCGCTCCCCGCGCTGGGCACGGTCATCCCGGTCGACCGGCGGGGCTGCGAGCTGACCGATGCCGCGGCCATCACCCGACTGTTGGACGCCACCCAGCCAACGCACATCATCCATCCGGCGGCGTACACGTCGGTGGATCGCGCGGAATCGGAGCGGGCAATCGCCGAGGCGGTGAACGTCGGTGCGGTCCGTGCCCTGGCCGCGTGGGCCGCGGCGCACCGGGTCCCGATGGTGTTGTACAGCACCGATTACGTCTTCGACGGACAGAAGGTCGGGTGGTACACGGAGGATGATGCCACCGGGCCGATCAACGTGTACGGCCGGACCAAGCGCGACGCCGAGGTGGTCCTGCGTGAGGCGACACCACATCACCTCATCCTGCGCACCAGCTGGGTGATCTCCTCCCGCGGGACGAACTTTGTGCGCACCATGCTGCGGCTCGCCCGCGAACGCGATCGGGTGCGCGTGGTGGACGATCAGATCGGCGCCCCCACCGATGCCGCCCTTGTCGCGTCGGTCACCCGCACGGTGCTTCAGCGGCTGCTCAAGGCCGGGGCCGCATCGTTCCCGTGGGGGACCTATCACGTGGCGGCAGCGGGTGAAACGAGCTGGTGCGGCGCGGCACGATACCTTCTCGAGGAGGCGCAGCGACTCGGCGTAGCTCCGTCGGTCGCCGCCGCGGTGGTGGACGCCACGCCGACCGCAGCGTACCCCACACCGGCGCGCCGACCACTGAACTCCCGCCTTGACACCACGAAGCTGCGCACGAGCTTCGGACTGACGTTGCCGGATTGGCGGACAGGCGTCACCCATGTGGTCACCTCTCTCGAGCCGTGAGCATGCCGACGGATTCACCGCACCTCGTTCACCACTCCACGCGCCGCGGCATCATCCTCGCCGGTGGCAGCGGAACCCGCCTCTGGCCCGCCACGCGCGCGGTCTCGAAGCAGCTGTTGCCCGTGTACGACAAGCCGATGGTGTACTACCCCCTCAGCACGCTGATGCTGGCGGGGATCCGCGAGGTGCTGGTCATCTCGACGCCGCAGGACACCCCGCGGTTCGCCGAGCTGTTGGGGGACGGTTCGCAGTGGGGGATGCAGCTCTCCTTCGCCGTCCAGCCATCGCCGGACGGGCTCGCTCAGGCGTTCCTCATCGGGCGCGACTTCGTCGCCGGTCGGCCGTCGGCGCTGGTGCTCGGCGACAACATCTTCTACGGCAACCAGCTCGCCCAGCTGGTGCAGAGCGCCGATGATCGAGACTCCGGTGCGACCATCTTCGCATATCGCGTGCAGGACCCCGAGCGCTACGGCGTGGTGGCATTTGATGGAGCGGGCCGTGCGGTTTCGATCGAGGAGAAACCGACGGTGCCCAAGAGCCCCTACGCCGTCACGGGACTCTACTTCTACGACCATCAGGTCTGCGACATCGCGGCCTCCATCCTGCCGTCCGCGCGCGGGGAATTGGAGATCACCGACGTGAACCGGCGGTATCTCGAGCTCGGGATGCTGGAGGTGGAGGTGATGGGGCGCGGATTCGCGTGGCTCGACACGGGGACCCACGACAGCCTGCTCGAGGCCTCCGGATTCATCGCCACGCTCCAGCATCGGCAGGGAGTGATGGTTGCCTCTCCCGAGGAGATCGCCTACCTGCAGGGCTGGATCACGGCGGACGCGCTGTTGGCGCTCGCCCGCCCCCTCGAGAAGACGGCGTACGGTCGGTACCTGCGGTCCTTGGTGCCCTGAGATGTCCGTGACCGTCACGCCGACCGCCATTCCGGAGATGCTGCTCCTCGAACCCACCGTCTTCGGTGATACGCGCGGGTTCTTCTTCGAGAGCTTCAACGAGCGCGACTTCCGCGCGGCGACGGGTGTGGACCTGCCCTTCGTGCAGGACAACCACGCCGGGTCGCAGCGCGGCGTGCTGCGCGGGATGCACTTCCAGCGTCCGCCGATGGCGCAGGGCAAGCTCGTGCGGGTCAGCGTCGGCGAGGTGTTCGATGTCGCCGTGGACATCCGTCCAGCATCGCCGACCTTCGGCCGCTGGGTGGGCGTGACGCTCAGCGCGGCCAACCGGCGGCAGCTCTGGATCCCGCCGGGCCTCGCGCACGGATACCTCGTCACCAGCGATGTGGCCGAGTTCCAATACAAGGCCACAGCCTACTACTCGCCGGGGGATGAAGGGGTGCTGGCGTGGGACGACCCCAGTGTCGGCATCGAATGGCCGCTCGACGCCCCGCCGACGTTGGCCGCGCGCGATGCCGCGGGCCTCGCCCTGCACGCGTTGCGCTGAGTCGCGAGGGGTTGCGTTTTCGATTTATCGAGCGAATTCTCTACGGCGCGA
>JBANGJ010000061.1:0-4234 GCA_037975505.1 Gemmatimonadota bacterium | reverse complement strand
AGGCGCTCGATGCGGTACTGCGGAAGGGTGATCTGGGGACGATCCGTGGGGTGCGGGCCGGTGCGTACCGGCACCGTGCCACGCTGGCGCCGTGGCGGCACCGCCGTGCCGAGGCCGGGGGGGGCGCGTTCCTCGAGCTCGGGCTCCCGCTGCTCGATCTCGCCGGCTGGCTGACCGACTTCCCGCGCATCGTGCGGGTGAGTGTCACGATGGATCGCGCGCGCGGGGCGAACGCCGTCGAGGAGGCGGCGGTCGTGCTCATCGAGTGCAAGGGGGGCTTCACGGTCACGCTCGACGTGCACGCCGCCTACGTCGGGACGGAGGAGCGGTGGTGGTTCGAGGTCCTCGGGTCCGAGGGGTCTGCGCGGCTCGCGCCGCTGCGCGTGGCCCGTGAGGTGCGCGGGCGCGTCGTCGACGCCTCCCCCTCGGGGGCGGGGACGCGCGACACCGCCTTCATCCAGTCGTACCAATCGGAACTCGCGCACTTCGTGGCCGCGATCCGCGGCGAGGTGCCCTACGAGCCCCCGCGCGATCAGGTGCGTGTGCACAAGCTCGTGGATCTCATCTATCGCGCGGCCGACGAGGGGGCGGAGATCCGCCCGTGAGCGCTCGCGCGGTGCGACGGGTCGGTCGCCGCGCGGGCGTGGCGCTCCTCGCCGCGGCCCTGGCACTCGGGATCCCGCGCGCGCACTCGCAGGCGCAGGCGACTGGGACGGTGTCGTCCCCGACCGCGACGCCGGCACCAATCGAGCCGCGGTACTCTATCTCCGTCCTGACCTTCGGCCCCGGGGACGCGGTCTTCGAACGCTTCGGCCACAACGCTATCCGCATCCGGGACCGCTTCACCGGGGCGGACCTCGCCTACAACTGGGGAATGTTCTCGTTCGAGGAACCGCACTTCCTCGCGCGCTTCCTCTCCGGAGACACCCGCTACTGGGTGGAGGCGTTTCCGACGCAGTGGCTGGTCGATGTCTACGCGGCGCAGGATCGTGAGACGGTCGAACAGGTCCTGCGCCTGACGCCGACGCAGGCCGCGGCGCTCGCCGCGGCGGTGGAACGGAACGCCCAGCCCGAGCATCGCTACTACCGCTACGACTACTTCCGCGACAACTGCTCGACGCGCGTGCGCGACGCCCTCGACGCCGCGCTCGGCGGGGCGCTCGCCCGGCGCTTCGCCGGCGTGACGCGACCGTGGACGTATCGCACCGAGTCCATCCGGCTCGCGGAGCCCGATCGGTTCGCCCAGGCGGGGATCGACCTCGCGCTCGGCCCGCTGGCCGATGTCCCCCTCACCGCGTGGCAGGCGATGTTCATCCCGATGCGACTGCGCGACGACCTCCGCGAGGTGCGCTTCGCCGACGGGCCGCTCGTGGCGCAGGAGCGGGTGCTGTATACGGCGCGCCGCGCGCCCGAGGCCGCCGTGGCGCACGGGCTTCGACTCGGTCCGATGGGACCGCTCGTCGCGATCTGGTGCCTCCTCCTCGTGCCCCTCGGCGCGGCGTCACGTCGGCGGACGCGGCGGCCCGCCGCCGTGATGACCGCCCTCTGGTACGGGCTCACCGGCCTCATCGGCGTGCTCCTGTTCGGGATGTGGGTGGGGTCCGCGCACGTCTTCTGGTATCGGAACCTGACGTTGCTCCTCGCGTCACCGCTCGCGCTGGTGGCCGCCGGCCCCGCGGCGCGCGCCGTCTGGCGCGGCGCGGCGACCCCATTGGCCACGCGCCTCGTCGTCGCCCTCGTGGCCCAGAGCCTGCTCGCGCTGCTCGTCGCGCCGATGGTGGCGCAGCGGCTCGCGGGGCCGCTCACGCTCCTCGTGGCCGCGAATCTCGCCCTCGCCGTGGTCGTCTGGCGCCACACGCGCCCCGCACCGGCGGCCGCGTGACGGCACACGAGCTCGCCGCGGGGGTGGACGTCGGGGGGACCTTCACCGACGGCGTCGCCATCGCGCCGGATGGACGGGTGATCGGGAGCAAGGTGCTCTCCACCCCGGAGGATCAGGGGATCGGCGTCGTGGGGGCGTTGGCGGCCCTCGGCGCGCCGGCCGGTGCCGTCACTCGGTTGGTGCACGGTACCACCGTGGTCACGAACCTGCTGCTCGAGCGCACCGGGGCGCGGGTGGTGCTCTGCGCCACCGCCGGTGCCACCGATCTCCTCGAGCTCCGTCGACAGGAGCGCGCGTCGCTCTACGATCTCGCGGCGCAGCATCCGGCGCCCCTCGTCGCCGCGGGTGATGTGATCGGCGTGGACGAGCGCCGCACGCCGCACGGCGTCGAGCGGCCGCTCACGCCCGCCCACGCCGAGGCCGTGGTGCGACAGGCCCTCGCGCACGATCCCGACATCGTGGTGGTGGCGCTGCTGCACGCGTACGAGGATGACGCGCACGAGCGCGCCCTCGCCGCGGCCTTCCGCTCTGTGCGGCCCGACCTCGAAGTGGTCACCTCGGCCGAGGTGCTCCCGGAGATCCGCGAGTATGAGCGGACCGCCACGGCCGTCGCCGAGGGCTACGCGCGGCCCGGCGTGGTGCGGTATCTGGAGCGGCTGACGGGGCGGCTTCGCGAGGCGGGGCGTCCGGCGCCGGCGGTGATGACGTCCGGCGGCGGGATGCGCACAGCCACGGAGGCGGCGCGGCACGCGGCCTCGCTCGCCCTGTCGGGGCCGGCGGGCGGCGTGGTCGGCGCGGCGGCGGTGCTCCGCGCTGCCGGCATCGCCGACGCCCTCACCATCGACATCGGTGGGACGAGCGCGGATGCTGGGGTGATTCTGGACGGCGAACCCCTCGTCGAGCCCGGTGGCGTGGTGGCCGGCGTGCCGATCGCGCTTCCGCGTGTGCTCGTCGAGACCGTCTCTGCGGGCGGCGGCAGCGTCGCGTGGGTGGACGACGGCGGCGCCTTGCGCGTGGGGCCACGGAGCGCCGGCGCGCGGCCCGGTCCGGTGGCCTTCGGGCGCGGGGGCACGGAGCCCACGGTGACCGACGCGAACGTCGTGCTGGGGCGCATCGGCGCGCGCGCCTTCAGCGGCGGCGTCACGTTGGACGAGGCGGGCGCGAGGGCGGCCATCGCGCGCCTCGCGGCCCGGCTGGGGGCGTCGGTGGAGCGCACAGCCGAGGCCATCGTGGCGGCGGCCGACGCGGAGATGGCGCGCGCCCTGCGCCGCGTCTCCGTCGACCGCGGGGTCGATCCCCGTCGGTGCGCGCTCGTCGCGTTCGGTGGGGGCGGGCCGCTGCACGCCTGCGCGCTGGCCGAGGCGCTCCTGATTCCCACGGTGCTGGTGCCCCCCTTCGCTGGCGTCCTGAGCGCGCTCGGGCTGGCCATCGCCCCGGAGCGTCGCGAGGTGGCGATGAGCCTGCTGGTCGACACCGCGGCGCTCGACGCGGCGCGCGTCCGCGCCGCGTGCGAGGCCCTCGCCGATCGCGTGGCCGGGCGTGATCGCCGCTGGATCGTGCGCGTGCGGTATGTGGGGCAGGGGCACGAACTTGAGGTGCGGGCGGCACCGGGCGATGATGGGGCGACGATCGCCGCCCGCTTCGCCGAGGCGCATCGCGCGCGCTATGGCTTCGACCTTCCGCGACCCGTGGAGTGTGTGGCGCTCCGCCACGTCGCGAGCGAGCCCGGGGCGACCGCGCGCTTCCAGCGCCGCGCGGATGCGCCCGTCTTCGACGCGGCCAACGCGCACGATGCTGGTGGTCCGGCGCCCGAGGCCGTGGTCGTCGGTCCGCGGAGCGTCACCCTTCCCGATGCCACCTGCTGGGTGGCCCCGGGGTGGCGGGCCACCGCGCTCGACCTCGGTGGATGGCGTCTCGACCGCGAGGGGGTCGCATGAGCACGTCACCGCACGCCGCCGTCGACGCCCTCGAGCTCTCCGTCTGGGCCTCCACCGTCGCGATGATCGCGGAGGAGATGGGGAGCGTGCTCGTGCGCGGGGCGCTCTCGCCGAACATCCGCGAGCGCCGCGACGCCTCCTGTGCGCTCTTCGACGCCGAGGGCCGGATGGTCGCGCAGGCGGCGCACATCCCCGTGCACCTCGGTGCACTCCCCGAGGCGGTGCGGGCGGTACGCGCCTGCGGGCCGCGCGCCGGTGACGTGTTCCTGCTCAACAGCCCGTGGGCCGGGGGATCGCATCTCCCGGACCTGACCATGATCGAGGCGATCGCCGACGGCGACCGGGTGGCCGGGTACGCCGTGGTGCGCGCGCATCACGCCGACGTCGGTGGGATGAGCCCCGGGTCGATGCCGCA
>JBANGJ010000020.1:0-16944 GCA_037975505.1 Gemmatimonadota bacterium | reverse complement strand
GAACGGTCACGGGCGGCACGTCCCCGCGCCCGCGCGCCATGTAGAACGCGTGGATGGAGGCCGAGAAGGTGCCGACCGCCCGGCCGGCCTCCCAGATCACCCACCGCGCCCACGCCTTCTCGTCCGGGGAACCGAACACCGCGAGCCGCACGAGCGTGTCCATCGCCGGCGTCGCGAGCGCCGCCGCATCGACGATCTCCACGTGGTCGGCGGTGAGGCGGAGGGCCGGCCCGAGGGCCGCGTGGACGGAAGCAGGAATGCTGGACATCACAGGCGGTGGCGAAGGTGAGTGTGCGCCGTGGCGCACCGATGGTCGGAATCTGCGGATACCCCCGCACGGGGGCAACGCATCAGAGCAGCCACTCGGGGTCGGCGGCCGGGAGGGCGTCCCACGTGGCCTGCATGGCGCCCCACGCCGGATGCCCGAACTGGTAGTAGGTGAGCTGCTTGCCGAGCTCCACCCCCGGCTGATCCAGGGGATCCACGCCGTACAGCTGGCCGGCGTAGATGGTCGCGAGCTCGAAGAACATAAAGAGGCCGCCCACGTGCCACGCATCCGCCCGCGTGACCCGGAGCGTCATCGTCGGCCGCCCCATCGTCGCGAGCGCGCCCGCCGTCGCGCGTCCCTCGGCGCGGAGCAGCTCGGCAAACCCGTGGCCGCCCAGGTAGGCGAGCTCCTCCGGCCCGTCGGCGCCGACCTCCGGGATGCGGAGCTCCCCGCCGTCCGGCTCCTCGACCTCGAGGAAGGTCACGGTCTTGTCCACCGGGCCCTCCATGAAGAGCTGCACCTGCGCGTGCTGATCCGTGGCGCCCACGGCGACGATCGGCGTGGGGCCCACGTGCGTGCCGTCGGGCCGCCGCTTCCCCAGGCTCTCGGCCCAGAGCTGCACGAACCAGGGCGCGAGGTCTCGGTACGCGTCCGAGTACGGCATCAGCACGTGCAGCCCCTGCCCTGCCTCCGTCTGCGCGCGCCACTGCAGCGCCGCGAAGGCAAGCGCCGGGTTCTCGCGGAACGCCCCGGTGGCGCAGCGGTCGCGCATCGCCACCGCCCCGGCCACCAGGCCCGCCACGTCCATCCCGAGCAGCGCCGCCGGCAGCAGCCCCACGGGCGTCAGGACCGAGAACCGGCCACCGACGTTCGGCGGCACCTCGAAGGTCGGGATCCCCTCCGCCGCGGCGATGCGCCGCAGCACGCCCTTCGCCGGGTCGGTCACGAAGGCGATGGCGTCCCGCGCCGGGACCCCGGCCGCCCGGAGCCGCTCGCGCACGAGGAGGTACTGCGACATGGTCTCGGCGGTGCTCCCGGACTTGGAGATCACCAGGAAGCGCGCGCGAGCCGGGTCCACCAGTTCCAGCACCCCACGCACCGAGCGCGGGTCAACGTTGTCGAGCACGTGGAGCCGCGGCCGACCACCGCGCTGGGCCGCGGTGCGCGCATTCCAATCGCGCGGGAGGAGAGCGGTGCGCAACGCCACGGCGCCGAGCGCGGAGCCGCCGATGCCGAGCACCACGACGTCATCGCACCCCGACGCCGCGGCACGAGCCCACGCCAGCATCCGCTCGCGCTCGGCCGCCTGCGCCTCGAGTTCGCGGAACCCGAGGATGCCGCGCGCGGCGTCGGCCAGCAGTCCGTCGTGCGCCGCCGCGAGCCGCGGGGCCAGAGCGGTGAGCGCCTCCGGGGTCACGCCGGAGGGGACGGCACGCCGGAGCATACCGGTGACATCGAGTCGGATGGTCATGCGTCGGGAATCTCCACGATGAGCCCGTCGTGTGCCGGGACGATGTCGGGCGGAAGCGTGGCGGCGAGCGCCGCGTGCCCCGTCCGGTGGGTGAGATGCGTCAGGAAGGTCCGCTCCGCGCCGATCGCCCGCGCCGTGGCGACGGCCTCGTCGATGGACAGATGGGTGGGGTGCGGCTCGGGGAAGAGCGCATTGAGCACCAGCACCCGGACCCCGCGGAGCGCGGCCTGCGCCACCGCCGGCACCACCTTGGCGTCGGTCACGTAGCCCAGCGGCCCGATGCGGAAGCCGAGCACGCTCGCGCGCCCATGAGGGACCTCGACGGGCAACACGTCCAGCGCGCCGATGCGCGTGGACGTGCCAGCCGTCAGGGGATGCACGTTGGCCTCCGGCTTGCTCGTGCCCGGGAGCGGGCGCACGGCGGCGTCGAAGATGTACGGGAAGCGCGCCACCAGCGCCGCCAACGTCTCCGGCGCGCCATAGAGCGGCAGCCCGCCCGGCTTCCGCACCGAGAGGGCGCGGAGGTCATCGATGCCGTGCGTGTGGTCCGCGTGCTCGTGCGTGAAGCAGACGGCATCCACGTCATCGATGCCCGTGGCGAGGAGCTGCAGCCGGAGCTCGGGAGGCGTGTCGAGAAGGAGACGCGTGCCGCCCCCCTCCACCACTGCCCCCACCCGCGTCCGTCGGTCCCTCGGGTCCTCGGAGCGGCAGACCGCGCAGTCACACCCGATCTGCGGGACGCCGAAGCTCGTCCCCGTCCCAAGGAAGGTCAGCCTCACACCGTCTCCACCTTGAGCAGGTTGGTGGTGCCGGGAACGTTGAACGGCACCCCCGCCGTCACGACGATCTTCTCCCCCGTCGTGACGAGGCCGTGCTTCAGGAGGAGCATCCGGGCGATCGGGAGCATTCCCTCGTACGAATCCATCGACGGCACGAGGAAGGGGATGACCCCCCACACCAGCGCGAGCTGTCGATACGTGCGGGGCTGGTCCGTGAGGACCACCACGCGCCCCTGCGGCCTTCGTGCGGCGACGATGCGCGCCGAGAAGCCGCTTTTGGTGAAGACGACGATGGTGTGCGCGCCGAGCAGCCGCAGGGCGGTGACCGACGCGGCGGCGATGGTCTCCTCCGTGGACGCCGACCCGGGCTGCACCCGGTCGAGGCCCTGCCCCCGCGCCACCTCCGCCGTCTCCGCAGCGCTGGCGATCCGCCGCATCGCTTCGACGGCCGCCACCGGGTGCGCCCCGGCCGCCGTTTCCGCCGAGAGCATCACCGCGTCGGTGCCGTCCAGGATCGCATTGGCCACGTCGCTCGCCTCGGCACGAGTCGGACGTGGGTTCTGGATCATCGACTCGAGCATCTGCGTCGCGGTGATCACGGGACGGCCGTAGCGCGACGCCAGCGCGATGATCCGCTTCTGGGCCAGGGGCACGTCCTCGAACGGCAACTCCACCCCGAGATCCCCGCGGGCGACCATCACCGCGTCCGACGCCTGGAGGATCTCCTCGATCCGTTGGACGGCCGAGTCCTTCTCGATCTTCGCGACGATGAGCATCCCCGTGGGGAGGAGCCCGCGCAGCTCGTGCAGGTCCTCGGCCCGACGCACGAAGCTGAGCGCCAGATAGTCCAGGTCCTGCGCGACGGCGAACGCGATGTCCTCGCGATCCTTGGCGGTGAGGGACGGGGCCGACACCTCCACCCCCGGCAGGTTCATCCCCTTGTTCGAGCTCAGCAGGCCGCCGTGGCGGACCGTGACGTGCACCCGGTCCCCCTCCACCGCGTCGACGGTGAAGGCCAGAAGCCCGTCGTTCACGAGGATCGTCGCGCCCGGCCGGACGTCGCGCGCGATGTCGTCATACGTGACCGGCACATCCTCGGCGGTCGCGTGCGCCTCGGGGACGAACGTGAGGCGCTGGCCCTCGGCGACCTGGAACGCCTCGGCGAGGACGCCGATCCGGATGCGCGGCCCCTGCAGGTCGCCGAGGATGGCCACCGCGAGGCCGAGCTCGTCGGCCGCCGCCCGCACGTGCGCGATGGTCTGCGCGTGCTGGGAATGGGTGCCGTGCGAGAAGTTGATCCGCGTGACGTTGACGCCGGCGCGCAGCAGGGCACGGATGGACTCGGGGGTGCTCGACGCCGGCCCGAGGGTGGCGACGATCTTGGTGACGTCCTGACGCATGGGGGGAGGTGGGGGGAGGAGGGGGGGGATGCGTCGTGCGCGGCTCAGCTCGCCGCGTCGAGCGCCGCGGTCTTGGCCGCAATGCCCGCGATCAGCGAGTCGAACGACTTCTGGAACGAGAGCAGCCCATCGGCCAGGAGTCGGTCCGTGACCGCGTCGAGCGAGATGCCCAGGGCCGCCAGCTCCGCGAGCACCGCGTCCGCGGCGGCGGGGTCCGCGTCCACCGTGCGCGCCGTCACGCCGTGGTCGCGGAAGGCGTCGAAGGTGGCCGGCGGCATCGTGTTCACCGTGTGCGGCCCGATGAGCTGCTCCACGTACAGCACGTCGCGGTACGCCGGATTCTTGGTGCTCGTGCTCGCCCAGAGGGGCCGCTGCACCTGCGCCCCACGCGCGGCCAACGCCTCCCAGCGAGGCCCCTTGAAGCGCGACTGGAAGAGCTGGTACGCCCGCTGCGCGTTGGCGATCGCCGCCCGCCCCTGCAGCGCCGTCGCCCGCTCGCGCGGGAGTGTGCCCGCCTGGACCATCGCCTCGAGCATCGGGTCGATCGCCCCGTCCACGCGGCTCACGAAGAACGACGCCACCGAGGCGACGCCGGCGAGGTCGCCCCCGGCGGCGGCGCGGTCCTCGAGCCCCGCGAGATACGCCTCGATCACCCGGTCGTGCGCCGCCACGGCGAAGAGGAGGGTCACATTGACGTTCATCCCATCGGCGATGAGGCGGCGGAGCGCCACGCACCCCTCGACCGTGCCGGGGACCTTGATCATCACGTTCGGCCGATCGACGGTGCGCCAGAGCCGGTGGGCCTCGACGATGGTCGCCTCCGCGTCGTGCGCGCTGCCCGGCGAGACCTCGATGGAGACGTACCCGTCCTGCCGCCCCGACGCCGCGTACACGCCGGCGAAGGCGTCGCAGGCCGTGCGCACGTCGTCCGTCTCGACGAGCTCGAACAGCGCCCACGGATCCCGCGTGCCGGCCGCGGCGGCGGCGCGGAGCTGCGCGTCGTACGCCGTCCCCGTCGCGAGCGCCTTCTCGAAGATCGTGGGATTGGACGTCATCCCCGTGAGCGCCAACTCGCGAATCTGGCGCTCCAGCTCCCCCGTCCCGAGCATCGCCCGGTCGATGAAGTCGAGCCAGATGGATTGGCCGGCGGCGTGGAGGGCGTGCAGCGGAGTCGGGGTCGACGGCATGACGGCGAAGGCGTAGTGTGGAGGCAACGGGATTCGGGCAAATTTACCACGGCGCGGCCGACCGTGGACCTCCGAATCCTTCCCCATCGCGCCTTCAGCCCCCACCTCGGATGCCGCCGTCCGCCCCGACCCGCCCACGTCGCCGCCTCGTCGCCTGGCGCGGACTCCCGTTCACGGCGCAGCTCCTGGTCGCCGGTATGGTCATGGGGCTCCTCTGGTTCCTCGCCCTGCAGTACGCCGACGCCCAGCGCCAATCCGATTCCCGTCAGCGCGGCGACCTGCTGGTGGCGCTCGCGCGCGCCGAGGCCGAGGTGGCCCGGCTGGGCACCAGCCTCGCCACGCTCGAGCAGAGCCGGGCCGACTATCTGGCGAGCCGGGACTCGGCCACGCTGGGGCGCCTCCAGGCCGAGCGCGCCGCCGTCCAGCGCGAGGCGGCGGCCCTCGTGGGGAGTCTGCCCGACGGGGCAAGCGGTCAGGCGCTCACCGCGCTGCGGCAGGCGATCGACGCCGACGCCCCGTACCTGGCGCCCGACGGCCTCAGCGACCGCCACGACCACCTCTCCCGGCTCGTCTCCGCGGCGATGCGGCGCGGCGAAGCGGAGGTCGAGCGCGCCGAAGCCGAGGCCGAGATCACGGCGTTCGCGACGTGGACCGCCGGGCTCGTCGTCTTCCTGCTCGTCCTCACGCTCCTGATGCGCCTCGTCGCCCACGCGCTGGACCAGGTGATCACCGCGGCACAGGCCCTCGATGCCGGCCGCTACCGTGAGGTCGAGCTCGCCCCAGACCGTGCCCCCAATCACGAGATGGAGCAGCTGGCGCGCACGTTCGGCCATCTCGCCGCCAGCATCGAGGCCCGCGAGCAGCAGCTGCAGCAGGACGTGGTGCGGCTCACCGAGCTGGAGCGACTGAAGCGTGACTTCGTCTCCACGGTGAGTCACGAGCTGCGCACCCCCCTCACCTCGATGCGCGGGGCCCTCGGGCTGATCGCCGGCGGAACGGTCGGTACGGTGCCCCCCAAGGTCGACGAGCTGCTGCGCATCGCCACGACGAACACCGAGCGGCTCATCCGGCTGGTGAACGACATCCTCGACGTCGAGAAGGTCGACGCCGGCCACCTCGAGATGCGCCGTGACCCGGTCGCCGTCGCGGCCGTGCTCCGCCAGACGCTGGCGGGGCTCGAGGCCCTCGCGCGCGACGCCGGCGTCTCCCTGCAGCTGGCTGATGACGCCACCGGCGTGGTGCTCGGCGACTCAGACCGGCTCGTCCAGGTGTTCACCAACCTCGTGTCCAACGCCATCCGACACTCGCCGACGGGCGCGGCGGTGGAGGTCGCGACGACGATGGGCGCCGCCTCGGTGCGCGTCAGCGTCCGGGATCGCGGCCCCGGCATCCCGCCGGAGTTCGCGTCGCGGATCTTCGGCCGGTTCGAGCAGGCGGGGGCCGTGGAGGAGCGCCGTCAGGGCGGGACGGGCCTCGGGCTCAACATCGCGCGGTCCCTCGTGGAGCGACACGGTGGGCGCATCGGCTACGAGGATGCGCCGGGCGGGGGGACGACGTTCTGGGTCGAACTGCCGACGACGGTGCCCCCGACGTCAGTCTAGGGAGGGCGCCTCAGCCGGTCGGCCGATCCCCTGTCGCGTCATCCGGCCCCACCCGTCGCTGCCGCGGAGCGCGTTCCAGTACGCTTGGACGCGGAACAGCAGGGTGAGCTGGCGGAAGCCGAGCCCTTCAAGAAAGCAGAAGCCGAGCAACCGCCAGAAATCCCCGCGCGCTCGGTACTTCCGGAAGCTCACCTCCTCGAGGATGAGCGCCCACACGGACATCAGCACCATGAAGCCGAGGCCGACGAGGAGGAAGAGGTAGGCGAAGCTGGCGTCGATGGCGCCGATCGCGAGCCCGATGAGGAGCACCGACCAGCCGACCAGCTCGACGATCGGGGCGAGCGCCTCCCCGAAGACGAACCAGGGATAGGTGACCATCCCCGTGATCCCGTACCGTCGATCGAAGCACATCCCCCGGTGCTTCCAGAGCGTGGCGATGAGCCCGCGCTGCCAGCGCTCGCGCTGCCGCCGGAGCACGGCCACGGACGCGGGCACCTCGGTCCAGGCCACCGGATCCGGGATGAAGGGGAGCTGCGCCTTGATCTTCTTCTCGCGCAGGTACCGGTGCAGGCGGACCGTCAACTCCATGTCCTCGGTGACGTTCCCGGTGAGGTACCCGCCGATCGCGCGCAGGTACTCCTTGCGGAAGAGCCCGAACGCTCCGGAGATGATGAGGTTCCCGCCGAGGGCGTTCCAGCCCATGCGGCCGAACATGAAGGCCCGCTGGTACTCGATGACCTGACATCCCTCCAGCCAGGTGCGCGGGACCCGGGCCGTCGTGACCCGCCCGTACTCCACCGTGCACGAGTTGACCACGCGCACCGTGCCGCCGACCGCCGCGATGTTCGGATAGAGCAGGAACGGCCGCGCCAGCCGCAGGAGCGCGTCCGGCTCGATGATGGTGTCGGCGTCCACCGAAACGACGAACGGATGCCGGGCGGCGTTCATCGCCGCGTTGAGCGCGTCGGCCTTGCCGCCGTTCTCCTTGTCGAGCACCAGCAGCCGCGAATGGAGTCGCGAGCGGTAGTACGCGCGGACGGGCTTGCTCGGGAGCATCAGCGAGAAGGCGGGGGGGACCTCGTACAGCTCGAAGACCTCCTGCATCCGTTGCATCGTGCGGTCGCTCGAGCCGTCGTTCACCACGACGACCTCGAGGTTCGGGTACTCGATGGTCAGGAAGGAGAGGAGGGAGTCCTTGATGTTCACCTCCTCGTTGAACGCCGGCACGAGGAGGCTGATTGGCGGGACCGCCTCCGACGCGAGCAGGCGCTGCAGGTGCTCGTCGGACGCCATCCGCCAGTGATTCCAGAGCTCGGGAATCGAGAGCAGCAACAGGGCGGCATAGCCGACGCTGAAGACGAGCAGGTACCGGATGGCGAACCAGTCCGCCGCCTGCATCCACGCACGCAGCCCGTCGATACCGATCCCGAAGACACTCTCGAAGAGGGTCACGCGTCCCCCAGGTCGAGCAGTGCGCCTTCCGAGAGGTCGGAGATCATCGCCGCCATATCCCGCGCATAGCGGTCCCCACCCTCGCGTGCGGCCCGCAGCGCGTCCTTCCCCGGTTCCCCCGCCTGCGCCAGCGAAACGGCCGCGCGCACCCGCACGATCCAGACCGGGTCCGACAGCAAGGCGGTCAGCGGCTTCACGACTCCACGCGCGCCGAGCAGGCCGAGCGTCCGGGCCGCCGCAGCCCGCACCGACGCATCCGCATCCTTGAGGAGGCGCACCAGTGCCGACTCGCTCTCACGCCCGGGCAGGCGTCGGAGCGCCTTGGCCGTGGTGCGACGGATGGCGACGAAGTCCTCCTCCACCCGAGACAGCGCCGCCTCGAGCGCCGCGATGTTGTTGATCGCCTCCGCGAATTCAATCCAGGTCGCCACCTCGTGCCGCTTGCGGCCGGTGGCGATCCGCTCCGCGAGCGCCGGCCCGACGAGATGGGCGATGGGCTGACAGGCGAGGGTGATGCCCTGACGCACGACCTTCGGGTAGCGCTCCATCCGATCGAGGATGCGGGCGATCGCCACGTCATCCAGCACCCGCGGCAGCGCGGCGCAGGCCGCGATCTGGACCACCGGCTGCTGATCCTCGAGGAGGGCGAGGACGCGTTCCCGGTCGGTGGGCGTCCCCATCAGCGCGAAGGCACGCGCCGCCTCCAAGCGGCGCCACCACAGCCGTGAGTTCCATCGGGCCAACGCCGTCCGGACCCACCCCTCCTGCAGCAGTCGCGCCCGGAGCGCCTGCGCATCGGCGACGGGCAAGGTCTGCTTGGCGAGGAGGGCCAGGAACCCGACCGCCGCCTCCTCCGGCATGAGCCGCAGCTCCCGCAGGAGGGCCTCGGGTTCGCCCCCGTCGACGAGCCACGCCCGCAACGGCCCGGAGAGCCCGGCCCGGATGAGGTCGACGGCGCTCGCCGTACGTCGGTTCTGGCTCCGGCGGACCAGGAGGAACACGAGGAGCAGGAGAAAGAAGGCCGCCTGCAGCGCGCCGACGATCAGGAGGAGCGTGCGGCCGCTCACCGCGGCGTCCCCTGCCCCCGCCACACCGCGATCTTCGCGAGCAGGACGCGCAGGCTCAGCGGCTTGGGCAGATAGTCGATGGCACCGGCCCGCAGGGCCCGCAGCTGGTCCGCCTCGGTGGCCCGCACCGACATGAAGACGACCCTGAAGCTCCCGGGACGCTCCAGCTGGATGCGCTCGAAGAGCGAAAACCCATCGAGCCCGGGCAGGTCGATGTCCATCAGCACGATGGGCTGCCGCCGGTAGGTCCGCATGCCGAGGAGGCCCTGCATCGCGTCGGGCCCATTCTCGTAGCGCACGAAGGTCAGCCCGCGCGTCGCGAGGGCGTACCCGATGAGGTCCGCGAGCGCCGGATCGTCCTCGACGATGATGAGGTCGGGCGCGACGCCCACGTCCGTGTTCTGCCAACGGTGGACGGGGTGCTGCTCGTCGCGCGCCACCAGCCACGCCTCCTCCGCGAGCTGCACCACCTGACTCAGCGCGACATCGGCGCCGGGCACCTGCTCGGCGAGGCCCGCGCACCAGGCCACCGGCGACCCCGCGGCCGCCTCGGCGAATCCCGCGACGCGGGGCTCCACCTCCTCGGCGGGGAGCGGGAGCAGGAGGCCGAGCGCCGTCTCATCCACGAAGCCGGCCCGTGCGCCGTCCACGGCCAGCGCGGCGGCGACGAGCATGCACTCGTGCTGCCACGCGGCCATCGCGGTCCGGTCCTCGGGCAGCGCCACCGGGCGGAGCACCGCCAGCGTCATCGACTGATGGAGGGCCGCGCCCACGCGAAGCCCCTCCTCCAGGTCGCGCATCGTGCGCTCGGGGAGGGTGAGGACCGACACCGGGTGCAGGGCGCGAGACACGAGCCGATGCCGACGGATCTCCAGCAGGCGGCTCACGCGGCGCCAGAGCTCGACCTCCACCACCGGCGTCGGTTGCAGGTCGTCGGCACCGGCGGCGAAGGCGCGCCGTCGGGTATCGATGTCCGTGTCGGCGCCCAAGAGGATGATCGGCAGGTCCCCGAAGCGATCGTCCTCGCGGACCCGCCGCACCGCGGCGACTCCGTCGAACGAGCCCTCATGCGCCGTGAGCACCAGCGCCGCCGGCTGATGCGCCTCGAGCGCCGCCCGGAGGTCCCCCGTGAGGTCGTGACGCACGAGCACCAGACCATCGCGCTCGGCCAACGCCGCGAGGGCCGCCCAGGCCCCCGCGTCGGACCCCACGCCGGCCAGCAGCGTCGCGCCCGTCAGCGCCGCCGGGGCGAGCTGCGCCTCCACCGCCGCGAACACGGCCTCCGCGCTCGCCCACCGGTCGAGCACCCGCGCCTGCGGCCCGTGCTCCGTCGCCTCCTGCGTCGGCCCGCGCAGCAACACGTGCGCGGTACCCTCCGGCACCGTCAGCAGCACCTCGGCGGCCGCCACGACCCCCTCGGGGGCCCGGGCATCGATCAGCGTCTGCGCCACCGCACCGGGCACGCGCTCCACGAACCGGCCTCGCGCCAGCGCCTCGGAGATCAGCGGGGCCGAGGTGTCGTCATCCAGCTCCACGAGGAGCAGTCGCCCGGGGAGGATCGCCTCGCCGGCACCGGCGCGTGCCCCGAATGCGAGCGAGAGGAGCCGGGCGAAGTGCCGCGCCGTCGCCCCGCGCCGCGTGAGGTCGAGCGTCAGGTCGTCCGTCCACCGACCGACGACGACCTCGAAAGCGGCCGCGAGTCGGCCCGCCTCGTGGAAGCCATAGCTCCCGGCCGTACCGCTCACGCGATGCAACTCGCGACGCAACGACGCGAGCACATCGGGCGCCCCGGGCGCCCGATGCAACTGGTCCGCCAGCGCGCCGAAGCCAGCCACCAGCGTGGCCGATGCTTCGATGAACCGAGAGCGCAGTGCCGCCAGACTGTCGTCGAGCGACGGCGGGCCGGCGGGGGGCGGAGTGGTCAGGGCGCGACTCGGGGACGGGGACGAAACGGCGCAGAAAAGGTGCGCTCAATATCGCGCCCCGAGTGGAGGGGGAGCAAGCACGCGGCGCGTGTCGTCGCGTTGCGTCGGCCCACCATGCGACCGCACATTCCTCCGACGATGCGACTCCTCTGTGCCGACGACGATCCCGACATCCGCGCCATCCTCGCCCTGGCCCTCGGCGTCGACCCCGGCATCACCGCGACCGTGCTCGGCAGCGGTGGCGAGCTCGTGGAGGCCGCGCGCGCGCACGGGGCCGACGCCATCCTCCTCGACGCGATGATGCCCGATCAGGACGGCTTCGAAACCTGTCGGCAACTGAAGGCCGACCCGGCGACGGCACACATCCCCGTGCTGTTCCTGACCGCGACGTCGCAGGCGACCGAGCGGGAACGGGCGCTCGCGCTCGGCGCGCGCGCCTGCCTCGCGAAGCCCTTCGATCCGATGACCCTCGCCGCGACCGTGCGCGCGGCGTTGGTCTCGTGACCCGCGTGTAGCTCAGCTCAGCGCACCGCCCAGTCCGTCGTCAGCACCAGCGTTCCCCACGCGATCGAGAGCACCCCGTGCGCGGGCCCCTCGGTGGCCGGCACGAACGCGATCTGCAGCGACTCCATCACCGGGGCATCGGTCCGCGCCCGGAGCGCCACGCGCGCCAGATCCTTGGTGGCATCGTACTCGGTGCCCCACTGCCCCGTGTTCCGGTTGATGATCAGCCGGTAGGCGCCCCCCTCGCGGATGGTGTAGAGGGAGTACTTCCCCTTCGGCACCGCCACGCCGCCGATCGTGAGGTCCACGTCGGTCGAGAACGTGGTCGAGGCGTTGGCCCCGGTGCGCCAGACGGTCCCATCGGTGGCGAGCTCGGTCGGCACGGCGCGCCCGCGCGCGTGCGGCTGGCCATAGTCCACGCTGATGGTCAGCGGCGCCGGGGCCGGCTGCCCGGCCACCCGCGGCCGGTTCAGGGTCACCGTCGTCGTCGCGCGGGTGCTGGGCGCGGCGGTGAGGGTCGGCGCCTGCGCCGTCAGGGTCGTGGCGAGCGCGGTGAGGGCGGTCAGGAGGAGGCGACGCATTGGAGGTCCCGGGGATCGGAGGGGGTGGAACTGGCGCAGAACAACGTGGTTGGCCTGTCCAATGAATCGGCTGACAGTGCCAAGGAATCACTGGACGGTGAGTAAGAACGTGTCGGGCAATTTGCTTGACAAGACCTTATTCTGTCCAGATATTTCCGCTCTATGTCCAGAGACATCGACGGCACCATCCTCCACCCGATGCGGGTGGTGGCGCAGCGCACCGGCCTCACGCCGGATCTGCTTCGCGCCTGGGAGAAGCGGTACGGCGCCGTCCAGCCGGTCCGGTCGGCCGGGGGCCAGCGGCACTACACCGACGCCGACGTCGAGCGGCTCCGACTCCTTGTCCGCGCGACCAAGGGCGGTCGGCAGATCGGCCAGGTGGCGGGGCTCGGGCAGGACGAGCTGCTGGCACTGGTCAAGGCCGACGAGCGCCAGGCGGAACTCAATCGGGCGCCGTCCGGGGACGGCCCGGCGCCCGAGGGGTTCCTCTCCAGCGCGCTGATGGCGGTGGAGCGGTTCGACGCCTATTCCCTCGAGCAGACCCTCCGTGGCGCCGCCCTGCGGCTGCCGGCCGACGAGGTGCTGGACCAGGTCATCGCCCCGCTCCTCTTCACCATCGGGTCGCTCTGGCATCAGGGACTCCTGCTGCCGGCCAACGAGCATCTCGCGACCGCGACCATCCGCAAGGTCCTCACCTGGATGGGCGAGGCGGCGGCGCCCCCGCTCGGGGCGCCGGTCGTGGTGGTCGGGACGCCGGCCGGCCAGGTGCACGAACTCGGCGCGATGCTCGCGGCGACGAGCGCCGGGGGGCACGGCTGGCGCGTGGTCTACCTCGGCCCGAACCTCCCCGCCGAGGAGCTCGCCCGGGCGGCGCAGATCGCGCGCGCGGACGCCGTGGCGCTCTCCGTGGTGTACCCGACCGACGACCCGCAGATCGCCGGCGAGCTCCGGCGCCTGCGGCAGCTGCTCCCCGCCAAGGTGGGTCTGGTGATCGGCGGGAGCGGGGCCGCGAGCTACGGCGGCGTGATCCGCGAGATCGGCGCCGACGCCCTCAGCTCGCTGACGGAGCTGCGCCGCTGGCTCCGCGAGCAGGGGCAGCGCGTCCTCGCCACGCAGGCGCTGCGCTGACCCCCACGCGGGCCCGGCCGTGCCGCCTCAGCGGCGCGGCGGCCCGTCCAGCTCGGTGATGGTGCGCGTGCTGGGCGCCGTGGTGCGGCGCAGGCGCGCCGCCACCTGCTCCGCCCCGGCGAGCGCCCGGAGCACGTTCTCGCCCGCGAGCTTCCGCAGGTCGGCCTCGCTCCAGCCGCGGCGGGAGAGCTCCGCGAAGAGCGCCGGGTAGCGCGACACGTCCTCGAGCCCCTGCACCACGTCCTCGATCCCGTCGAAGTCGCCGCCGATGCCGACGTGGTCGACGCCGGCCACGCGGCGGATGTGTTCGATGTGGTCGGCCACCTGCGCGAGCGTCGCGCGCGGCGGCGCCACGCCGGCGGGGCGCTGCGCGGCGGGGAGACGGTTCCACGCCGCCACCTCCGCGGAGGTGAAGCCGGGCACGAACGAGACCATCACTACCCCCCCGTTGGCGGGGAGGCGGCGCAGGATCGAATCCGGCACGTTGCGCACGTGGTCCACCAGCGCGCGGGCGCTCGAGTGCGAGAAGATCACCGGGGCGGCCGTCACGTTGAGGGCGTCGCTCATCGTCGCCGGCGAGACGTGCGAGAGGTCGACCAGCATCCCGAGCCGGTTCATCTCGCGCACCACCTCCTCACCGAACCGCGTGAGACCGTCGTGCCGCGGCGTGTCGGCGGCGGCGTCGGCCCAGTCGAGCGTCACGTTGTGCGTGAGCGTCATGTAGCGCGCGCCCGCCGCGTAGAAGGCGCGGAGCGCGCCGAGCGAGTTCTCGATGGCGTGGCCGCCCTCCATCCCCATCACCGAACCGATCCGGCCGTGCGCGAAGGCGGCGCGGAACCCCGCGGCGGTGGTCACCGGTTCCAACTTGTCGGGATACTTCGCGAAGACCCGCTGCGCGATGTCGATCTGCTCAAGCTGGACCTTGGCGTAGCCCTCCGCGGCGACGCTCGAGTCGCCGGGCACGTACACCGACCAGAACTGTCCGCCGAGGTGGCCGGCGGCGAGCCGGGCAAAGTCCGTGTGCCCCGGGGTGGTCCGGCGCAGGTCATAGGCGTCCACGTCGCGCGGGGCGGTCTTGCTCTCGCGGATGGCCCAGGGGAGGTCGTTGTGCCCGTCGATCAGGGGCGCACTGCGGAGCACGCGGAGCGCCCGGGCGAGGTGCGGGTCGGCGGTAGGCGCCGCAGCCACGGCCCCCGCACGGGCCGGCGTGGTCGATGCGCCCTGGGCGAGGAGGGCAGCAGTCGCGAGGGGAAAGAGCGCGAGGAGTCGGAGGGGTCGCATCGGCACCGGGGTGAGGGTCCGATGGAACCTACCACGTCAGCCGCCCTTCGGCGCCGGGCAGGTGCGGAGACCGAGCGCGGCGTAGAGCGGGCAGAAGCCGAACAGCGAGGTGCCGATCAGGATGAGACCGAGCCATCCCCAGGGCGTCTTGGGCCCGACGAAGACGAGGGTGACGACGGCGAGGCCGAGGAGAAGGCGGATGATGCGATCGGCAGGGCCGACATTGAGTTTGGGCATGGCGATGATGCTCCGGAGCGGGGGGCGGCCCGGGATGGGCCGCCGTGGGAGCATCATGCGTCGGGCGGTGGGGGACGGCTGTCCGGGGGGAGCCTGAGGGTGCGTCGGGGAACGACGGACCGCCGCGGCTCCACCAACTAGCCTCGCAGCGCTCGCCCGCTCCGCTCTCCGCGCTCGCCCCCTTGCACCGCCACCGTCCCATTCACGAGCGTCGCCCCGATCCCCACCGGATACTGGAACGGATCACCGAAATCCGCACGGTCCGCCACGCGATCGGGATCGAACACGGTGAGGTCGGCGAACGCGCCCGCCCGGAGCACGCCACGATCGGTGAGTCGCACGCGTGAGGCGGGAAGCGCCGTCATCTTGTGCACCGCCTGCTCGAGCGTGAGCACGCCCCGCTCCCGCACGTAGCGCGCGAGCACCCGCGGGAAGCTCCCTGCCCCGCGCGGATGCGGCATCCCACGGCGTGCGGGCCCGCTCACCGCATACGCCCCGCCGTCTGACGCGACCATCCCCTGCGGATGCGCGTAGATGCGCTCGAGGTTCGGTTCGGTCATCGCGAACCCGATCATCCCCACCGAGCCGTCGTTCCGGCGCAGCATCGCGACGCTGAGGTCGTACGGTGCCACGCCGAGCGCGGCGGCGTAGGCCCCGAGCCGCTTCCCCTCGGCCGGTTTGTCCTCCGCCGCCGAGACGCTCGCGATCTGCACGTTGTCCCAGCCACCGATGAGCTCAGCGTTGTCGAGTGCCTCAGCGCGGATGCGCGCCGCGGTGGCCGGATCTTCGAGGCGCGCGAAGAAGCGCGCCATACCGCCGTCGCGCGACCAAACGGGAAAGAGGTTGGTGAGCCCGGTGTGATACGCGAGGTAGGGATAGCGGTCGAAGGCAGCGTTGACTCCGGCCGCCCGCGCCGCAGCGACACGCGCGAAAGCCGCGTCGAGCTTCCCCCAGTTCCGCGGGCCCTGTGTCTTGAGGTGCGCGATCTGCAGCCCGCACCCTGCCCCGCGTGCGACCGCGATGGCTTCATCGATGGCGTCGAGGAGCTGGTCATCCTCGTTCCGCATGTGCGTGTGATACGCAAGCCCGCGCGCCGCGAGCGGCGCACAGAGGGCGACGAGCTCGGCCACCGAGGCGAACGCGCCAGGCGTGTACTCGAGCCCGCTCGAAGCACCCATCGCCCCGTCACGCAGCGCCTGCTCCACCAGCGCGACCATCCGCTCGAGCTCCGCGGGGGTGGCCGGTCGGTCATCCTCCCCGATCACGACTTCACGCACCGTGCCGAGCCCGACACAGGTGCCCACGTTCACGGCCGGACGCAGCACCTCGATGCCGGCAAGCACAGCACCGATCGTGGGGAGCGCCTCGAGGTCTGCTGCGGAGTTTGGCGCGCGAGAACTGCCATCCGCCCCCACGATGATCGACGTCACCCCCTGCCGCACCACCGACTCCATCATCGGGTCGACGAACATCCCGCCGTCCCCGTGGGAGTGGATGTCCACGAAGCCCGGGGCCACGACGTGCCCACGGCAATCGATCTCGCGTCGGCCCTGCTCCCGGATGCGCCGCGCCACCCGCGCGATCCGGTCCCCACTGACGGCGACGTCACCCGAGAAGCGCGGGCGTCCGGTGCCGTCGATGATCACGCCGCCCCGGAGGACGACGTCGTACGCCGGTCGCCGTGCGCCGAGGAGGGCCGGGGCGCCCACAAGGGCGGCCCCGGCGACTCCGAGCGACGTGACGAACGTGCGACGCCGCATCCGACGTGGTCCTAGTACCGGTAGTGGTCAGGCTTGTACGGCCCGTCGACCGGCACGCCGATGTACGCGGCCTGCTTGTCAGAGAGCTGCGTGAGCTTCACCGCGAGCTTGTCGAGGTGGAGGCGCGCAACCTTCTCGTCGAGCTTCTTCGGCAGGGTGTACACCTTGTTCGCGTCGTACGAGGTGCCCGAGACCGTCGGCTTCCCCTGCGCCGCGAGGTGCAGGTCGATCTGCGCGACGACCTGGTTCGTGAACGAGCAGCTCATCACGAACGACGGGTGGCCCGTCGCGCAGCCGAGGTTG
>JBANGJ010000169.1:0-4827 GCA_037975505.1 Gemmatimonadota bacterium | reverse complement strand
TGTACGGGACGCGACCCTCGATTCCCTCGGGGACGAACTTCCGCGCCGACGCCTCACCCTCCTGGAAGTACCGGTCGGCGCTGCCGTCCTGCATGGCCGAGAGCGAGCCCATGCCGCGGATCATCTTGAAGCGCCGGCCCTCGGCGAGCAGGGACTCGCCGGGGCTCTCCTCCGTGCCGGCGAGCATCGACCCCATCATCACGCTCGACGCGCCGGCGGCGATCGCCTTCACGATGTCGCCCGAGTACTTGATGCCGCCGTCGGCGATGACCGGGACGTCCCCCGCCCCGCGGACGGCGTCCATCACCGCGGTGAGCTGCGGCACGCCGATGCCCGCCACCACGCGCGTGGTGCAGATCGAGCCAGGACCGACGCCCACCTTGAGGCCATCCACGCCGCGCTCCACGAGGGCCCGCGCGGCCGCCTCCGTCGCGATGTTCCCGGCGACGAGCTGCACCGTGGGGAACGCCTCCCGAACGCGGGCCGCCGCGTCGAGGACGCCCTGCGAGTGCCCGTGCGCGGTGTCCACGATCAGCGCGTCGACCCCCGCCTCCACGAGCGCCTTCGCCCGGGAGAGATAATCCCCGCCGGCACCGATGGCCGCCGCGACCATCAGCCGCCCCTGTTCATCCTTGGCCGCCTGCGGGTACTGTCGCCGCTTGTGGATGTCCTTCACGGTGATGAGGCCGATCAGCGTGCCGGCGCCATCCACCACGGGGAGCTTCTCGATGCGGTGGCGGCCCATGATCTGCTCCGCCTCGTCGAGCGAGGTCCCGGCGGGCGCGGTGATCAGCCCGTCCTTGGTCATCGCCTCCGCGAGCGGGCGGTCGAGCTGCCGTTCGAACTGGAGGTCGCGGTTGGTGATGATGCCGACGAGCCGCCCCGCCGCGTCGACCACCGGCACGCCGCTGATGCGGAAGCGCCCCATGAGCGCCACCGCCTCGCGGAGCGTGGCCGAGGGCTGGAGCGTGATCGGGTTGCGGATCATGCCGCTCTCGGAGCGCTTCACCCGGTCGACCTCGGCGGCCTGCCGGTCGATGGACATGTTCTTGTGCAGCACCCCGATCCCACCGGCGCGGGCCATCGCGATGGCCATCTCCGACTCGGTGACGGTGTCCATCGCGGCCGACACGAGGGGGACGTTGAGCGTGATCCCCCGGGTGAATCGGGTGACGGTGCTGGTGTCCTTGGGGAGGACGAGCGACTGCCGCGGCACGAGGAGGACGTCGTCGAACGTCAGCGCGGCGTCGGGGCGGATGCGAGAGGCGTGTCCCATCTCGCAACATACCCGCGGCGCCGCCCGTTTTCCAGCCGCTCAGTAGATGTAGACGGGGGTGCCGGCGGGGACGAGCGGGAAGAGCACCAGCATGTCCTCGTTGCGCATCCGGATGCAGCCATGCGTCACCGACTGCCCGATGCTCGCCGGGTCATTGGTCCCGTGGATGCCGTACCCGTCGCCCAGATAGAGCCGGTTCGACCCGAGGACGTCGGGATACAGGCGCTGATTCGTCCCGAACGGCGGGACGATGAGGCGGGTGCCGACGACGATCTCTGTACCGCGTGGATAGGGGACCTCACGGCCGTCGCGCGCGCGCCGGACCACATCCCGTCCCGAGACGCGGAGCTCCGCGCCGTCCGCGAGCGGGATCGTCTCGCCCGTCCGGAGTCGCACGAGCCGGAGCCGCCTCGTCTCGGCCACCTCTTCATAATGCCAATCCGGAGGCACCCAGAGGGGCTCGACCTCCTTCCGCTCCACCCGGAGCCGGCCATGCGGCGTCGCGAACCGCCACGCCCCGTCCTCGTAGGACGAGCCCCGGCCGGTGGCGACGGGCGCCTCGAAGAGCACGGAGTCGCCCACGCGGAGCCAGAGGCGGTTGTCCGCCACCGAGACGACGAGATAGGGGTGCGTCGAGAGCGAGTCGCGGGCCCGCGTGGCCTCCCCGAGCGCGACGAGCGTGTCGCGCGTGGCCTGGCCCGCGCGCTCGGCGGCCTCGCGCCCGCGTGCCTCGTCCCGGAGCGCCGCCACCGCCGCCTGCCGCGCGGTCCTCAGCCGCAGGAGGTCCGGCATCTGCGCCCCCACCGCGACGCCGGCCGCGATGAGCGCCACCGCCGCCCGCAGGCGGCCCCACCGCCCGTCAATGGACATAGACACGATGCCCGGGTCGGAGGACGAGCGCGAGCGCGACCCGATCCGCCGCCGGGAGGTCGAGGGGCTCGTCCCCGATGCGGATGCCGGTCGAGTCGCTCGCCGAGACGGTCCAGACGCCGGCGGGGCCCCGCGCGACGAGCGGCATCGTCCGCAACACCACCGTCCCACGCTCCAGGGTGAGGCGCCCGTCGGCCAACGCGAGGGCGAGATGCGGGGGCGCCGAATCGAAGGGGACGGCACGTGCGCGGGCGAGGGCGAGCCGCACCCGCTCGCGCGCGGTGGCCTCCTCGGTGGCGGCGCGCATCACGGCTTCACGGGTGCGCGCATCGCCGAGGGCCTGCACCTCCGACGTGAGGCGAACCCGCTCCTGAGCGACGCCCCCCGCGGCCGCGAGGAGCGCGACGACCGCGAGGACGCGCCCGGTGCGGGACATCAGCGCCGGCTGAGCGTGAGGAGGTCGAGAATCGGCGCGCCCGTCGGCTCGCTCCGGCCGAGGCGCACGCGGGCCGTCACGAGCACATCAGCCATCGCCGGCAGCGCACGTGCCGCGGTGAGCAGCTCGGGGGGCACCGCGAGATACAGGACGGTGTTCTCCCCCTCGGGTCCCAGCGCCAGGAGATACGGCTCGTCGGCCTGCAGACCACGCCGCAGCGGATCGGCCTTCTGCAGGCCGATCACCTGCACATGCCACCGCACCGTGCGACCGCGGGTGCCGTTGGGGTCGAGGCGCAGGTCCACGGCGCGCAGCGCCGCCGCATACGAGGAGTCGGCCGGGGTGACGAGGCTCTCGGGGAGCCACCCTTCCACCTGGACGCGCACCCAGCCGCGATCCCGGCCGAGCGGGGTGACGACGGTCCCGCGCGGGAGCGTGGTGATCGCCGTGGACCCGGGCGCGACACGGAGCTCGAGGGGGCGGGCGGTGCGTAGCGTGCCCTGCGGCCCCACCGGCTCGGCCTCCGGCTCCCCCCCTGGGCCCTCTGGCGTCGCACTCGCGGTCCCCGACGGACGCGCGGTCGCCGGGGCGCGGTCCGCCGTCCGCGCGATCGCCGCGTCCCGGACCCAGCCGGTGCGCCTCACCCGACTCCACGCCCCGCGCCGCTCGAGCACCCGGATGCCCGCGCCCCCGACGAGGGCGCCGACGACCCGTCCGCCCGCCGCCCCCGTCGCGCGGACGCGCACCGTGGCCCCCGCCGCGACGGTCTGCGGAAAGGAATCACGTCGCGCCCCCACGCGGGCGGATTCGATCCACCCCTCGAGCGTCACCTGCGTGGCCCCCGCGCGCTTGGGCCCGGCACGCCAGCTCGTGCCCGACTGCAGCGACCCCACCGCGCGACCATCCGGCGCGGTCAACAGGTCGGTCGTGCGGGCGAGACGGACCTGCGCCCCCACCGGGAGCGCAACACAGAGGAGCAGGAGGAGCGAGAGGCGCCGCATCGCTGGTCGGGGGGGCGGTGACTTGGCTAGATTGCGCTCGAAGGCGCGCGGTGCCGCACGACACGGCGGCCACTCGTGAAACTACTCCTCCCACCCGACAGGGCCAAGATGGCTTCGAAGGTCGATCGCCCCGTCGTGCTCGTGGTCCTGGACGGTTGGGGCTACCGCGAGTCGACGGACGGCAACGCGATCGCGATGGCACGCACCCCGACGTGGGATCGCCTCTGGGCGCGCGCGCCGCGCACCCTGCTGCAGGCGAGCGGGCGTGCCGTCGGGCTGCCGGACGGGCAGATGGGGAACAGCGAGGTCGGCCACCTCAACCTCGGGGCGGGCCGCGTGGTGCTGCAGGACCTCGTCCGCATCGGGGAATCGATCCGTGACGGGCGCTTCCACCAGAACGACGCCTTCCGCGCCGCCTGCGCCCACGTGCGCACCACCGGGGGCACGCTGCACCTGATGGGGCTCGTCGGGGACGGCGGGGTGCACGCGCACGATGCACACCTGCTCGCCCTCGTGGAGCTCGCCGCCCGGGAGCGCGTCCCGCGCGTCGCCCTGCACCTGCTGCTCGACGGTCGCGACACGCTCCCGACCTCGGCGCTCGGCTACGTGCGGAACGTCCTCGCCCGCACCGAGGGCCGCGCGACGGTCGCCAGCGTCGGCGGCCGCTACTTCGGCATGGATCGCGACCAGCGCTGGCCGCGCACGCAGTCCTGGTACGACGCGGCGGTCCGCGGCGTCGGTCCGGCGATCACCGACCCGCTCGCGCACATTCAGGCGCAGTACGACGCCGGCGTGACCGACGAGTTCCAGCCGCCGGTGGTGGTGACGCGCGACGGCGCGCCCGTGGCGCCGATGCGGGACGGCGACGCGCTGATCACCTGGAACTATCGCTCGGACCGCATGCGGCAGATCGTGCGCGCCATCGCGATGCCGGGCTTCGACGGGTTCCCCGTGGCCGACCGGCCCCGCCTGCACGTGGCCACGATGACGCAGTACGACCAGACCTTCGGGCTCCCGGTGGCGTTCGAGCCCTTCTCGATGGCCAAGATCGTGGCCGAGGTGCTCGAGGACGCGGGGATGACGACGCTCCGCACCGCCGAGACGGAGAAGTACCCGCACGTCGCGTACTTCTTCAACGGCGGCAACGAGGTCCCCTACCGCGGCGAGGAGCGGATCCTCGTCCCGAGCCAGCAGGTCGCGACCTACGACCTGATGCCCGAGATGAGCGCCCCCGGCATCACCGA
>JBANGJ010000165.1:0-14635 GCA_037975505.1 Gemmatimonadota bacterium | reverse complement strand
CCTTGGCGATGCCGAGGTCCGTCACGATCACCCACCCTTCCTTGTCCAGCATCAGGTTGCTGGGCTTGATGTCGCGGTGGATGATGCCGCTGCGATGGGCGTAGGCGAGGGCGTCGGCGGCCTGGGCGATCAGGCGGCCGACGACGGGGACGGGGAGGGGCCCCGCGGCCTTCACGACGGCATCAAGCGCCTTGCCGTCGATGAACTTCATCACGAAGAAGATCAGGTCCTGCTCTTCGCGGACCGCGTAGACGGGGATGATGTGCGGATGGTTCAGTCGGGCGCCGGTGCGCGCCTCACGCAGGAAGCGGCTGACCATCTCGGAGCCGGAGTTGAAGAGCTCCGGCGACATCACCTTGATGGCCACCTGCCGATCGAGCGAGAGGTCGTGGCCGAGATAGACGGCGGCCATGCCGCCGCGCCCGAGTTCGCGTTCGATGCGGTACTGGCCCGCCGTCACCTCGATGAGCCGCGCCATCACCTGGTCCCCGCCGGTGGGGACCGCGCCACGCGAGACCACCAGGGTGGCGTCAGGGGCGGGCAGCGGCGGTGGCGGGGTTTCCTCGGACATCGATGGGGGCGATGGAAGGAATATTTGTGAGGGTGTCTGAGAATGTCTCGCGCGGCCCCGCATCCCGCAAGCAGACCCTGCCGTGCAGATGCCATACACGCAGGGGGTTGCCGCCCCTCCCCGTCCTCCGATAGGTTCCCCCGTACGCGGGCGTAATTCAGTTGGTAGAATGCCAGCTTCCCAAGCTGGACGTCGTGGGTTCGAGTCCCATCGCCCGCTCTCAGGACACCCGAAGCCCTCGGCGCTCTCATGGCGCCGAGGGCTTCGTGCCTCCCGGTCGGTCCCGTCCCCCTCCACAGAGATTCCGCCGCATGACGCCCTGGGTGCAGCGCCTCCTCATCGCGAACGTCGTCGTCTTCGGCCTGCAGGTCCTGGTGCCGGGACTCGCGGGGCTTCTTGTCTTCTATCCGGCGGAACTGCTGGCCCGGCCGTGGACGATCGTGACGTACATGTTCCTGCACGGCGGGTTCAGCCACCTCTTCTTCAACATGCTGGGCCTCTTCTTCTTCGGTGGCCGGGTGGAGCAGCGGATCGGTGGGCGCGACTTCGCGCGGCTCTATTTCATCAGCGGGGTGGCCGGGGCGCTCCTCTCGATGGTCCTTGCGCCGGGGTCCGCGATCATCGGGGCATCGGGGGGCGTGTTCGGCGTGTCGCTCGCCTTCGCGATGTTCTGGCCGCGGGAGCGGATCTACATCTGGGGGGTCGTGCCGGTCGAGGCGTGGCTCCTCGTGGCGATCAACACGGGGCTCTCGATCTTCTCCGGGTTCGGCGGGACGGGGAGCGGGGTGGCGCACTTCGCCCATCTCGGCGGCTACCTCGGCGCCTGGCTCTACCTCACGCTCCGGAGCCGCTTCTCGGCCGCGCGGCGCTTCCAGCGCCAGGTCCGGGGCGTCTCCCCCGCCGCCGACCGTGCGGTGCGGCAGTCGTTCGACCGCCTGCAGCTCGACGGGGTGCACGCCCTGACGCGGGAGGAGGTCAACCGGATCCTCGACAAGATCAGCGCGCAGGGGATCGGGAGCCTGACGGACCAGGAGAAGCTCTTCCTGTCGAACTTCGTGCCGCCGGGCGACCGGCGGTCGTGGACGGCGTAAGGCTCGGTCGGATGGGGAAGCCGGGCGCGGCGTGAGGTGACGGAGGCAAGCGGGAGGCTTCGGGGAGTCCCGGCCGGTGGCGACCAACGACACGCCGGAAGGAATGGCCGAGAACCGCCGGGTGGAGATGGCCAAGATCAACCCCTGATCGGGGCGTGATCCTTCCGGTGGCGCAGCGGGTCGCGCCACCGGATGCGAAGGGCCCCGGGACACGTCCCGGGGCCCTTCGCGCATCCGTCGTCTTCAGTCCCTCGAGGGGCGGGCCCGCCCCGTTCCGGTCAGCGCGTCGCGCGCGGCGTGACCCCGTACGACACCACCCGACGCGCCCGCATGTCGTAGACGTCCCCGAAACCGAGGACGAACCACGACTTCTCCCACGGTTGCACTGCGCGGGTGTTGTCATGGACGGCGACCTTCCACCGCCCGATCACCTCGAAGCGGTCCCCGCGCACGACGATCGCCGTCCCCTCGGACAGCCCGATGCCGAGGAGGTCGGGGAAGCGCTGGATGACCGGGACGAGGTCGTCCCACCGGTTCCGCGCGTCGATGTGCTGGTCGATGGCGCTGCGCCGGAGGAAGCCGAGGGCCTGCTGGTGGTTCGGCTCGTCGGTCATCATCACCTCGGACCCGCTCGTGGCGCCGCGGACCAGATACGCCCCCTGGATGGTCGCGCCGGCGGAGGTCCCGCCGATCACGCCACCCCGGTCCAGCACGGCTCGGAAGGCCGCGTGGGCGCGGGTGTTCGCGTAGGAGTCCACGAGGTTCCATTGCCGCCCCCCCACGAACCAGACACCGTCGGCATCGGCGAGCTGCGCCGCGAAGGCCTCGGTGTCGGCCACCTTGGGATCCGCGGTGTGGAGCATCCGCACGTGCGTGAGCCCGAGGGCCTTGAACGGGGCCACCACCTCGGCTTCGTCGTACCGGACCAGGGTACCGTCGGGCCGGCGGTTGCCCCCCGCGGTCGGGACGATCACGAAGTGCCGGTCCTTGCCGCCCGCGAGTTCGACCCACTTCTCGAGGATGCCGGTGCCGGGCAGGGTGCCGCCTCCGGCGATCACCAGGCTCCCCCGGGCCGGGCCGTATTCCGGCTGGGCCGAGGCCTGCGCCCCGATGAGGGCGGGGGTCAGGGTGAGGATCGCGATCAGGGAGCGGAGGGAGCGCATAGGCGGACTCGGGGGCAGGGGATATTGTTCTGGCGTCGCCATTCTGCGCGTTCCGGATGCGCGCCGCCACCCATCGCCACCCATCGCCCCGCCCGCCATGACCGCCTCGTCCGCCTCCCGCCCCATCTCCCGCGCCGATCTCGGCCTCCTGCTCATCCGGGCCGCCACGGGGGTGACCTTCGCCGCGCACGGCGCGCAGAAGGTCTTCTCCTACGGCGTGGCCGAGGTCGCCAAGGGCTTCGCCGGGATGGGGCTCCCGATGGCCGGGGTGCTGGCGCCGATGGTGGCCTTCGGCGAGCTCCTCGGGGGTGTGGCGCTCCTCGCAGGGTTCCTCACGCGGATCGCGGGGGCGGGCCTGACCGTGATCATGCTCGGCGCCATCCTGCACGTGCATCTCAAGAACGGCTTCTTCGCGGGGAACGGCGGGATCGAGTTCCCGCTCGTCCTCGGGGCCGCCGCGGCCGGCATCGCCCTCGCGGGTCCCGGCCGGGTGTCGGTCGACGGGTGGCGCGGCGCGCGCGGGTCGCCCGCGCGCGGGACCCGCTCAGCTGCGGATCCACACCTCGGCGGAGCGCGGCGGCAGGGTGATGGTCAGCGGCCCGTCCCGCAGCTCCGGGTCCATCTCGGCGGCCGGCCAGGCACGGAAGTAGGTGCCCGTCGCCGGGAGGGTGACGGTGCGCGGGGCATCGGAGGCGTTGAGGGCGATGAGCGCGCGTTCCGTTCCCTGCGTGCGCGCGTAGACGACTACCTGCGCCGCGTCGTCGGTGCGGAGCCACTCCACCGCGCCGTCCGAAAAGAGCCGCTGGTGGGCGCGGCGGAGCGCGATCAGGTCGTGGTAGACCTGCCGGAGCGCGGTGTCGGGGGCCACGCGGTCGCGGGTGCGCGGGCGTCCGAACGGATCGCTGACCTCATCGTCGTAGCGCAGGTCGTCCCAGACGACCGGCTTGCGCGGGTCCGGGTCGTCCGCGCCCCACATCCCCGACTCATCGCCGTTCCAGATGTGCGGCGCGCCGATCCAGGTGAACTGCTGCACGAGAACGAGTGCCATCCGCTGCCGCGCGAGGGTGTCCGGCCGGTCGATGCGATAGGCCGGGTCGTCCCGCGGGGTCGCCTGGTACTTGTTCTTGCCGCGGTTCTGGATGGCCGTGCCGAAGCGCGGTGTGTCGTGGCTCGCCGTGAGGTTCATCAGCGCCCGCTGGAACGAGGGCCCGATGCCGGTGAGGGTGCTGTCGAGGGCTGCTTTGTACTGCGAGGCCGTCATCGCCGGCTCGGCCTGCGCCAGGAAGCGGCGCGTCGGGGTGAACCACTGGTAGTGCATCACCGCGTCGAAGACATCGCCCTGCAGCCATGGCGCCGGGTCCCAGAGCGAGTCGGGCCACTGCTGCCACCAGACCTCGCCGACCAGGTAGGCCTCGGGGTTGATGCCGCGGACCACGCGGCGGAACTCGCGCCAGAAGTCGAGCGGGATCACGTCGGCCACATCGAGTCGGAAGCCGTCGATGCCGTCGGACGGGTCGCCGTCGCCGTTCGGGTCCATCCAGCGCTGCGTCACCGCGAAGATGTGCCGGCGGACCGGTTCCACGATGGTGCCCGGGATGGGACCGTGCGTCTCGCCGGCGGGTCGGCCGACCTTCTTCCACTCGGGAAGGGAGGGGACGTTCGCCCAGCCGCGGTAGCGGAACTCGTTCGTGTCCGGGGTCGCCGGATCGTCGAAGGCGTCGATCTCGTACCAGTCGGCGTAGGCCGACTGGCGCCCCTTGGCGAGGATGTCCTGCCACGCCCAGAAGTTCACGCCGGTGTGGTTCCAGGAGAAATCCACGATTAGGCGCATGCCACGCGCGTGGACCTCACGGACGAGCCGGAGGAAGAGCGAGTCGGCCGCGGTCCAGCGCCAGGTCGCGGGATCCGCCGGCGACTCGGTGGCCATGATGGCCTCGTCGCCGCGCGGGTCGGGGCCGAAGGTGTGATCGACGTGGTGGTAGCTACGCGCGTCGAACTTGTGGAGCGACGGCGCGTCGTTGATCGGGTTCAGGTAGAGCGCGGTGACGCCGAGGTTCTGCAGGTAGTCGAGGCGATCGAGCACGCCCTGCAGGTCCCCGCCGTAGCGGCGGAAGGAGACCGACCCGTAGAAGTCCTTGCCGGCGGCCCGGGCCCACGGGTCGAGGGCGTACCAGTCGTGACCCCAGGGGGTCGGAGCCCAGCCGGCGGGCACGGGCTCCGGCGTGTAGGGCTGGATGTCGGCCGCGGTGGGATCGTTGGACGGGTCGCCGTTGCGGAAGCGCTCGACGAAGACCTGGTACCAGACGGCGTCCGCGGCCCAGGCGGGGGCCGCGGCGACGGGCGTCGCCGATGACGGGGCCTCAGTGCAGGCTGCGACCCCCGCGGCGAGGAGGAGGACCCGGAGTCGAGGGAGCGTGGTGAAGGGCGGCATCAGGATGAAGATACGGCCAGACGTCTCCGTCCGGTGGTGGCCCACGTGTGCGCCTGCGCCTACGTTTCCCGACTGTCGAACGCAGCCGATGTCGCGGGTCCGCTGGGGGATGGGGAGGGCGTGTTCGATCCCTCGGTGCTTCGCGCCTTCACCGGCGACGATGCCGCCTTCTTCCGGGAGTTGGCCGAGGAGTTCGCCCGATCGGCGAGAACGACCCACGCGGAGCTGGAGGCGGTGCTTGCCGCGGACGATTTCGTGACCCTCGCACTGGTCGCGCACCGCTTCAAGTCGGCGGCAGGTCAGGTGGGGGCGCTCGGTGCCCAAGAGCTTGCCGCGTCGCTCGAGCGGATCGGGCGGGCCGGCGGCGCCGGGGCGTCTCGGGCTGCGGGGCACGTGGCCTCGCAACTCCTGCCGATGCTCAGGGCGCTGGAGGCCGGGTTGCTCGCGGCGGCCGAGGCCGCGGGCTGAGGCATTTGGGCGTCCGTAGCGTCACGATCGGGAGCGTCGGTGAGGGTGAGGCGGTAGACTGGGGGGGGCGGAGGGGGTTACTTTTACAGACTGTCCGCGCTCTGCGGCGGACGGGACGTAGCGCAGCCCGGTAGCGCACCTGAATGGGGTTCAGGGGGTCGCGGGTTCGAATCCCGCCGTCCCGATGGTTTGCAGGAGCGTGTACGTGACGGCGGGGCCCCGGGACGATCGTCTCGGGGCCCCGCCGTTTTTCGTCCCCAGCGCTCGAGCGGTGTGGCAGGGCTGGCTCTCGTAGTCCTGACCGGACGGATGTGCCGAATCCCTGACGTGGCTCGCCTGACGCCGCTCGCGCCATCCCCCTGATACTGCGGCACCCGCCGCCGTCGCACCCTCCTTCCCGATGGACGCGTGCAACACGGGATGGCGCCACCGGTGGCGTCAACCCGGCCGAGTGCCGGCCGCGCGAGCTGCGGAGGAATCAGCGATGGGACATCAGTCGTGGTGGACGTCACGGGCGAGGCGGGTGGCGTCCGCGCTCGCGTTCGGAGCGGTGGCGGTGGTGGCGGCCTGTCGGGATGACGCCACACCGGCCCGCGTGACCGGGGTCGCCGCGACGGCGAACGCGGTCAGCAATGCGCCGAACCAGCAGGACTGGCGACAGTGCGAGAATGACAAGGACCCCGCCAGCGCCTGCAGTTGGATCACGGGCAACCTCACAGGGACGCACAACCTGTACTCCGAAGGATGGTATGTACCCCACGCGTTGCGCATCCCGGGCATCCTGGATACGTCGCCGGACACGCTCGTGATGACCTACGGCTTCAAGAAAGGCGGGCATCATACCTTCGACTTCCTCGGCGTCTGGAACGCGTCACTCCCGAACGCCAACGTCTGCACCGACGCGCGGTACGCGGATTTCTGTACGGGTCCGGTGAACGCCACGACGCCGCCACCGATGCTCGCGATCAGTGCGAGTACGCCGGCCGGATCGCTCGCGGCCGCCCTCGTCGCCGCGGCGCAGAGCTGCGGTCCCACGTTCGCCGATAGCCTCGCGACCGCCGTGGCCCGCGCCGAGGCGACTGGTCCGGCCATCGCGCTCCGCGGGATCGGACTGGCCGCGATCAGCATCGCCGGGGCGAGCCTCGACGGGTGCGGCACGGACGTGGAGGCGACGATTCGCATCGTGATGACGCCGTCAGCGGGCGCCACGAGCGCGTTGCTCCTCGTCGGAGCGCACATCGCCCGCACCAAGGACTGGTCGGGCGGCGGGGCCACGCAGGTCCCGGGCTCGCCGTATCACCTCGGCTTGGTCTCGATCAACGGCATCTCCACCGGCTCGATGGACCTGCAGCTCCAGGCGAATGCCGTGGTCCCGACGAGTCGGGTGACGCTCATCAAACGGAGCGTCGACGGGGTCGGGGAGTTCCGGTTCATCCGGACCGGAGGGGGGGACGCCAACCCCATTCCCGCGATCTTCACCATGACCACGGGCACGCCAGGAACGGCATCGAGCGGGGCGGACACCTTGGTGTTCGAGGACGTGCCCATCGGGACGCAGGTGATCACGGAGGATCTCCAGGGGCGGTGGCTGCTCACCGAGCTCGCCTGTGTGGATCCCACCGGGAACAGCAGCACGTCGCTCGCGACCCGAGCCATCACCCTCGTGGTCGACGCCGGAGATGACATCGTGTGCACCTTCACGAACACCGATGCGGGCGAGATCCGTGTGGTGAAGATGACGATCGGAGGCGACAGCACGTTCAGCTTCACGCCGACTGGGTTCGGGGCGGGGGCGTTCACCTTGACGACGGTGGGCGGGACGATGGACACGACCTTCTCGAACATCGTGCCCGCCTCCGCGGAGAGTGGCGCCTACCGGCTCAGCGAAGCGGCGCTCGCGGGCTGGGATGCCGGCAGTTGGACCTGTCTGCTGGCGGATGGGACCACCTCAGCGGGTGACCCGGCCACGGGCATTCAAGTGGTGGATGACCAGGTGACGACCTGCACGATCACCAACACCAAGCGCGGCGCCCTCCGCGTGGTGAAGACCGCCGTGGGTGGGGACAGCACCTTCAGCTTCACCCCGATCGGGTTCGGGAGTGGGAGCTTCGGGCTCACCACGGTTTCCGGCACCGCGGACAGGACCTTCGCCGGGCTGATGCCGGCCGTGTCGGACAGTGGCACCTATCGTCTCAGCGAAGTCGCCCTGACGGGCTGGGCGGCGGGCCCGTGGCAATGCCGGCGCCAGGATGGGACGACGTCGGCAGGCGACCCGGCGATTGGGATCACGGTCGCGGCGGGCGAGACGACGACCTGCGCGATCACGAATACCAAGCAGGCGACGATCGTGGTGAAGAAGGTGATGGTCGGCGGCACCGGGACGTTCGGCTTCACGGAGGACGTGACCGGGAGCATCTCAACGAACAACGGGACGCTCACGCAGTCCGTGGTGCCGGGCACATACCATGCGACCGAGGACACGATGCCGGGCTGGGACCTGACGGCGCTCACGTGCGACGACACGAACAGCAGCGGGAGCCTGGCGACGCGCCGGGCGACCTTCGAGGTGGCGGCGGGTGAGACGGTGACCTGCACGTTCACCAACACCAAGCGCGGCGCGATCCGCGTGGTGAAGACGGCGGTGGGGGGCGACAGCACCTTCAGCTTCTCGCCGACCGGGTTCGGGGGCGTCTTCACGCTCACCACCGTCTCAGGCACCAAGGACACCACCTTCAGCAACGTGACGCCGGCGCTGGCCGTGAGCGGCACATACCGCCTCGCCGAAGACGCGCTCGCCGGCTGGACCGCGGGCATGCTGGCCTGTCTGCGGCAGGACGGGACCACCTCGGCCGGGGACCCGGCGACCGGGATCACGGTCGCGGCGGGGGAGACGACGACCTGCGCGATCACGAACACCAAGTGGGGCGCGATCGTCGCGAAGAAGGTGATGGTCGGCGGCACCGGGACCTTCGGCTTCACGGAGGACGTGACCGGAAGCATCTCGACCAACAACGGGACGCTCACGCAGGCGGTGGCCCCCGGGACCTACCACGTGACCGAGGACACGGTCGCGGGATGGTATCTGACGGGCCTCGCCTGCGACGCCACGGGGAGCAGCGGTGACCTCGCCACCCGCCGTGCCACCTACGTGGTGGCGGCCGGGCAGACGGTGACCTGCACCTTCACCAACACGTTGGTCACGGGTGGCCCGACCCGGACGCTCGGGTTCTGGGCGCAGCATCAGGATCTGGTCCAGGCCTTCATCTTCGGGCCCTCGGGCACGCCGCCGGCCGGCTACACCCTCGCCGTCCCGGTCAGCGCCCTCCTCCCGGCCTCGGTGACGCAGTGTGCGGCGCCGGCGGATCGGTTCTGGCAGAGCGCGTACTACCTCGGCGGGCTCAACGCGAATGTCGCGCGGACCTCCACCGGGGGACGCCGGAGTGCGCTCGACCAGGCCCGGATGCAGCTGATGCGTCAGCTCCTCGCGGCGGTGCTGAATTCCGTGGCCTTTGGGACGATTCCGTCGGGCGCCGCGGCCTATCCGTCGGCCTTCGCGGCGTACTGCGGCACGGACCGGACGGCGATGCTGACGGCGGCGACCGCCCTCGATGCGTTCAATCAGAGCGGCGACCTGATGCCCTGGACCATCGGGCCGCAGGTACCGGCGCGCAACAAGATCGTCACGCAGGCGATGCTCGCGCTCTGGGACGCCCTGCCGTGACCTGACGGCCCAGGCAACGGCGAACGGGGGAGGCCACCGCAGGTGGCCTCCCCCGTTCGCTCATCCCGTTCGCCCGGGGTGCGTCTGTACCTGCCGGCGCCTCAGGCGTATCGGCTGGTCGGCACCTGGCCCGTCGGGAGGAGATCCGGGAGCCGGTTCCCCTTGCCGACCACCTCGCCCCCGGGTCGGTACGTCGTGTCGGAGGCCGCCGAATGGAAGCCGATGCACCGCCCCTGCAGGTCGTACAGGTAGCAGAGGCGTCCCGTGTGCTCGATGGAGCCGACGACGCGGCCGGTGGGGTCTTTGATAGGGCGGCCCATCACAAAATCCACAGAAAAAAGAAATGTGAGGTTAATGGGCGGCTAATACTCACCGGTCGGTCGAATCGCGCAAGCCCCCTTTTAACGGGCCCTCGACGACGACGGGGCCACCACCCGCCACGTCGCGGGATCCTCCATCCCGATCAGCCAGACTGAATACCCCCGAAGTCCATGCCGGTGAACGAGTTGGAGCTTCTCGCGGAACGCCCGCGCATCCTCCACCCACGCCTGCTCGAACACCCCGTGGCGCTCCCACATCCCCACCAGAGCCCGCTGCACGGGGTCCCATCGGGGGGTGGCCCCGGCGGCCCGCATGACGCCCATCACCTCGGCATAGCCGATGTCCACGCCGCGGGGGCGGCTGCCGGCCCGGGGGTCGTAGTCGGTGAACCAGTAGTCGGAGTAGGCCGGGATTCCGAGCGACAGCTTGGCGGGCGGAACCCCCTGCGCGAGCACGTAGCGGAGGGACGACTCCATCCACGGGTAGCCCGCCACCGGCCCCGGGGTGCTCCCGCCGGTGTGCTGCGCGTACGTCATGTACGACAGGAAGTCGAGCGACTCGGCGAGTGCCCGGTAGTCGTACGCGGCGCGCCAGTAGTCGGACATGTACTGGTGATACGGGAGCACCCCCCGGTCGTCGTCGGGACGGGGCACGACGGCCGCCGAGAGCCCGCACCCGGCGGCGTGCACGGAATCTGCCGCCTCGCGGGCGAACGCCGTGAAGGCGTCGCGGTCGCTCACGTGCAGGTTCTCGAGGTCGAGCTGAATCCCCCAGGGCCGCAGCTCGCGGCAGAGCCCCGCGAGCCCGTGCGCCGAGGTGGTGCGCGCCGCGCGATCGGTGACGATGTGGTGGAGGATGCCGAGGTCGAAGCCGGGGTTCATCACGAGGGGCATCAGCTTCACGCCGTGCCGTCGCGCGGCCTCGAGGATGCGCGGATGGATGCTCCCGTGGATCGTGCCGCTCGAGTCGATGTGGTGCGCCTGCGGGGCGATGACGCTGATCTGCCGCGCGTGCGCCTCGAAGCTCGCGAGGCCCGCCGAATCGGCGCGGATGTACCAGATGGCCTCGGGGGTCTGCGCACCGACGGCCGCGGCCAGGGTCGAGAGGGTGAGCGCGGCGGCAAGGCCGGTACGGCGCAGCGGGGAGCGCGGGGGCATCATCGGATCGGTGAGGGTGGGGGACCGCCGCTGATGCTAGGGCCGTGTTACACTATGCGCCATGTCCCGCCGCGCCCTGACGACACTCCCGCTCGTCTTCGTGATCTTCTTCAACGTCTCGGGCGGCGCCTTCACGCTCGAGGGACTCGTCGCCGGCACGGGGCCGGGCCTCGCGCTCCTGATCCTGCTCGTGATCCCGCTGGTCTGGTCCCTCCCCGAGATCCTCATCATCGGGGAGATGGCGAGCATGCTCCCCGAGGAGGGCGGCTACTATCGGTGGGTCCGCCGGGCCTTCGGCGACTTCTGGGCGTTCCAGAACGGGTGGTACACCTGGCTCTACTCGCTGGTGGACATGGCCATCTATCCGGCGCTGCTGAACCAGTACCTCTCCTGGTTCGTGCCCGACCTGTCGGGCCAGGCCCGCTGGATCGTCGCGCTCGTGATGATCTGGGGCGCCACGGCGATCAACCTGCGCGGCGCCTTCCCGGTGGGTCGCTTCTCCGTGGCGGTCGGGACCCTCGTGCTCGGGACCTTCGCGCTCGTGGGCGTGTTCTCCCTGCCGCAGGTGACGCGGGTGCCGTGGGAGCCGTTCCTCAAGCCGGGTGAGGGGCTCGCCACGGGGCTCGCGGTGGGGCTCTCCACCGCGCTCTGGAACTACTTCGGCTGGGACAACGCGTCGACGGTCGGCGGCGAGGTGGCGGACGCGGGGCGCGCGTATCCGAAGGCGCTCGCCATCGCGCTGCCGACGGTGGCGCTCGGCTACTTCGTGCCGATCCTGCCGGCGCTCGGCGCCACCGATTGGCGCACCTGGCAGGAGGGCGGCTGGCCGGCCATCGCCCAGGCGGCGACGGGCGCCGCGGGCGTGGTGCTCGCCCCGCTCCTCGCCGTGGCCGGGATCGCGAGCGCGATCGCGCTGTTCAACGCGTTGCTCCTGGTCTATTCGCGCATCCCGCTCGCGATGGCGCAGGACGGGCTCCTGCCGCCGATCCTCGGGCGCACCGACGCGCGCGGCACGCCCTGGGTGGCCGTGCTCGCCTCGGCGGCCATCTACAGCGTGACGGCGACGTTCGACTTCGGGACGCTGATCGTCGCCGACGCGATCTTCTACGCGGCCGCGCTGATGCTGGAATACGCGGCCTTCGTGTGGTTCCGCCGCCACGAGCCGGCGCTGCGGGGGCCGTTCCGGATTCCGCTCGGCACCCGCGGGGTCACCGTGCTGGCGTGCCTCCCGTTCGCCGTCTTCTGCGCCGTCATCGTCATCTCCTTCCAGGACGGCGAGTACGGGGTCGCCTCGGCCACGGCCGCGCTGGGGGCGATGGCGCTCGGCGTGCCGTGGTACGCCGTGCTCCAACGCGTCCTGCGGCGACGCGACGGCGTGTCCACCCCGTCGTCGTCGCGCTGACGGCTCAGGCCGGGAGGTGCGGGCGGAGGGCGCTCACGAGGGGCAGGAGCGCCGCCTGCAGCGCCTGCAGCGCCGTCGACGCCCCGTCGAGGTCCCCGGCCCGGAGGGCCTGCTCCACCCCCGTGGCCGTCGCGTGCACGTCGGTGGCGCCGATGCCGCCCGCGACACCGCGGAGCGTGTGCGCGATCCGCTGCGCGGTCTCCCGGTCCCCACTCGCGAGGCAGCGCTCGAGCTCCACCGCCGCGCCGGCGTGTGAGCGCACGAACTCGGCGAGGAGCGCCTCGTAGAGGCGCTGGTTCCCCATCACCCGACGCAGTCCCGCCTCCGCGTCGAGCCCCGTCACACCGAGGAGCGCCTGCCGACTGAGGGCGCCGGCTTCAGGGAGCCGGACGGACGACACCGAACTCCGCTCCTCGGCGCCGGTCCAGCGAAGGACCACGTCGAGCAGCGTGTCCGGTTCGAAGGGCTTGCTCACCCAGTCGCTCATCCCGGCCTCGCGGCTCCGGCCCGCATCCTCGCTGGCGGTGACTGCGGTCATGGCGATGATCGGCACGGTGCGCCCGCGGTCGTCGCGGCGGATCGCCTGTGTCGCGGCGAATCCGTCCATGTCCGGCATCCGCAGGTCCATGAGCACGGCATCGAAGGGCTGCGAAAGCGCCAGGCGGACGGCGGCGCGCCCCCCGTCCGCCTCGACCACGTCCATGCCCACGGCCGTCAGCACCTCACGCGCGATCTCCCGGTTGACCGGGATGTCGTCCACGACGAGCACGCGCGCGCCGCGCTGGACGCGCCGGTGCACGGGACGGATCGCCGGTACCTCGGGTGAGGAGGCCCCCGCGGTCGCTGGCTGCCGGTCGAGCTGGACCCGGAACCAGAACGTCGAACCGGCACCAGGGACCGAGCGGACGCCGACCGTCCCGTCCATCTGTTCCGCGATCCACCGGCAGATGGCGAGCCCGAGGCCCGTGCCAGGCTCCGGCCCGGTGCCGCCGGTCAGGCGCTCGAACCGGCGGAAGAGTCGGCTCTGGTCCTCCGGGGTGATGCCGGGTCCGGTGTCGGACACCTCGCCGGTGAGTTCGACGCGCTCTCCCACGGCCGAGGCACGGAGGCGGAGCGTGATGCCGCCCTGTGCCGTCGCCTTGACGGCGTTGCTCACGTAGTTGAGCAGGAGCTGCGTGAGTCGCGTCTGATCGCCCACCAGCCAGCGCGGGAGGTCGGCCGGGCGTTCGAGCGTGACGCGGAGGCCCTTGGCCTCGGCGTCCCGACGCAGCACGTCCATCGCCTGCAGTACGACCTCGTCGACGTCGAAGGGATCCCGCCGCAGCGTCTCGGTCCCGGATTCGATGCGCGCCATCGCCAGCACGTTGTCGGAGAGGCGGACGAGGTGACGACCGTGCTGCTGGATCCGGACGAGGGTGTCCCGTTGCGCGGGGGTCACGTCGTCCCGGACGGTCATCAAGTGCGTCAGTCCGAGGATGGCGTTCAGCGGCGAGCGGATCTCGTGGCTCATGGTGGCGACGAGCCGGGTCCGGGCCTGGGTCAGTTCGGCCAGCTCGCTCGTGCGCTCGGCGATCTGTCGCTCCAGCTCCTGCCGGACCTGCGTTGCCGTCGTGGCGCGCTCCTGCGTGATGATGACGACTCGGACGAATCGAATGACGGCCACCAGCGCGAGTCCCACCAGCCAGAAGATCCCATCGAGGCCGTGGCCTGCGAGCTCGGACACGGTCGCGGTGCCGACGGCGAGCACGACGAAGACGGCGGCCGAGATGCTCATCGGGTTGTTGAGGTGCTCCTTGAAGCCGGCAACCCGACCGACCTCCTGCAGCAGCGGACGGTCCGTCGATGCCTGCCGCGCCAGCAGCGCGAACCCCACGATGGTGCTCGAGCCGAGGAGGTCGCCGAACAGGTTGATGGCGGGTTTCGACGTGATGTACGCATCGATCGACAGGACGCCGTCCCCGAGGGCACAGGCGAACACGGCCAGCCCCCAGGCCAGCGCCGACGGGAGATGGTCGCGCAACCGGCCCCGGGCGAGGTCGAACGACAGGACGAGGAGCAGGCTGTCGAGGATCGGATACAGGAGCTCGAGCGTCGGTCCGACGGTCGCGCCGAAGATGCTGTACGTGTAGTTGCCTCGGACGATGAAGTGCCAGGCCAGGAGCCCGACGCTCAGACCGATGCTGAGCGATTCGATCCAGATGGTCCAGCGGCTGCCCAGGGACCGTCCAGAGCCCTGCAGGCGCATCATCGTCAGGATCAACACGACGTACCCGAGCAGCTGAAACGTGTCAGCGACGGGCAGTGTATTGC
>JBANGJ010000154.1:0-3368 GCA_037975505.1 Gemmatimonadota bacterium | reverse complement strand
CGGCGCTGTACGTCCAGCCGCGGGTGGCGGTCCGCGATGGCTTCGGGCGTCGGCTGACGACCCTGTCGGGCGTGGTGCGGGCGGTGGGTGTGGACAACCACGTGATCGGCGACACGCTCGTCGCGCTGACGGAGGGGCGTGCGCAGTTCACTCGGCTCGGTATCAGGTTCGTGATGGATTCCGGACGCCTCGCCGATCCCCAGCCGTTGCGCATCGGGTTCGACGGGCCCGGGCTGGTGATGGGCACCTCCGTCGTGGTGCGCGGCGTGACGCCCGGGATGGTGGGCGGGATGCGCATCGTGCGCGCCATCGTGAACGGGGTGCTCCTCGACTCGACCCAGCGGGCGGTGGTGCCGTCCGGCGATTCCGTCCACATCCAGCTGACCTTCGAGTACACGACCACGGCGTCCACGGCCAACTACGTGGTGGCCGGCGCACCGAGCTGGCTCCCGGCACGGGAAGGCACCGTGCGGGTGGCGGGGTTGCCGCGCCCCGTCGCCAACGCCTGGCAGTCGGTGCAGTTCACGTTGCCGCCGAAGGCCGAGGCCGGACACGGCCATCTGATTCTGATCGTCGGCACCGAGGACACCGCGGAGCACATCACCTCGGCGACCAACTGGGCGGCGGGCGCCCCGGTCTGGGGCGACGGTAATGATTTGGCCGACACGCCGGAGGCGATGGTGAGCGCCTTGCGGCGCACGAAGGCCATGGAAGTGCCGCGATATCTGTTTCGGGCGTATCCCGGGCGCCTCGGCTACACCATCATCGGGGATGTCCCGGCCCCCAAGTGGTGGGTGATGACCGAGGCGTACACGAAGCCCTATGTGCTTCGCGGAGACGCCATCGAGTTCGAGTTCACGCCGCCGCGGCCGCCCGCAGGCGACTGAGGACCTCGACGAGGGGCGCTCGGAGCGTCCATCGATCGTCTGTCACGGTGAGTGCCCCCTCGGCGTGGAGCCGGACGACTGCCTCCACGACGCGTCCTGGCGACCCGGCGGAGACGCGCAGGAGGGCGTCGATCACGGCATCGACCCAGTCGGTGCGTGGCAGGCGTGCCATCGCATGGAGGAGCATTCGCACGCCGTCGCGGTCGATCGGTGGCAACGGCAGGGGCATTGCCCCGTCGGGCATCTCGACGGACCCGCTTCGGACGGCGACGACCACCAGAAGACCCGCGCGCTGACGACCGGCGAGGCGCCGGAGGAGGCGCGGCAGGGCCGGGCCCTCATACCGATGCGCATCGTCGATGAGGAGCACCAACGGCCCCTCATGACAGATCGCGGTGATCAGGTCGAGCACCGCCTCGACGGCGTCCGCCGAGACATCCAGGACGCCGTCCTGGATCCGTTGCAGGGTCTCGGCATACGCGGGGTCGAGTCCCGCGGCGCCGCGCAGCCCCTTGAGGGCGACGGTCAGGTCGCGCAGACACGCCCCAGGGACGCCGCGGGTGGAATGGTCAGCGGCGACCTGTGCCGTGCGCCCTCCTTCCGCGCCGACGCGGCGGGCGAACTCTCGGAGGAGCCAGGTGCGGCCAGCGCCGCCGTCCCCATCAATCCAGACCACGGGGTGCGCGGCGCCGCGGCTGGTCTTCCAGGCCCGCTCGAGGGCCGCCAGCGGCGCGACGTGCAGGACGGACACCGCCGCCGCGCTCCGCGCTCGGGCCTGCTCCGCCTGGGACCGCAGGGTCTCGAGGCGCCGCCGGACGGCCCCATGGCCCTCGCGGGGCGGCGTCTGCTCGTGCACGGCCGCCAGGGCGTCGACGTGTCGATTGAACTCGGCCAGCCCACCCAGGATGGCGTCGAGCTCGAGCTGGATCCAGAGCAACTCCTCCTGCTCCCGCAGCACGGCACGGGCCTGGCTCAGCGCCGGCTCGATGAGTGCGGGGGCGGGCCCCTCCCGCGTTTCGCGCCATCGTTCGTGGAGGAGGTGCACGATGCGCCGCTCGATCCCCCCGCGGCGCTCGGTCACCCAGGCGCGGAGTTGCGGGCCAGCCACCTCCAGGGCGAGCCCGACCGGCCCCCGTAATCGGTCCAGCGCCGCCGTCAGGTCTCCCTTGTGGAGGAGGGTCTCGATTTCCGTCAGGTCGATGCTGATCGGGAGACGGAGGACGAGCCGCCCGCCGACATCATCGATCGCCCCGGCGCCCAGGGCTCGTCGGAGTCGGAACACCGATTGGCGGAGGCTGTTGGAACCGTTTGCGTCTGACACCCCCTCCCAGAGCAGGTCTCGACACGCCTTCCGTGTGAGTCCGGTTGGGCCCGCGGCCGCCAGCAGGGCCAGCAGCGCACAGGGCTTCTCCCCCACCTTGACCGGTGTGCCGTTGGGGTCGAGCAGTTGGAGTTGCTGGAAGGTGGAAAGCTGGTACACCGGACTCCTCCGACTGTTGGGCTGAGCAAGACCCTAGTTATCAGTCGTTAGAGGACCGTGAAAATCAGTTACTCAGGGAGCGCTTAACGAGATTGACGATTGGATGACGATGACAGTGAGTCTTGGACCTGCCCATAGACAACTCGTCGCCGCACAATGGACTGGCAGCGAATCAGGGAACGCCTGCAGCTGGTGTCGATGAGCTCCAGCTTCGATGGCGGGGTGCCGTCCGCGGAGTCCCGGTCTCCGTGCTCCTCGTCGGCGGTTCCGACCTCGCCGGTGGGGGGCTCCTGCAGCGATTCGCCGATTGGGTAAGTCAGCGGGGGGAACCGGTGCTCCGGGTGGCGCCGCCGACGCCACGGGCTGGGCAACGTCTGCCGGCAGGCCTTCCGGCCCAGATTCGATCTCACTGCGCCCAGGCGCCCCTGCTCATCTGCGTGGAGGAGGGGCATCGATTCGTGCTGGCCGATCTGCAAACCCTCGTGGACACCGTGGTGCGGCTCGGCCACGGCCGGTCGGCGATGGTCGTCATCGCGATGCCCCGAGAGCCGGCCGACGTGCCGACGGGGTGTCTGGAGGTGCGGTGCCACGAGGGGCCCCCTTCCTGATGCATTGCTCCGCCTCGGCGAGCGGTCTAGATTCCCTCCACGCCCCCCACTGAGCCGGGGCGTTTTTTTGTGCCCGTCCCTCGCCTTCCCATCGGAGCCCATCCATGTTCGACGCCAAGACCCGCACCATCGTGATCGTCGGCGCGCAGTGGGGGGATGAAGGGAAGGGGAAGCTCGTGGACGTGCTGGCCGAGCGGGCCGACTGGGTGGTGCGCTACCAGGGCGGCGCGAACGCGGGCCACACGGTCCACGTGGGCGATGAGTCCACCGTCCTGCATCAGGTGCCGAGCGGGATCCTGCACCCCGGCGTACGGTGTGCGATCGGGAACGGGGTGGTGCTCGACCCCGAGGGGATGTTCGAGGAGGTGGATGGGCTCGTCGCGACCGGGGTGG
>JBANGJ010000150.1:0-3647 GCA_037975505.1 Gemmatimonadota bacterium | reverse complement strand
GCGGCGGTGATGGGCCACACCACCCTCGTCGTGGCCTCGACCGAATCGCGCGAGAACGCCACGCTCGCGGACTGGCAGCGCACCATCGCGACCATCAGCGAGGCCGGCCGCGTCGCGCGCGCCGCGGGGGTCCGCACCGGATATCACAATCACGACTTCGAGTTCCAGCCCTTCGAGGGGAGCAATCGGCTCGAGCGGTTCCTCGCGGAGTCGGACCCGGCGGTGGTGGACCTCGAGCTCGACTGCTTCTGGGCGTTCAAGGCGGGGCACGACCCCATCGCCTTCCTGCGGCGGTACCGCGACCGCATCACGATGCTGCACGTGAAGGACTCCACGGCGGCCCCCGCGTTCGAGCAGCGGGACGTGGGCGCCGGCGTGATCGACTGGCGGACCCTGCTCGCCACCGCCACGGCGGGGCGCGTGGCGCACGCGTACGTGGAGCACGACGCGCCGGCGGACGCTTGGGCCACGGCGGCCGCCGGTCGCGCCTACCTGCGCACGCTCGGCTACTGAGCGGCGCGGGGCGCGGCTACTTCTTCGCGATCGGGATCTTCCGCGCCGACGGCGAACTGACCTCGGACTTCGGGACCTTCACCGTCAGGATCCCGTTGGCGAACTCGGCCGAGACCTTGGCCTCATTCACCTCGGCCGGGAAGCGGAAGCTGCGCTCGAAGCTACCGTAGCTGCGCTCCCAGAGGTGCCAGGTGCGCGCCTTGTCCTCCTCGCGCTTCTCCTCCGACTTGGCGCCCTTGAGGGTCAGCATCCCGTTGGCGATCTCCACGTCCACGTCAGCCGGGGCGATGCCGGGGAGCTCCGCGGTGACCACGTACTCCGCGGGGGTCTCCGTGGCCTCGACGGCGGGGGACCACATCGTGCGCTCCCAGCGCCGCTCCTCCACGGCCGGGAACGGGAGGTCGAAGCCGAATGGCTCCTCGAGGAAACGCTGGATGCGGTTGCGCATCCGGGTGAGGTCCCGGGCGATGGGAGAGGCAGGGGGATTCGTGACGAGCGGCATGGGTGACTCCGGTGAATGGGTGCCCCCAACGGTGCCACCCGGCACGGGGCCGCACAGTCGGGCCGAGGCCCGGCGTTCGTGCTACATTCTCCCACGCGGTTCGACCATCGTCCCCGACCCATCCCCCAGGTTCGATGCCCCAGCCCTCGACCCCCATCTATGACGTCGCCATCGTCGGCTCCGGAGCCGGCGGCGGCATGGCCGCATACCAGCTGACCAAGGCGGGCGCGAAGGTCGTCCTGCTCGAGGCCGGCGGGATGTGGGACAACACGAAGGACTCGGCGATGCTCAAGATGCCGTACGACTCGCCGCGCCGCGGGGCCTCGACGCCCGACCGGCCGTTCGGCGAGTGGGACGCCTGCATCGGCGGCTGGTCGATTCCCGGTGAGCCGTACACCAAGGCCGAGGGGACCAAGTTCGACTGGTGGCGCGGCCGGATGCTCGGCGGGCGCACCAACCACTGGGGGCGCATCTCGCTGCGTTTCGGGCCCGACGACTTCAAGCGGAAGTCCATCGACGGGCTCGGCGACGACTGGCCGATCTCCTACGACGACCTCAAGCCCTGGTATGATGAAGTCGACCGGCTGATCGGCATCTTCGGGAGCGTCGAGAACCTCCCGAACCATCCCGACGGGATCTTCCATCCCGCGCCGGCGCCGCGCTACTACGAGCATCTCGTCAAGCGCACGAGCGACCGGATGGGGATCACCTGCATCCCCGCGCGCCTCTCGATCATCACCAAGCCGCTCAACGGCCGCGCCCCCTGCCACTACTGCGGGCAGTGCAATCGCGGCTGCATGACCAACTCCAACTTCTCGTCGCCGAACGTCCTGATCTTCCCGGCGATGCAGACGGGGCGTCTCACGCTGCTGACGGACGCGATGGTGCGCGAGGTGATGACCGGCCCCGACGGCCGGGCGACGGGCGTGGCGTACATCGACAAGCGGACCGGCGAGGACCGCGAGGTGCGCGCGCGCATCGTCGTGCTGGCGGCGAGCGCCTGCGAATCGGCGCGCATCCTGCTCAACTCCCGGTCGTCCCGGCACCCGCAGGGGCTCGCCAACGCGAGCGGCGTGGTGGGCAAGTACCTCACCGACACCACGGGCACCGACGTGGCGGGCTTCATCCCGCGACTCGTGGACGTGCCGCCGCACAACGCGGACGGCGTGGGGGGCGGGCACATCTACATGCCGTGGTGGATCGACAACAAGAAGCTCGACTTCCCGCGCGGCTACCACATCGAGGTGTGGGGCGGGCTCGGGATGCCGTCGTACGGCTTCATGGGCGGCATCCAGAGCTACCCCGAGGGCGGGGGCTACGGGGCGGACCTCAAGGGGCAGTATCGCCGGTACTGGGGCGCCACCGTCGGCTTCTCGGGCCGCGGCGAGATGATCCCCAACGACAAGTCGTACTGCGAGCTCGACCCCGAGGTGAAGGACAAGTGGGGGATCCCGGTGCTCCGGTTCCACTGGGAGTGGCGCGACACCGAGTACAACCAGGTGAAGCACATGCAGGAGACCTTCCGCGCCCTCATCGGCGAGATGGGGGGCGAGGTCTGGAGCCCGATGCCGACGCGCGAGCAGGGCTACGGGATCGCGAACGGCGGCGCGATCATCCACGAGCTGGGGTGCGTGCGGATGGGCGCGACGGAGCGGGACTCGGCGCTCAACGCCAACTGCCAGGCGTGGGACTGCGACAACCTCTTCGTGGCCGACGGCGGCTCCTTCGTCTCGCAGGCCGACAAGAACCCCACCTGGACCATCCTCGCGCTCTCGATGCGCGTAAGCGACTACATCACCCGGCAGCGCCGCGCGGGGGCCCTCTGATGAGCGAGATGAATCGGCGCGACGCCCTGCAGCATCTCCTCGCCGTGCCGGCGGGGATGGTCATCGCCCCCGACGCCCTCGAGCGGGCGGCGGACCACGTGCACGCCGCCCTCACCCCGGACGCCCAGGGCGCGGGGCAGCCGGCGCGGCCGCGGCCCTACGTGCCGAAGCAGTTCACGCCCGACGAGTGGCGACTGCTCCGGATGCTGGTGGACTACGTGATTCCGCGCGACGCGCGCTCGGGGAGCGCCACCGACGCCGGGGTGCCGGAGTTCATGGACTTCATGCTCGGGGAGTACGCCTCGATGCGCACCTGGATGCGCAACGGGCTCGGCTGGATGAACGCCGAAGGCCGCAAGCGTTTCGGGCATGCCTTCGTGAGTTGCACCGACGCGCAGCGGCGGGAGATCCTCGACGCCATCGCCTACCCCAAGCGGGCGGCGGCGGACGTGAAGGCCGGCGTGGAGTTCTTCAACAACCTGCGCAACCTCACGGCGAGCGGCTTCTACTCCAGCCGCATCGGCATCGCGGACCTCGGGTATGTGGGCAACCGGCCGGTGGCGGAGTGGAAGGGGACGCCGCCGGAGGTGATGCGGAAGCTGGGGCTCTGAGCGTCATGCGGCTCGCGCTCGCCCTCGGCGCGTGGGTCGTCAGCGCCTCCCTCCTGACCGCACAGGCACCGCAGGCGCCTGACCCCCGCGCGCGCGCCGACGCCCGCGCGATCCTCACGGAGATGATCGCGGCGCGCACCACCGCCGACGGAAACACCACGCCGCTCGCGGAGTCGCTCGCCGCACGCTTCCGCG
>JBANGJ010000133.1:0-8388 GCA_037975505.1 Gemmatimonadota bacterium | reverse complement strand
GTCGCAACCCATCTTGCGTCTATAATTTTCGTTCATCGCAGTCCCTCCCGAGCTCGCGTGTGTCGTCTGCGCTCGAGCGCCGCCTGAGCCTCCTCCCAGGTCTCGCAGGCCCTGAGGTACTGCTGGGCCTGGAGCGAGACCCCGAACCTGGTTCTGATGTCCCGAGACGGGACCTGGTCCTTGAACGCAGCCCTGAGCCTGGACCAGGACGAGGGCGTGAGGTTAGCGGCGCTCATCGCACCTCCCAGGTGACGGGTGACGAGTTGTGACGGGTTGCACTACCCCCACGCCTGTGCGCGCGCGCGATATACGCCGTACATGCAGACCCGTCACAACCCGTAACCCTACACCCGACCAACGATTCCGATATGTTGGAGGGTGACGGGTTGGGTGACGGGTTGCGTGAAGGCTCAAACCCGTCACCAAAACAAGGGTAGAAACCCTGTGTTTTGGCCCCGCGGGTGACGGGTGACGAGTTGTGACGGGTTGGTATGGGTCGGAGCCTCACTCGCTCTCCTTCTGAGCCATCAGGTCGAGCTGCTTGCTGGCTGTCAGATCCCACAGAGCGCCTGTTTTCGTGCGCTTGCGCTTGAATCCTCGCGCGAGGAGCTCGCGCCCGAGGCCCGTCTTGGTGGGGGCGCGCTCGTCGTTGGTCCTAGCCCAGGCCACGACATGGTCATGGAGTAGAGATGCTGGGACATCGTCCATGGGGAGGCCCTCCTCTGCTCTTTCAGCTAGATATCGTCCGAGCTGGTCCTGGGCTCGGCGATACTCAGCCTTGGCTTCGTCGATGGCTTCGGCTCGGCCCAGGCCTGACTGGGCCCAGGCCATGGCTCCGCGCACGCACCACGCGAGCACGCCCTCGGCTTCGGCCTTCAGCTTGGGCTCGAGTTCGTGGTCCTCGCGGCCGAGGAAGGAGACGTCGAAGGGCACCACCCGGAGCCGAGCCCAGAAGCCCTCGGAGGTGTCTCTCACCTCGGGCTTTTTGTTCACGCCGAGGATGAATTTGTGCGTGGGCGTGAACTCATCGAAATCCTCGCCCATGCCTCGGGCCTGGATGTCGTCGCCGCCGGCGAGTCGCTTGACCCGCTCCTCGTTGAAGAGCCCATCGGTTGCCACCTCGCTTGCCGTGACTAGACGACGCCCTTTGAGTGCTCTCAATTCGGTGGGATGACGCTCGAATTTCGTGGCCATCAGGAGGCCTGGCGCGGCCTCCGCAGAGAGATCCTCCCCAAAAACATGCTTCAAAACCCGGACGAATGTCCCCTTGCCGTTGCGCCCGATGCCCGTCGCCAAAACGAGCGCGTGCTCCACCGAGGACCCGGTGAGACAATATCCGGCCCAGCGGTGAAGAAATTCGACGAGGTCCTCCCGATTATCCATGACCTCGCGGAGGAATTTCTCCCACGCGGGGGCTTTGGCCGCGGGGTCGAAGCGGTGCGGGAGGAGGTGCGTGATCATGTCCGAGGGCCGGTGGTGGCGGAGCTTGCCGCTGGCGAGCTCGACGGTGCCGTTCTCGCAGGTCGCGAGCATCGGGTCGGGGTCGAGCGCGCGGGAGCTGATCGCCAGCATCGGAGCCGCCAGCGAGAGCGCGCCGGTGATGCGGCGAGCCCCCTCGCAGGCGAGCGCCTCCTTGATCGCCCTGGGGTCCTCGAGCGCCTCGATGGCGATGGTCTGCGCGCGCGCGGCGTCGGAGGCCCGCTTGAGCGCGGCGGCGGCGGAGGGGGCCCAGCGCCGGCCGTCCCAGACGACCCAGGAGCGCCATTTTTCGACGTACTTCATCTCGTGGCCGTGCTGCGCCACGAGGCGCCGCGCGTTCTCGATGTCGGTGAACGCCAGCAGCCGTTCGAGGCCCGGGATCGAGGGTTCCATGCGCATTCCGGTCACGGTGAGAGCCTCCAGGGAACGCGAGGCCCCACGACCGTCGTCCACCACTCCGGGATCCGCGCGACGAGCTCGGGCGTCACAGCGCGCACGGCGAGGTGGGCACCCCGGCCGCCGGAGAACTCCCCGCTCGCGGCGATCAGGAACGTCCGCGCGTCTCCGGCGATCGTGAGCGTGGGCTCGTCCACCATGTCGGTGGTGCCCGCCAGGAGCCTCACGCCGAGCGCGTCGGCGAGCACCAGGTCGTCGGTCCAACCCTCGACGCCGAATTCGCAGCGGTGGCCGATGACCCCGACCCGGGCGAGCGTGCCATCGAGCGCATAGAGGCGCACCGCGACGAAGCCCTTGGTGAGGACGCGCGCGAGGTCGCGCTCCTGGACGCGGTACGGGTCGGGGCCGTTGGCCCAGAGGGCGCAGGCCGTGGTGGGGCACTCGCGGAGGCGGCGAAGCTGGCTCCAACGGGCGAGCCTCTCCGCCGGGGATAGAGACGGCGCGGGGCGCGGGGCGTCCGCGGCGGGCAGCAGGCGCAGGCTCACGCGGACGTCTTCCTTGCCTCACGCATCGTCGTGCCACTCCCACGCGCTGGGCGCGTCGCTCGGGGGCCGTGGGGCGCATGGGGCCGTCGCCATCGCCGCAGCAGCCTCCGTCCTCTGCAACTCCGCCTGCTCCTGCTCCCACGCTCGGACTGTCGCCAAGAAAGCGACAGCATCCGCCAGCGCCTCGCGGTAGACGGCGTCATCCTGCCACCCCGTCCCCGCGTTCTCTGCGGCGGCGACGTAGTGCTTGCGGTTGGTGCCGAGCCACTGCGCCGCGATCCGGACGGCTTCAGCGAAGGAACCCTGGGCGCCGCGGAGCACCCAGGCGTGTGCGCCGCCCTGGTCCAAACACTGCGTCGTGTTGTGCTGCAAGCAGACCTGCTCGTAGCAGACGACACAGCGGTAGATGGTCTCGGGCCGTTCGTCGGGGCCGCACTCCTCGCACCCGAGGTCGTCGCCTGTCGTCTCCTCTGTCTCAGGGTGCGGCAACAGCAGTACGCGCGATGCGGCGGAGGCTCCTCGCGGCGCCGCCGCCTCCCGCTCGCGGGTGAGTCGCTCCCGCTCGGCGATGAGCCAGGCGATATCGTCGGACGACTGCTGCCACGTGAAGTGGAACCAGCGCTCCGGCCCCACGGCCCACCGCGCCGCAATCTCTCTTGCGCGGGCGTCGTCGGGCGCACTCTCTCCCGCGCGTGGGTTCTCCACGGGGCCGGCGGTCACGCGGTCCCCGCGCTCGTTGTTGCTCGTCATCAGTTCTCCGCCCCTAGAACGGGTCATCCACGGCGGCGGCGCCGGGGAGCGGCTCGGAGTCCCAGCCCGGCCCATCGGCCCGCCTGACCCAGCGATGGCCCGCGGGCGGGGCGCCCAGCTCGGCCGGGGGCTGCTCGCCCACGAGCTTGGCGTCGAGCGCCTTCGTCTGCTCCGCCTTCGCCAGCGCCTCCAGCGCCTCGACGACGGGCGTCCGGAGCGCCACCGTGATCTTGCCCTTGCGGGTGAGCTTGGCGCCCAGGATGAGGTCCTTCGCCTTTGCGGCGCCGAGCAACTCCTTGAGGGCGACGCAGGCCGCGTCCCAGCGCTTGTCCAGCGCCACCATCTCGGGGCTCGCGGGCGGCTCCTCGGCCTCCTGCTTCGCGGGCTCGGGCGCAGCCTTGGGCGCCTCCGCCGGCGCCTCGCGGACAGGCTCCTCGGAGACGACCTCGGCCAGGCGAGCGGTGCTCTGCGTCGCCTTCGAGGGCGCGGGCGCCGGCTTGGCGGGCACCACCTCGACGTCCACCACCGGCCCCACCTCGTCGTCCATGTAGAGCCCGCCGAGGGCCTCCGGGATGAGCGCGCGGATGGCGTCCGCGGAGGCGCGCGCGCGCAACATGGCCGCGGGGAACTTCCGCCAGGGGTCGCGGCCCGCGAGGCCCGCCGCCTGCGCGTCCTTCAGCGTCCAGGTGATGGTGATGGTGCGCCCGTCCGCCGCGGACACCCTGCAGGTGCAGGTCTCGCTGGTGGTCTCCGGGAACTCGACGCGGGCCCCGGCGCGGGCGGCGAGCTCGCGGGTCAGCTCGGCCGAGAGCGTCGGCTTCCCGTCGATCACGTGGATGCCCCGGATCGAACGCAGCGTGGTGAGGCCCAGCTCACGCCCCTGCACCACCACCAGCATCAGCGCCGCGGGGTTCGAGAGCGCGCGGGGAATGAGGCCCGATCCCGCGTAGGTCTCCGCTACGCGGGCCAGTTGGTCCCACGACTGCGGCTCGAAGGTGAGCCGGTCCACGTCGATCGCTGCGGGCTGCGCGGTGGCGATGCGCGCGATCCTGGTCTCGGTCGTGCCCGTTCCGTTGCTGCTGGTCATGCTCTACTCCTTGCTGAACTGCGGTCGGAACACGCGGTAGGGCGCGCCCGGTTTGGTGTGGCTGGCGATGAGTTGCTCGAGCGCCCGGGTCTCGATCCCGGCGCGCTTCGCGAGGTCGGCGATGATCGCCTCGTGGTCGGTCTTCGCGCGGCCCGCCTGGTAGCGGTTGGTGACGCGGACGAGCTTCTCGCCCCGCGGCACGAGGATCGCGTCGGCATCGGCGATCGCCTCGCGGTACTGGTTCTTGAGCGCGTCCGCGCGCTCCACAGCGGCCTTCGCGATCGCGTCGGCCTCGCGGGCGGCGCGGTCCAGCTCGATCTCCGCGGGCGTGGCCTCGCGGGGCGGGCGCGCGGGCCCCGGATGCGACCAGCGCCAGGCGATCGCGTTGGTGGCGTGCTCGCTGCCGTCGATGCGGGGCGGCCTCCGCGCGAGGATGTGCTCGTGCCAGAAGGCCTCGCCGTACTTCGCGATCGCGGCGCACAGCGCGTCGTTGCGCTCGACGGTGATCTCCGTGGACTCCTCGCCCGCGATCAGCGGCACGATGTACCCGCGCTCGAAGTCGAGGGCCTCGACGTAGGTCATGACCTGGATCGCGTAGATGTCCGGCAAGTCACCCTCGCGCATGGCAACTATCTCGTCCCACATCTGCGGGAATTTCATGTCGGCGACCTCGCGGGAGGTGTCGTTGATCGCGTCGGGGGAGATGCGTTGCCACGGGCGCGTGGGTGAGTTCATGGAGGCGTCGCCCGCCCACTCCCACGCGGCCGGGTCGCGCTCCGTGCGGCGCAGCCAGCGCGCGAAGGTCGGGCGCTCGAACTCCTTGCCGTCCTCCATGTACGCGGTGGACTCGCGCGGAGCGCGGCCGTCCACGATCCGGGAGTAGATGGCGAACGCGGAGGGGCACCACTTCGGGAGCCCGGCTCGGATGCGTGGGAAGTAGTGCGCGAGCACGCCGGGCATGTCGGTGCCGCCCAGGCGCGACAGATCGAGATGGGGTGAGTTTGCTGCTGCTGCGACCATACTATCTCCCCCCGAAATCGCGCGTAGGGTTCACGATTCGAACTCCCTTCGCGCAGCGTCGATGCGCTCCCTGTGCGCCACGCAGTACCCACACGTGACGCCAGCTCCGCGGGGCGCGACCTTGATGGTCTCGACCCCGGCCTGTGTGGGGCCGGGGTCGACAGTGCCTTCGAACGGATGAGCGGTGATCTCGTGCACCAGGGCGTCGTCGCCGGCGCCGTCCACGTAGACGACCCGCAGCCCCAGGCGAACGGACGTCCCGTCAGACAGCCGCTCCATCAGGCGCGGTTGCTCTTCGTCGAGCCGATAGATCAGCTCCTGGAACGTTACTTCGGCGCGGCGGAGATCGAGCAGCGAGAGGCCCGCCTCCTTGAGCCGAGACATCACGAGCCGGCGTGCTTCCTCCTGGTGCCGGAGACGGATCGACCTGAGCGCCCCACGGAGTCCCGGAAGCGCACCGAGCCTGGTCTCGAGCTCGGCCTGGGTCTCCCACCGAGTTGCCGGGCGGGCCTTCACGCCGCACCTCGCGCGGACTCTGGCCAGGACGGGATCGGCGTGGGCTTGCCGTAGTCGGACGACCGGGTGCCCATGACGGCCACGAACCAGCCGCCACCCATGAGTGCGATCCCCGCGTGGACGTCCTCGCGCTTCGGGTCGATGAACGCCCACCGCGCCATGCCGCCGGCATCCGCAGCCGCCAGTGCCCGCGCGAGGATGTCCTGGTTCACCGGAGCGCCGAGAACGCGCACGTGCCGCTGAGGTGGGGCGACGGAGCCGATCCCATCGCAGACGTGGCAATCGTGCACGTGCGAGTGCGGGCACGAGTCGCAGTGCGCCTCGACCTGCTTCGCGCCGTCGCACTCCTTGCACGTCGGGCGCGGCACGGGCTCGCCTGCCCACGCCCGGAGAGCAGAGGCGTCAACCTCCGGCCCGCCCCGCGCCACGGTGAAGAAGTCGCGGACGTGGCCGATGACCTTGTCGATGTTCTCGACCTGCGCAGCATCGACACCGCGTCGCGCCGCGAGCTGGTGCCCGTCGGTGGCGCACGCCCACCGCTCGCCCTCGACATCGAGCGAGAAGGGCGCCTCCATCCAGTCGCGCCCCGACCAGCCCCGCAGGGCACAGGAGAGAGCAAGGTGACGCAGGGGGAAGGGCGGCGCCCCCGCGTCGGAGGTCGCCGCCCCGACATCATCGATCTTGCTCGCCTCACCCACCGCGCACCTCCTGCAGCGAGGGATGTGCCCGGAGGAGCTGGACCAGCCTCGCCAGGTTCAGCCCGCTAAGGTCGCCGATCGGTTCCGCCAAGAGCGCCTCGCGCAGCTCCCGCTCGGCCTGCTGAGAGATGGGCTTCTCGTCACCCGCCATCTGCAGCCAGCCCAGCGGCGCCGCGGCGGCGAGCAGCGAAAGCAGGTCCTCGACGACGGAGGCCTTCGTCTCGAGGAGACGGAAGGTCTCGGGCCGGAGCGCGAGCCGGGCCTCCGCCACGCGGAGCTGGCGCACAAGCTCGAGCACGGTGGCCGGATGGACCTCCGCGAGGTAGAGCGCGAGCTCGGGATGCTCCTGGCTCGTGATGTAGCGCCCCTCGCGGTCGACGACCGTGGTCGTCCCCTCTCGCTTCCGCCAGGGCGGCCGCCGGATCTCTTCGGCTGCGCGGGCGAGGCGCTCGATGAGGTCGAGGCCGGGCTTCCTTTCGGTCGTAGAACTCATGTTTCTATCCCTCCCGCTCGACGTCGGCGCCGAGGACCTGCGTTCGCGACCACGCCGCGCTGCGCTCGAGCCGCGAGAGTTCGGAACGCATGAGCGACCACCAGCGGGACCACTCCGTTGCCTGCACAGCGGAGACGATCGGCGAGGTCCAGTTCAACGGGAGACCCATCAGCCACTCGACGAAGCGCGGGTTGAGCGTCTTCCGGGACTTCGGCCCACCTGTCGTCTCCCAGGCCTGGTGGCCAAGGTCCCCGCCGCCACTCCCCCCGTCCGCTCGCCGTGCTGACCTCGGGCCGTGCTGATCGCGCGCGGTCGGTATTGCCCAACGCGTCGCTTCGACGAGACTCGTCGGCCCATTCACCATGTTGCTGCGCGTGTTCGGCGCCTGCGGATTTGTCGCTGGCGTGGGCCAGTGCCGCGCCAGCGTGTCGAGGCTGTCCCTCTGCGGGCCCACGCGCCCAGCAGCCACGCCCCGATTCGAGCCGTACGCTGTCGCTGTCGCTGTCGGGAAGAGGCGAACCGTTCCCGTCAAGCTCTCTGAGCCCTCTGCGCCCCCCCCTTTGCCCGAGGCGCGATTCGCCTCCGAAGCTGTCGGCGTCGGCCACCGACAGGCCGCGTCCGTTAGCGACGTGCCCGGGTGCCCCGTCGTCTCCGCCCCCTTCGCTCGCGAGCCCGAGCCCGCCGAGTCCATCGCCGTCGCGGTGGGCCAGGATGAAAAGGCGGGCGCGGAGATGCGGTGCGCCGACCGAAGCCGCGCTGAACAGATCCCACTCCGCATCGAACCCGAGTACGGCCAGGTCCCCGAGAACGAGGTCGAGCCCTCGAAGAGCGAGGGGCGGGACGTTCTCCAGGAACACGAGGCGTGGTCGAACGTCGCGAAGGATCTGGTTGATGAAAGGCCAGATCCACCGCTCATCTGCGGTCCCGAGCCGAAGCCCGGCGCACGACGCGGGCTGACACGGGAAGCCCGCAGTGACGATATCCACGAGGCCACGCCACGGTCGGCCTCTGAAGGTGCCAACGTTGTCCCAGACAGGAGCGCGCGCCAGGAGCGCCGCTTCCATCCGGGCCACGATGACGGCCGCAGCGAAGGCGTCCCGCTCGACGTAACCCACAGATCGGTAGTCGGCGATCGCGAGGGCGAGGCCGAGCTCGAAGCCGGTGACTCCGGCACATAGAGCCAGACCATTCACCCGGAGCTCCGCGTTTCGGAGTGAGAATGCATCAGTCGATTCCTTTCAGGGCCTTCTCGACGGCCTCGATCGCTTCCTCGGGCGAGCGCACGACGACGTAGAGCCCGCCGTACTTGGTGACCATGGCGCCGAACGCGCGCTGGTTCGGCTGCTGGCGTCCGCGCGCGCTCTTCACCTCGACTTCGAGCCTGCGCCCGCCGCGCAGGATGCC
>JBANGJ010000131.1:0-10879 GCA_037975505.1 Gemmatimonadota bacterium | reverse complement strand
TCTTCTCGTTCAACAACCCCCGCGGCGCGTGCGGCACCTGCAACGGCTTCGGCGCCACGCTGGAGTACGACGAGGCCCTGATCGTCCCCTATCCCGAGCGGTCGCTCAAGGACGGCGCCCTCCATCCGTGGACCATGCCCCGCTACGAGGGCAAGCGGCGCGCGCTCGCGGAGTTCGCCAAGCGCGAGGGGATTCCGCTCGACCGGCCGTGGCGCGACCTCACCGCCGCGCAGCGCCGCCTCCTGCTCCACGGCAAGGCCAAGGGCTACGTGGGGATGTTCCCCTTCCTCGACGCACTGGAGCCCAAGAAGTACAAGCAGTACATCCGGGTCTTCCTCCGGCAGTACCAGACGGCGCGCACCTGCGGGACCTGCGGGGGGACCAAGCTGCAGCCCGACGCGCTCCAGGTGCGCGTGGGCGGCAAGCACATCGCCGAGGTGGCGGCGATGCCGGTGGGGGATCTCCGCCCCTGGGCCGACGGCCTCGCCCTCGGCGCCCAGGACGCCGCCATCGCCGGACACATCCTGCGCGAGGCGCGCGACCGCATCGCCTTCCTCTGCGACGTGGGCCTCACCTACCTCTCGCTCGACCGCGCCACCCGCACCCTCTCGGGCGGCGAGGCGCAGCGCATCGGCCTCTCGAACGCGCTCGGCGCGCGGCTGGTGGACACGCTCTACGTCCTAGACGAGCCGAGCATCGGCCTGCACGCCCGCGACCTCGACCGCCTCCTCGCGCTCCTGGCGCGCCTGCGCGACGGCGGCAACACGGTCCTGATGGTGGAGCACGATCTGGATGCGATGCGGATGAGCGACTGGATGCTCGAGCTCGGGCCGGGCGCCGGCACCCACGGCGGCCAGGTCGTGTTCAACGGCCCGGTCGCCGACGCCGCCGACTCGCCCCTGACGGGCCAGTACCTCACCGGGGCCCGCACCATCCCGCTCCCGGAGCGCCGCCGTCGCACCGGACCGCAGTGGCTCACGATTACCGGCGCCACCGCGCACACCCTGCGCGGCGTGACCGCCCGGATCCCTCTGGGCACCCTCACCTGCGTGACGGGGGTCTCCGGCTCCGGCAAGAGCACCCTGGTCCACGACGTGCTCTTCCGCGCCCTCGAGCACCGGCTCACCGGCGAACACTCCGCGCGCCAGCACCTCGGCGAGACGGTCGGCCGCTATGAGACCCTGACGGGGGCCGAGGCCCTCGACGCCGTGGTCCTGGTGGACCAGGAGCCGATCGGGCGCTCCCCGCGGTCGAATCCTGTCACCTACGTGAAGGCCTTCGACGAGATCCGCCGGATCTTTGCCGACGTGCCGCTCGCGCGGCAGCGGCGCTACGCGCCCGGCACCTTCTCTTTCAACGTGGCGGGGGGCCGCTGCGACGCCTGCGAGGGCGCGGGCGCGCTCGAGGTGGAGATGGTCTTCATGGCCGATGTCTTCGTGCCGTGCGAGACGTGCGGGGGCACGCGCTACAAGCCCGAGGTGCTCGACGTCACCTACTTCGGGAAGCGCATCACCGACGTGCTCGAGATGACCGTGGACGAGGCCATCCGCTTCTTCCCGCACGAGGAGAAGCTCGGTCAGGCCCTCTGGCAGGTGCAGCAGGTGGGCCTCGGCTACCTGCGTCTGGGCCAGCCGGCGACCACGCTCTCCGGGGGAGAGGCGCAACGCCTCAAGATCGCGCGCGAACTGGCCACGGCCGCCAAGAAGGGCGGGCGCAAGCTCTACGTGCTCGACGAACCCACCACGGGGCTGCACCAGCGGGACATCGAGGTGCTCTGCGGGGTGCTCGATCGCCTCGTGGACGCCGGGCATACCGTGGTGCTGATCGAGCACAATCTGGACGTCATCAAGCGCGCGGACTGGATCGTGGACCTCGGCCCCGAGGGAGGGGAGGCCGGCGGACGGATCGTGGCCATGGGCAGCCCGGAGGAGGTCGCGGCGGTGCCGGTGTCGCATACCGGGCGGTTCCTCGCGCCGTTGCTGGATCGGCAGCCGCGCCGGCCCGGGGCGCGCCCCACGTCGCTCGGCGCTCGTGACGCCGCCGCCGCATCACCGAGTCATTCCAGCGCGGGCCGACCGACCGGCTCACGACCTTCGGAGGGGTGATATGGCGTGGCGACATCAGGGCACCTGGTTCGGCATCGCGTTGGCCATCTGCGGGGTCGCCTGTGCCGGCCAGGACGCGCCCACCGGGTCTGAGGGAACGCGCCTGACCGTCATCAGCGCGGATGCCGTCAGCGGCGCCATGCCGGTCACCCACACCTGCGATGGGGATGGGACCTCCCCGCCGATCAGCTGGAGCGGGGCCCCCAGCGGGACCGCGCAGTACGCCCTGGTGATGACGACCACGCCGACGGGAGGTACGACCAAGTACAACTGGGTGCTGTACGGCATCCCCGCGACGACCACGTCCATCGCGAGTGGTGGGAGCGCGGGCACCGTCGGCTTCGCCGATGACGGCGGCGGCCTCGCCTACGCCCCACCCTGCTCACAGGGGCCGGGCCTCAAGCAGTACACTCTCACCGTCTACGCCCTCTCCGCGGCGCCGAATCTCTCCGGTCTGACCCCGACACAGGTGACCGGGAGCGCCCTCCTCGCCGCGCTCGGGCCCGTCACGCTGGAGACCGGGTCCCTCACACTCGGCGTCACGCGCAGCGTCGCCACGATCAACTGCGGCTATGTCCGGCAGTCGATCGAGTCATACCGAGTGACGAACGGCCTCGCGATCACCTGCGACTCCACGTACGCTTGGTTCGCCTCGACCGGCATTCAATGGGCGCATCCGATGATGGTCGGCATCACGGCGACCAATCAGCAGGTCCCGCTCGCCCAGAACTTCACGGGGAGCAATGCGTGGCGGATTCCCCTCGTGCCGCAGGTCGCGAGCACGAAGACCTCGGCGGTCGACGGCCCCATCGGCCTCGCCGTGAACGGCATCCCGATCTTCAACCCGTGCAAGCAGGGGGGGTGCTCCGGGCCGGGCGGCGGCGACACCAAGGCGCTGGGCGAACTCGATCTCTGCAATGGCCACGCCGGACGCGCGGATGACTATCACTACCACGCGGCCCCCACCTGCCTGATGGCCGATCAGCCCGCCGCGTACTGGGACACCCATCCCCTCGGCTGGGCCCTCGACGGCTATGCGATCTTCGGCTATCGCAATCCCGACGGGACCACCGCGACGCGCGATGCGCTCTGCGGCGGCAACACCCTCCCGCATCCCAACGCCCCGGCCGGATACGCCTATCACGTGACGGACGTGAGCCCGTACGTCCTCAGCTGTTTCTACGGGGTCCCGAGTCCGGACCTCGCGGGTCAGGGCGGCAAGTTCTCGCCGCTCCGCCCCCCGGGCGCCCCAGAGACGGCGACGAATCTGACGCTCGATGCCACGGCCGCTTCGCTCGCGCTCGGCGGGACCACGACGATGACCTGGCAGTCCGGCGGACACGTGAAATCGATCCGCTACACGCGCACGTCGAGCGTCTGCTGGCGGTTCGTCTTCGCGACCGACGGAACGGCGACGTCCACGAACGACTACTGCCGGGCCCGTTGATGCGCGCGTGGCGGATGCCCGGGCGGCGCGGCGTCCTGCTCGGCCTGCTGTCCCTCCTCCTCGCACCGCGGGGAGCGGCCGCCCACGAACTCGCCGAGGCCTCGGCCACATTGGTGCTGCGTGAGGGCGGGCACGTGGAGCTCCGCCTGCTCGTGCCCTGGGCCGAGGTGTTGCGGCAGCGCCTGATGCCGGAACGCCCGATGCGCGACTTTCTCGCCCGCGTCACAGAGGAGCCGCCCGGCCGACTGGAGCGCACCATCGCGGCCGTGGAGGCGGAGCTGTCACGCGACACCCGCCTGATGCCGTCTGGGCGCCCCGCGATGGGATTCACACGCTGGCGCTGGCCCGATGCCGCACGCATCCGGGCGGCCCTGCGCGAGGAACTGATGGACCGGCTGGCGGGCGGCGACCCGGTGCACCCGTCACGCCTGCAGGCAGTCGCTGAGGCGATTCGGCCCGGCGCGGCCCCCGTGCGGGCGGTCTTCCCTCGCTCCCTCGGTCCCGTGCTGCTCACGGTCGTCCGCCCACGCGAGGAATGGGTCACCCCGGGGCGGACCTCCACCCCCATCCCGACGGCCGCCGCCAGACGGATTGCCCCCGGCCCCGCAGGGTTGAATGCCCCCTGCGCCCCGGCTAGGTTTCCCGACTCTGGCCGCGTAGCTCAGCTGGTAGAGCAGGTGACTGTTAATCACCGGGTCACAGGTTCGAGTCCTGTCGCGGTCGCTGGCTGAAGCGGGGCCCCGTGTGCGCATGCACACGGGGCCCCGTTCGCATCAGGGCCACCACCGTCACTCGTCGCGGCGGAACCTTCGCTCCGCGACCGCCGTTCGACGACCATGACTGCCTCGTTGCACGGCACCGGTGCCTACCTCATCCTCGGCGCAGCCGGCGGCATCGGGAGCCGGATCGCGCAGGCCCTGGCCGCCGATGGCGCGACCCTCGTCCTCGCGGGCCGATCCCTCGAACGCGTGACCCCGCTCGCCGACACGCTCGGCGCCGAGGCACAGTCGGTCGACGCCGCGGACTTCGCCGCCGTGGAGGCCCTGACCGCCGATGTAGCCGCCCGGCACGGACGGGTCGCGGGGATCGTGAACGCGGTCGGCTCCATCCTCCTCAAACCCGCCCACCTCACGAGCGAGGCGGAGCTCGCCGAGACGCTCCGTCTCAACCTGCAGACCGCCTTCGCCACCGTGCGTGCCGCCGGCCGGGTGATGACGCAGGGCGGGAGCGTCCTTCTCTTCTCGAGCGCGGCGGCCGAGGCGGGACTCCCGAACCACGAGGCCATCGCGGCCGCGAAGGGCGCGGTCGCCGGACTCGTCCGAAGTGCCGCGGCCACCTACGCCCCCCGTCGGCTGCGCGTGAATGCCCTGGCGCCGGGCCTCGTCGCCACACCGCTCGCGGCGCGCATCACCGGGAACCCCGCCTCCCTCGCCGCCTCGGTCGCGATGCACCCGCTGGGACGCATCGGGGAGCCAGCGGACCTCGCCGCCCCGGCCCGCTGGCTCCTGGACCCGGCGAGCGACTGGGTCACCGGCCAGGTGATCCCCGTGGACGGCGGGATGGCGCGGCTCCGCGTCCCCGCCCGCTGACTCGACCCCGGTATATTTCGTCCATGACCGCGCCCGCCTCCCCGCTCGTCGGCGTCATCATGGGGTCCAAGACGGACTACGAGACCCTCGCCCCCGCCTGCGAGCTGCTCGAAGAGCTCGGCATCCCGTTCGAGGCCAAGGTCGTCTCGGCCCACCGCACCCCGGACGAGATGTTCGCCTACGCCGAGGCCGCGGAGGGCCGCGGCCTGCTGGCGATCATCGCGGGCGCGGGCGGCGCGGCGCACCTCCCGGGGATGGTCGCGTCCAAGACCCTCGTGCCGGTGCTCGGCGTCCCCGTGAACGTCACCGCTCTGAACGGGGTGGATGCCCTGCTCTCGATCGTGCAGATGCCGGCGGGTGTTCCGGTCGGCACGCTCGCCATCGGCAAGCCGGGCGCCACGAACGCCGCCGTGCTGGCGGCCGAGATCGTCGGGGCGCACCACCCGGCCGTCCGCGAGCGCCTGCGGACCTGGCGCGCCGCCCGCGCCGACGCGGTGCGCGCGCAGACCCTCCCGTGAGCCGCGCGCCCGTCCCGCCGGGCGCCACGCTGGGCTTCCTCGGCGGCGGCCAGCTCGGTCGGATGACCGCGATCGCCGCGCGGACGATGGGGTATGACATCCGTGTCCTCGACCCCGAACGCGACTGCCCGGCCCGCCCCGTCGCGGCCCACGTCATCACCGCCCCATGGGCGGATGCCGTCGCCGCCGCGGAGCTCGCCCGCGGGTGCGCCGCCGTCACGCTCGAGATCGAGCAGATTCCCCGGGCGTCGCTGGAGGCCGTCGCCGCCATCGCCCCGCTCGCCCCGGGCGTGGAGGCGGTCTTCACCATTCAGGAGCGCGCCCGCCAGAAGGAGTGGCTCGCCTCCAACGACTTTCCGCTCGGCCCGTTCCGGACGGTCCGTGACGCCGCGGCCACCGCGGAGGCCGTCGCCGGGCTCGGGGCGTCCATCGTGAAGAGCGCGATGGGGGGCTACGACGGCCGCGGACAGGTGCGGGTGCGCACACCGGAGGACGGCGCGGCCGCCTTCACTGCACTTGGCGCCCCCGTCTGTGTGGTGGAGGCCTTCCTGGACATCGCCACGGAGCTCAGCGTCCTCGTGGCGCGACGCGCCGACGGCACCGCCGTCGCGTACCCCACCTCGCGGAACCACCACACCGACGGCGTCCTCACCTGGGCCGTGACGCCGTCCGGTGCGCCCGACGACCTCGAGGCGCGCGCGCAGGCGCTCGCCCTCGGCATCGCCGAGCGCCTCGGCATCGTGGGGCTCCTCGCCACGGAGATGTTCGTGCTCCGCGACGGGACGTTGCTCGTCAACGAACTCGCGCCGCGACCGCACAACACCTTCCACCACTCCGAGCGGGCGCACCCGACCAGCCAGTTCGAGCAGTTGGTGCGGGCCATCTGCGACCTCCCGCTCGGGGCGACCGAGGTCGTGCGTCCCGCGGCCATCCACAATCTCCTCGGCGACCTCTGGGCCGACGGCGAGCCCGACTTCACCGGCGCGCTCGCGATCCCCGGGGTGCGACTGCACCTCTACGGCAAGCACTCGGCGCGGCCGGGCCGCAAGATGGGCCATCTCTCCGCCGACGGCGCCACCCCGGATGAGGCGCTCGACCGGGTGCGCGCCGCGTATCGTACGCTGTCCCGCTGACCCGGAGCCTCGCCATGCCGACCCCTGCACCGACCTTCCGCGAGCTGACCCGCGAAGAGTGCGTCGCGCTGCTGGACCGGCATCAGGTGGGACGGCTCGCGTTCTCGCAGAAGGACCGGCTCGACGTCGAACCCATTCACTACGTCCACCTGGACGGGTGGCTCTACGGCCGCACCCAGCCCGGCACCAAGCTCGAAGTGCTGTTGCACAATCGCTGGGTCGCGTTCGAGGTGGACGAGGTGGAGGCGCTCTTCGAGTGGCGGTCCGTCGTCGTGAAGGGCGGGCTCTACCTGCTGCGGGCCGAAGGAAGCGAGGCAGAGCGGGAGCGGTACGCCCAGGGGGTGGCCGCTGTGCGTCGCCTCGTCCCCGAGGCGTTCACTCCAGACGATCCCATCCCCGAACGCGCCGTCCTCTTCCGCATCCACGTGGACGAGCTGCGGGGCCGCGCCGCGACGACGGCCTGAGCGCGCAGCCCGGCGACGGCCGGGTGCCGCAGGTATCTTCCGACCGTGTCGATCATCCCGCTCTTTGGCCACGAGGCGCTCCGCGCGCGCCTCGCCGAACTCGCCGACCAGGGGACGCTCCCCGCCACGATCCTGCTGCAGGGGCCGGCCGGCATCGGCAAGCAGCGCCTCGCTCTCTGGCTCGGTCAGCGCTTGCTGTGCGAGGCGGAGCGCAAGCCGTGCGGGAGCTGCCAACACTGCCGGTTGGCCGAGACGCTGCAGCACCCTGATCTGCGCTGGTGCTTCCCGCAGGCGCGCCTCACCGGGGAGCGCCCGGACCCGGACGAGGTGGACGAGCTCATCCTCGCGGAGATCGCCGAGCGTCGCGACGCGCACGGGCTGTATGAACGCCCGGACGGAACCAAGGGCATCTACTACTACGTCGCGCCCCTGATGGTCCAACTCGCCGCGAAGTCCCCCTCTCTCGCGCACCGCAAGGTCTTCGTGATCGGGGACGCGGAGCGCATGGTGCCCCAGGCGTCGGCGACCGAGATGGCGAACGCGATGCTGAAGCTCCTCGAGGAGCCCCCCGCGAACACCACCTTCATCCTGACCTCGAGCGAACCCGGCACGCTCCTGCCCACGATCCGCTCTCGCACCGTCTCGTTCCGCGTCCCTCCGCTGTCCGAGGCAGCGGTACGCGCCTTCCTGGCCGACCCGCGCGTCGCGGCCGTCGTCCCGAACGAACCGGCGGACACGCTGGTGCGCCTGGCCGGCGGAGCCCCCGGCACGCTCATCGGCGATGCCACGGGGGAGAAGTCCGTGACGCGGGCGCGGCAGATCCTGGCCGCCGCTGAGGGCGGCCGCGAGGCCCTCTTCACGACGGCCTTCTCGATGGGGTCCGCCGGCGCCCGCGGTGCGTTCAGCGACACGCTCGACGCCCTTTCGGTGCTGCTCCACGAGCAGGCGCGCGAGGCGACCGCGCGCGGGGACGCCGCACGCGCCGCGTGGGCGGTCCGCGCAATCCCCGCCGTGGAGGACGCCAAGCGCGCCGCCGAGGGGAACGCCAACCCCCAGCTCGTCACCGCGCGCCTCCTGACCACCCTCGCCGGAGCCCACTGATGGCCGACGACCGCGCCCTCTCCCACGTGGACACGCAGGGGGCAGCGTCGATGGTTGACGTCTCCGCCAAGCCCGCGTCCACCCGTCGCGCCCTGGCCGCCGGGCGCATCGTGATGCGGCCCGAAGCGTTCGCGGCGGTGCGCGACGCGCAGCTCGCGAAGGGCGACGTCCTCGGCGCCGCACGGATCGCCGGCGTGATGGCCGCGAAGCGCACGGCGGATCTCATTCCCCTCTGTCATCCGCTCGCGCTCACGGACGTGCAGGTGCGTTTCACGCTCGAGGAAGCAGCCTCCACCATCCACGCGGAAGCAGAGGTCCGCACCAGCGGACCGACGGGCGTCGAGATGGAGGCGCTCACCGCCGTCAGCGTCGCCCTGCTGACGGTGTACGACATGGCCAAGAGCGCGGACAAGGCGATGCGCATCGAAGGCATCCACCTGCGCGAGAAGGATGGTGGGAAGTCGGGTCCCTGGCGCGCAGGCTGACCGGTCCCGCGCGGGGCGCCGACGACCACGCCGCATCGGTGATGCCGACGGGCGCGCCACCCCGTAGATTCTGGGGTATGCGCGCCCTCCTCCTACCGTTGACCCTCGGAAGTCTCGCCGTCTCCGCCCCCCGGCCCGAGTCCCCGGCGGGGCGACCCACCGCGACCACGGCCGTCGCCATGCCGGATGGCCTGCGCGCCCAGCTGCTGACGCGCATCGCGAGCGTGCCGGGCGCCGAGGTGGGGTTCTGGTTCCAGGACCTCGTCACCGGCGAGACCCTCGGGCTTCGCGACACCTTGACGTTCCATGCCGCGAGCACGATGAAGGTCGCGGTGATGGTTGAGTTGATGCGACGTGCGGATGCGGGGCGGGTGGATCTCGACACCCGCATCCGACTGGGGAACGACTTCCACTCGATCGTCGACGGATCCGTGTTCCACCTCCGCAAGGAGGATGATTCGGACCCGGCCTTGTACGACCGGATTGGGGCGCCGATCTCCCTCCGGGAGCTGAATCATCGGATGATCGTGCGTTCCAGCAACCTCGCCACGAACGCCCTCTTGGAGTACCTCACCCCGGATTCGGTGGCCACCACGCTGCGAACCCTCGGGTTCACCGGGGTGACGGTCCGGCGGGGCGTCGAGGACACCAAAGCCTACGAGGCCGGCCGAAACAACACCGTCACCGCGCGCGGACTCGGCGAGCTGCTCGCCGCCATCGAGACCGGTCGCCTCACCTCACGGTGGGCCACCACGCATATGCGGTGGACACTGTTGCGTCAGGAGTTCAACGAGGAGATTCCCGCCGGGCTCCCGCCGGGCGTGCGGGTCGCGCACAAGACCGGCTGGATCACGGGGACCACGCACGACGCCGCCATCGTGTACGCCCCGGGACGCGCGCCCTTCGTGCTCGTGATCCTGACCCGCAGCATCCCAGATCGAGCGGTCGCCCAGGGGCTGATTGCGGACTTGGCCCGCATCACCTTCGACGCGACCCGTCCCGCGCGCTGACGCGCGCCCTCAGTCCGCGATCCGCAGGGTGAAGCAGAAGGTGCTGCCCTTCGCCTCCTCGGACTCGGCCCAGAGCTTCCCGCCAAGGGCCTCGATGATGCCCCGCGCGATGGCCAGACCGAGCCCCGTCCCCCCCTTGGGCGCGTTCCCGCGGACGGTCCAGTACCGCTCGAAGATCAGCGGCATCGACGAGGCGGGAATCCCGTGCCCGGTGTCCGCCACCGCCACCTCGACGTCGTAGTCGAGGATGCGCGCGCTCATCGTCACCCGCCCCCCAGGCGCGGTGTGCCGGATGGCATTCGAGAGGAGGTTCGAGAGCACCTGCAGGATCCGCTCGTCATCGCCCCACACCATCGGGAGCGCCGGAAGCGCCCCGATCTCCAGCGTGAGGTTCCGGAGTTCTGCTTCGCGCGCGAACAGCGCCAGCGCGCGGTCGAGCACCGGCACCAGCGCCACGGGCCGCTCCTCCACCGAGAGATGCCCCGTCTCGATGTTCGCGACATCGAGCAGGTCGCGGATCATGCGGTGCGCGAGCTCCTGGCTCGCGACGATGTTGGTCAGGAGCGCCCGGCGCTCGGCGTCCTCCACCGGAATCGACGGGAGGAGCGCGCGCGCGCTCATGCCGATGGCCGAGATCGGATTGCGCAGATCGTGCGACACGACACCGAGCGCGTGGTCCCGCGCGACCGTCGCCTGCCGGGCCGCGGCGAAGAGACGCGCGTTGTCGAGCGCGAAGGCGGCGCGCACCGCGAGCTCCTCCGCGACCGCACGTTCCCCAGCGTCGAACGGCGGCGCACCGATCCCACGGTAGAGCGTCAGCACACCGAGCACGTGCTCGCGCGCCACCAGCGGCAGAAAGAGCACGCTCCGCATCCCCAGCGCCCGGAGGCGCTCGAATTCGGCCGTGTTCATCGCGCGCGCCTCGAGCCACTCGTCGTCCACCGCCGCCACGAATTCCGCGCGCTCCCGGCGGATGACGTCCACCACGGGCCAGGGGGAGTCCAGGTCGAGCGGGCCCGCCGCCACG
>JBANGJ010000089.1:0-14258 GCA_037975505.1 Gemmatimonadota bacterium | reverse complement strand
GGAACGCCATCAACGCCTCGGTGGTACAATCGATGGTCGGATGCCGGAACTGGATGCCGACGGCGGCGCGGACGACCTTCGCGTTCCACGGGTCCACGGTGCCCGGGAGCACACAGGTGGCCTGGACGCCGAGGGCGGCCGCGGTGCGCAGGAGGGTGCCGAGGTTGCCTGGGTCCTGGATGCCGTCGAGCACCAGGAGCCGCGCCGCCGGTGGCAGCGTCAGCCCGGCGAGTGTGGCGGCCGGCCGCTCGGCAACGGCGAGGATCCCCTGGGGGTGTTCGGTGTCGCAGGCGGAGAGGAACTCGCGCTCGCTGACGCGGAGCACCGCGACGTCGCGCGCGTGCAGCGCCGCGGCCAGGGTCGCCCCGCGCGGCGTCCGGTCGAGCAGGTCGCAGGTCAGCGCCCCGGTGATGCGCAGTGGCGAGGCGAGGAGTTCCTCGACGGTGCGGATCCCCTCGGCGACGAAGAGGCCGCTGCGCTCCCGCGCCTTGCGGCGTGTCAGGTCCCTTGCTACGGTCAACAAACCCATGCGTTCCCGTCCGCTCCTCGTCTGCCTGCTCGCCCTGACCGGCTGCGCCGTCTCCACCCGCCAGGAAGTGGAGATGGGGGCGGATTACGCCCAGAAGATCAGCCGCGAGCTCCCGCTCATCCAGGACGCCGAGCTGACCCGATACATCAACGTACTCGGGGACTCGATCGCCCGCATCGCCGACGCTCGCAACCTCGACTGGCAGTTCGCCATCGTCGACAGCCCCGAGGTCAACGCCTTCGCGGTGCCCGGCGGCTTCATCTACATCAACCGCGGGCTCATCGAGCGCGCCCAGACCATGGCGCAGGTGGCCGGCGTCCTCGGGCACGAGATCGGCCACGTGACTATGCGGCACTCCATCCAGCAGATGCAGAAGGCTCAGGGCGCAAACATCGGCATCACCGCCGTCTGCGTGCTGACCAGCATCTGCAACAGCGAGGCGAGTCAGGCGGCCATCAACATCGGCGCCAGCGCGGCCTTCGCGAGCTTCTCCCGCGCGGACGAGGACCAGGCGGACGAGGTCGCGATCCCCTACATGGTGCAGGCGGGGATCGACCCGAACGGGATCCCGGAGATGTTCCGCATCCTGCTCGATGAGCGGACGCGGCGGCCCGGCGCGCTGGACGCCTGGTTCCGGTCCCACCCGCTGGAGGAGGACCGGATCGCCGCCGCCAAGGCGCGGATCGCCGCCCTGCCGCCGGCCTCGCTCCGCGGCCTCACTCGCGACACGCCCAACTTCCAGACGTTCAAGGCGCGACTCGCCGCGCTGCCCCCGTCGCCCCCGGCGCGCTGAGCCGACGCGCGGGGCCCCCTCAGCGCCTACAACCGACCCACGTAGCGCTCCACCAGCCGGCCGAAGGCGTCGGCGGCCCGCGCCCCCTCCTCCATCACTTCGGCGTGGTTGAGCGGCGTCGTCGAGATCCCGGCGCCCGGGTTCGTGACGAGCGAGATCCCGGCGACCTCCATCCCGAGCGCCGCGGCGACGATGACCTCCGCCACCGTGCTCATCCCCACCGCATCGGCGCCCATCCGCTCGAGCATCCGGACCTCGCTCGGGGTCTCGAAGTTGGGGCCGAGGAGGCCGGCGTAGACGCCGCGCGCGAGCGGGATGCCGAGCTCCGCGGCGCTCGCCTCGAGGAGGGCACGCAGCCGGGGGTGATAGGCGGCGCTCATGTCGGGGAACCGCGTCTCCCCCGGCTCCACCGGCCCGACGAGGGGATTCTGGCCCGTCAGGTTCAGGTGGTCGACGATGAGCATCAGCTCACCGGCCCGGAAGCTGCGACGCACCCCGCCGGCGGCATTGGAGACGAAGAGGCGCGGCACGCCGAGCGCGTGCAGCACCCGCACGGGGAAGGCGGCCACACGCGCGCCGTGACCCTCGTACATGTGGAACCGGCCGGCCAGGAGGAGCACCTCGCGGCCGCCCAGCATCCCACGGATCATCTCGCCGCGATGCCCATCGACCTTGGGTGCGTGGAACCCGGGGATCTCCGCGTACGGCACCCGCGTCGCCTCGGTGACGCGATCCGCCAAGGTGCCCAACCCCGACCCGAGTACGATGCCGGTGACGGGGGCTCGCACGCCGAGCCGGTCGCGCACCGCCGCAGCGGCGCGCTGCGCGTCCGCCGTCCCGTGGGAAACGCTGTGCTCGCTCATGCCCCGACCTCCCGCCGCAGTGCGGCGATCTCGGCGTCCACCCTCGCGAGGAGCGCCACGCGCTCGGTCTCGGGGAGGAACGCGTTCACGAAGCCCTGCCGCGCCAGCCGCGCCAGTTCGTCGAAGGTGAACCCCAGGTGGCGCGCCGCGAGGCCGTACTCGGTCACCAGGTCCGTGCCGCTCATCAACCGGTTGTCGGTGTTGAGCGAGACGGCGACGCCGGCCTCGAGATACGCCCGCAGCGGATGTACGTCGATCGACGGGATGGTGTGCGTCTGCACGTTGCTCGTGAGGCAGCACTCGATGGCGATCCCGCGGTCCCGCACCTCGCGCAACAGCGCTGGATCCTCGATGAGGCGCGTGCCGTGCCCGATGCGCGTGGCGTGACAGACGTGGATGGCCTCCGCGATGGAGTCGGCGCCCGCCCCCTCCCCGGCGTGGCAGGTGCAGGCGAGCCCGTGTGCCTCGCAGTGCGCGAAGGCGGCCTGGTGCGCCGCTGCGGGGTGGCCCGCCTCGCCTCCGGCGAGATCGAAGCCGACCACCCCATCCCCCTTGAAGTCCACCGCGGTCCACGCGGCCTCGAGCGAGGTGGCGGGCGGCATGTTGCGGATAGCGCAGACGAGCACCCGGGCGACGACGCCGTACTCCCGCTCCGCCCGCGCGAGCCCGCGGAGCGGGGCCTCCACCGCCTGCTCCATCGTCAGCCCACCCCGCGTGTTCAGCACCGGCGCATAGCGCACCTCGAGGTAGCGCACGCCCTCGCGCGCGGCGTCCTCGGCCAGCTCATAGGCGATGCGCTCCATCGCCTCGGCCTGCTGCATCACCGAGAGGGTGATGGCGAAGCGCTCGAGGTACTCCTCGAGGCTCCGGGCGTCGCGCACCAGCATGTAGTCGCCGAGCGCTTCCGCATCATCACGCGGCATGGTGACGTGCAGGTCGCGCGCGAGCTCCAGCATCGTGGCGGGCCGCACCGACCCGTCGAGATGGCAGTGCAGCTCCGCCTTGGGGAGCCGCCGCAGCAGGTCGCTCGTGACGAGGACGGTCACTCGTCGGTGGCGCGGTCGGCGAGCTGGCGCGCCGAGACCAGACGCATCACGAAGCCGCCGGTGAGCGGTGTCTCGGGGGACACGACGAGCCCGCGACTGTCGGCCACCGCGCGGGTCCCGCCCAGCACCGCCTCGGCGGCGGCGGGGTCCGCGGCGCGGACGGCGTCGAGCACCGTACTGCCGGGCGCGAGCCGCAGCGTCGCGCCATTCAGGAATACCGTCAGGGTCTCACTCATGGCACGGTCCGGATGCGCGGGGCGCGCTGCGCGCCGGTCGGCGTGAGCTTGCCGCCGCGCAGGGCCCGCAGATGGTTCACGAGGACATCAAGATCGATCAAACCCAACTCCTGCACCTCGGCGTCGCGGCTGAACGCAGCCCCGTCGCCCCCCGCGGCGAGGAAGTCGGTCATCACCACGCGGTAGCGACGCCGGTCGTCCAGCGGACGTCCGTCGTTCATCACCACGCTGCGCAGGCGGGCGCCCGACGGCGCCGTGGGATCGTAGGTGATCGCCACCCCGCTCACGTGGTATCGGATGCCCCGCCCGTCCACGAGGGCCTCGAGATATTTCCGCAGGGCGTCCCCCTGCACCGTGACGGCCACGAGGCGGTTGGCGAAGGGCTGCACCTCAAAGACATCGCCCCAGGTCACCTTGCCTGCGCGGAGGTCGGTGCGGATGCCGCCGTTGTTCATCACCGCGACGTCACCTGCACCCGCCGCCCGTTGCGCATCGGCGATCAGGTTGCCGAGCGCATACTGGTCCCCGCGACGGGGCCAGTCCTCGGTCGCCTCGGCGACCACGGCCCGCACCCGGGAGGCCACGGCGGCCTCGGCCGCCTGGACCAGGCGCGCCACCGCGGGATCGGGGACCAGGCTGTCGCTGACCACCGTCCGGAGCACCGGGCGCCCGGCCGTCCCCTCCGCGGGCAGGTCGATCACCCCGAGCGACCGCCCGCTGGACCGCGCCTGCACGATCGGGATGCCGTTCACCACCGTGGTGATCGCCGAGTGCGTGTGGCCGCTCACAATCGCATCCACGCGCCCGGGCTCGAGCCGCTTCGCGAGGTCGATGATCTCCCCTGAGCACGTCGCGCCCGTGCAAAAGCCGCCGATGTGCGCCACGAGGATCACGCGCTGCGCGCCGCGGGCCCGCAGCGCGGCCGCCCGCGCGTTCACGATCGGCGCCGGGTCGGCGAAGCGCAGGTCCGCGACCTGCGTGGGCATCGTCGTCCGGGGCGTCGCCGGATCCGCGACCCCGACGATCCCGATGCGCACCCCCTGCACGGTGACGAGCGTGTCGTCGGGGATCCAGGGCACGTCGCGCCCGTCCGCATAGGTGACGTTCGCCCCGAGGATCGGCGACCGCAGCTCGCGCATCCGCGCACGGAGCGTGTCCTGCCCCCAGTCGAACTCGTGATTGCCGAGGGCGCCCGCCGTGAAGCCCAGCGCATCGAGCACCGGCACCAGCGTGCGGCCGTAGGCAAGGTTCGAGGCCGGGGTCCCTTGGAAGAGGTCACCGCCGTGCAGCACGAGCGGCACACAGCTCGGCGCGCACTCGGCGAGCGTCTCCCGGATCGCCGTGGCGAGCTCCGCGGCGCCGCCGCGATTCCCCGCGTTGCCGTCCGGGCGCGGGACGAACGCGCCGTGAAAGTCGTTGACCGTGACGAGGCGGATCGACGGCCGAGGCGGGAGGAGGGACCAGTTGACCGCCCCGATGTCCGCCGGCCGGAGCACGCCCCGCCGCCGGACCTCTTCGATGAGGAGGTCGCGGATCTCGGTGGAGGACTCGAACACCACCGGCGCCCCACGGAGCATCGCGTAGCCGCCCCCACCGCTGGCCCGGTAGTTGTTGACGGCCACGGTGAAGCTGTCGGTGTCCGCGACGGGCCGGCCACGATATGTCAGGCCGGTGATACGTGCGCCGATCGGACGTGCGAGGTCGATGGCGTACTCGACGCCCGCGAGCATGTCGAAGTTGTAGCCGGGGATCCGCGCGTCGGGCGCGCCCCGCAGCCCGCCGCGCCCGTCGGCCTCCACGAGCCAGTAGCGCGCGCTGTGCTCGAGGAAGGCCCGGACCTGCGCGCCGGAGAGACGGAGCGCCCTGAGCGTGTTCTCATACGGATAGAGCTGGGCGATCTGCGCCACCGAGACCGGCCCCGCCGGGATGGTCGCGTCGAGCGTGAAGGCCGAGGCGATGCTGAGGTCCGCACCGGTGGCCCGGAGCTGCGTCTCCTGGATCAGGTCGATGAGCGGGACATCCCGCACGCGCGCCGAGTCGGTGCGGAACTCGCCCTCGGCCCGGCCGATCACCGCTGTCGAGTGGGCGATCGCGGCCTTGTGCGCCCGCTCCACCGCGCGGACCACCGCGGCCTGCTCCGCGTGGCCGCGGGCCGCGACCAGAGCCCCCCGCTTGCCCGTCACCGTCCAGTGGCCGGCCCGCTGGATGAGCGTGACTTTCGCGGTGGCCACGCTGGTGGCCCAGTTCCGCGGCTGGATCACGAGGACGCCGTTGATCGTCGAGTCGGCGACCTCGCGGTGCGAGTGCCCCACCACGAGGACGTCGATGCCGGGCACCTCGCGTGCGACGCGCGCCATGGGGTTCTCGGACGGCACCCCGGTGTCGAGCGTGTCGTACGACGCGTCCCCGTCGAGGCCCGCGTGGGCGACGACGACCACGAGGTCGGCGCCGGCCCGCTGCGCGGCGGCCACCTCGAGGGTCACCGACGCCACGATGTCGCGGACGGTGACGCGATTGCGCAGGTGGTCGCGGTCCCAGACCACGGCCCCGGGGTTCGTGACGCCGATGATGGCGACCTTCACCCCCTCCCGGGTGACGGTGACCGAGGCCGGAAAGGGACGCCCGCCGTCGAGCCGGTCGGCGTTCGCCGCGAGGAAGGGGAACTCGGCGCCGGCGCGCGCCCGGTCCAGGGTCGCGAGGCCGTAGTTGAACTCGTGGTTCCCCACCGCCGCGGCGTCGTACCGCATCACGTTCATCGCGGCCACCACGGGACTCGGCTCGAGCGAGTCGACCCGGGCGGCCACATAGGTCATCGGGTTGCCCTGCAGCAGGTCACCGGCGTCGACGAGGATCACCCGGCCCGGGGCCGCCCGCCGGATCGAGTCGACGATCGTCGCCGCCCGAGCGAGCCCGCGCGCGGGATCGGCCGCGTTGGCGTAGTAGTCCCAGCCCCGCAGCCGCCCGTGGACATCGGTGGTGGCGGCGAGGGTCAGTTCGACGGTCGACTGGGCGCGGAGCGGGGCGGGCGCGACGGCGCCGACCATAAGGGCGGCGAGGAGGACGGAACGCCGGACAGGAGTCATGACGGAAGATAGCGGCCTCACGGGGAGCGTCGGGAGGCCGCGCACGTTGCCTGACCCGCTGTGCCACGCCCAACTTGCAGGGACGCCGATACAGGACCGTGACGGGGTGCCCCCTTGGGTCCCGTGACCTCTCGGCGGCAGCTTACCGCCTTGCTTCGACCTCAGTGATGAAACCCTTGATCATCGGTATCGCCGGCGGCTCCGGCTCGGGCAAGTCCACGGTGGCGCGGCGCATCGCCGAGGCCCTGGGGGATGGGCACGTGGCGTTCCTCGACATGGACGCGTACTACCGGGACCACGGGCACCTGGCCCAGCCCGAGCGGCGGCATGTCAACTGGGATCATCCGGAGGCCTTCGACCTCGACCTCCTCGCCGAACACCTCGAGGCGCTCAGCGCGGGCCGCGCGGTGGAGAAGCCCGTCTACGACTTCGTCACCCACGCCCGGGCGCCCCAGACGGTGCGCGTCGAGCCGTCCGACGTCATCGTCATCGACGGCATCCTGCTCCTCGTCGATCCCCGCGTCCGTGCCGCCTGCGATGTCCGCGTGTACGTCGACACCGACGCGGACATCCGACTCGTCCGGCGCATCCGGCGCGATATGGCCGCCCGGGGCCGTCCCCTCGAGGAGATCCTCGACCAGTACCTCACGACGGTCCAGCCGATGCACCTGCAGTTCGTCGAGCCGAGCAAGCGCTACGCCGACCTCGTGATCCCCCACGGTGGGGAGAACACGATCGCCATCGACTTGCTGCTCGCGTCGATCGCGCGCCGCCTGACGAGTGCCGCCCGGTGACCGCACCCGCCGCCGAGTCCGAACGCATTCTGGTCGTCGATGACGAACCGGACATCGTCGCCCTCGTCGTCTACCATCTCGCCAAGGCTAAGTATCGCGTCTCGACGGCCGCCTCGGGCCCGGACGCGCTCGCCCTCGCCAAGCGGGAGCGGCCGGCCCTCATCGTCCTCGACCTGATGCTGCCCGGGATGTCGGGCTTCGACGTGCTCGCGAAGCTCCGGGAGGACGGCGACACCGCTGGGGTCGCCGTGCTGATGCTGACCGCGCGCAAGGACGAGCCCGACCGCATCCGCGGCCTCGAGCTCGGCGCCGACGACTATCTCACCAAGCCATTCAGCCCGCAGGAGCTCGTCCTGCGGGTCGGCGCCATCCTGCGCCGCGTCAGCAGTTCCGCGGACAGCACGGACGCCCTGCAGATCGGTCCCATCCGCATCGAGCGTGGTGCCCACCGGGTGTCCGTGGACGGGATGGAGATCGAGCTCACGCCGACGGAATACAAGCTGTTGCTGATGCTCATCGAGCGGCGGGGCCGGGTGCAGGCGCGCGCGCATCTGCTCGAGACGGTGTGGGACGCGGCCCCGGACATCCAGACGCGGACGGTGGACATGCATGTGCAGCGCCTCCGCACCAAGCTCGGGCGGGCCGGGGAGCTCATCGAGACGGTCCGCGGGTTCGGGTACCGCCTGCGCGCGCCGGGGGCCTGAGCGTGCGATTGACCCAGCGGCTCCTGACCGGGGCCCTGCTGGTGGTGGGGTTCCTGTCGGCGATGATCATCATCGTGGTCGACCGGCAGATCGGCGCGCGCCTCAGCGACGACGCCACCACGTTCCTCGCCCGAGAGGCGCGGCTCGTCGGCGACCTCTGGGCCCGCGACGCCACCGATCCCGATTCGCTGGCGGACCGCACCGGACGCGCGCTCGGGCGCCGCGTCACGCTGGTGGCGCCGGACGGGACCGTGATCGGCGACTCCGAGTTCGACGGTGACTCCCTTCGGGCCCTGCAGAACCACGCGACACGGCCGGAGGTGGCGCAGGCCCTGCGCGGGTCCACCGGAACCGCCCGCCGCTCCTCCCCGTCCACGGGGGACGAGGAGCTCTACGTCGCGGTCCCCGTCCCCGCCCGCGGCGTCGCCCGCGTCTCGCTCCCCACCACGAGCCTCGACGCCGTCATCGCCTCGGCGCGCCGCGACATCGCGACGGCGGCGCTGCTCGCCCTCATCGGTGCCCTCACCATCGCCTTCCTCTTCTCGCGCTCGGTCTCCCGGCCCGTCGAGGAGCTGCGCGACGTGGCCCGGGCACTCGCGGACGGCGACCTCGCGCGACGCCCCACGCTCAAGGCGCCGGGCGAGGTCGGCGAGCTCGCCGTCGCCCTCCGGCGGCTCGCCGAGCAGCTCTCCGCTCGCCTCCGCGCCCTCGAGGCGGACGAGACGCTGCTCCTGCAGCTGACGGAGTCGCTGAACGAAGGGGTGATCGCGGTCGACACCGCCCGTCAGGTGGTCCGCATCAACGAGACGGCCCGACGGCTGCTCGGCGTGCGAGCGACCCTGCCCTTCCCCGTGGACCTGCTGCCGCGCGACGTCGTCCTCGGCGAGGCGATGGCCGCGGCCTTCGCCGGCGAGACGACCGATGACGCGGAACTCGTCATCGCCGGACGGACCCTCAATGTCACGGCGCGGCCCCTCGACGAAGGGGGCGCGGTGCTCGCGCTCTTCGACCTGACGCGCGTGCGGCGGCTGGAAGCGGTGCGGCGCGACTTCGTCGCCAACGTGTCGCACGAGCTCCGGACGCCGCTGACCATCGTCGGTGGCTTCGCGGAGACCCTCGCGGAGGACGATGTCCCGTCCGAGATGCGCCAGCAGTTCGCCGAGCGCATCCTGGGGAACACGCGGCGCATGCAGCGGATCGTTGACGACCTGCTGGACCTCTCGCGCATCGAGTCGGGGGGGTGGGTGCCGAACCCCGACGACCTCGACCTCCGCGGGGTGGCGGCGGAGGTACTGAACGCCGCCCGGGACGCGGCGGACGCCAAGGGGCTCATCCTGGAGACGGAGATCTCCGCGGATGCGACGGTCGCCTACGCGGATGCGACCGCCGTCCGCCAGGTGCTGGGCAATCTCGTCGACAACGCGGTGCGACACACGGCCTCCGGACGCGTGGTGCTCTTCTCCCGCCCCCATCCGCGAGGCGTCGAGGTCGGGGTCCGCGACACCGGGTCCGGGATTCCTGCGGAGCACCTCCCGCGGATCTTCGAGCGCTTCTACCGCGTGGATCCGGGGCGGTCGCGCGAGCAGGGGGGCACCGGCCTCGGGCTCTCCATCGTGAAGCATCTGATCGAGACCCACGGGGGCCGCGTGCGCGCCGAGAGCACGCCGGGCCAGGGGACCACCATCTCCGCCCTCTTTCCCGCGCGATCGCACACGATCCCTGGATAGCGACCGGACGGCAGGTAACGGCCGCACCACGGCCCGTTACCTGCCCGTTACACATCCGTGGGGGGGTCGGTACCCGGCCCGGGGAGCTTTGAGGTATCGGAGCGCCGTCGGCTCCGACTCTCTGATTCCGACCCCTCACACGAGACGCCGATGCGCCGTGTTCGCTTGCTCGCTCTTTCGCTCCTCACCTGCGCCGCCCTGACCGCTCCCGTGGCGGCCCAGGCGCCGGCCACCGGCCGCATCGTCGGCCGCATCATCGATGCCGGCACGGGTGCCGGACTCTCCGATGCCGGCATCCAGGTGGTCGGCACCACCGTCGGCACGATGTCCGGCGTGGAGGGCCGCTTCTCCATCAACAACGCCCCGGTCGGCACCGTCACCATTCAGGTGCGCCGCATCGGCTACGCTCCCAAGACGGTGACGGGTCTCTTCCTCGAGGCCGGGAAGACGCTCCAGCAGGACATCTCGCTGTCGGCGGCGAACGTGCAGCTCGCCGCCCAGGTGGTCACGGCCTCCGCCGAGCGCGGCTCGGTGAACGAGGCCCTCGACCAGCAGCGCACCTCGACGAACGTCGTGAGCAGCGTCACGGCCGAGCAGATCGCCAAGAGCCCGGACGGGGACGCCGCGCAGGCCGTCGGGCGCGTCTCCGGGGTGAGCGTGCAGGATGGCCGTTACGTGTTCGTCCGCGGGTTGGGCGACCGCTACACCCAGACCTCGCTCAACGGCGCCCGCATCCCCAGCCCGGAGCCGGAGAAGAAGGTCGTCCCGCTCGACCTGTTCCCGACCGGGCTGCTGCAGAGCATCACGACGGTGAAGACGTTCACCCCCGACCAGCCGGGCGACTTCTCCGGCGCGCAGGTGGACATCCAGACCCGCGAGTTCCCCGCGCAGCGCACCTGGGCGATGAGCACGAGCACCGGCGGCTCCGACGCGGTCGTCGGGCGCCGGCTGATGATGCCGAACCGCGTGCGCGGCGACCTCTTCGCCTTCGGCTCCGGCCCGCGGGCCCTCCCCGAGTTCATCTCGGCGTTCGGCAACTTCTCGCGGACCCTCCCCGGCCAGTCGGATTACAACCGGATGGTCTCCGACTTCCGCAACTCCTGGACGCCGCGCGCGCAGGAGGGGGGGCTCAACGGCTCCACCTCCATCTCGGTCGGTGGCAGCGACCCGGTCTTCGGCCACTCGGTCGGGTACCTGGTCTCCGGTACCTACTCGTATACGCAGGAAGCCAAGCTCGACCAGGTGCGTTCGCTGGCGCTCGCGCAGGGCAGCGCCACCCCCTCGCCAGTCGATCGCTACGAGGGCAGCACCGGCCGCTCCAGCGTCCTGTGGGGCGGGATGGCGAATGCGAGCACCCTGCTCGGCACCCGCACCCGCCTGGCCTTCAACAACACCTACAACCGCACGATGGACTCCGAGGCCCGGGTCGAGACCGGGACGTCGGAGAACCTCGGCATCCCGTTCACCATCAGCCGGCAGAAGTACATCGAGCGGAGCGTGTACTCCTCCCAGCTGCTGCTCCAGTCGGACCTGACGGCGCGGCAGAAGGCGGAGCTCTCGCTCAGCGCCTCCGGCGTGACCCGCGTGGAGCCCGATCGCTCGGAGTTCGTGCAGGCCACCTTCTCTGACCCGTCGACGGGGGCGACGCTGGCGCCCCAGTGGTTCGCCTCGTCCAACGAGGGCGCGGTGCGCACCTTCAGCGACCTCGGGGAGACGGCCTACGAGGCCCGCGGGTTCTGGCGGATGCAGTTCGGCGAGCCCGGTCGCAGTACGGCCATCAAGGTGGGCGGCCTCGGCCGGCACGCCCTGCGGGACGCGACGAGCACCGCGTACAGCATCAGCGGCAGCGGCCTCACCCGCACGGAGCGGGAGCAGGCGGCGGAGCAGATCTTCTCGCGCTATACCGGCACCACGGACCGGGTCTGGAACGTGACGCCGATCGGCGTCGGCGGCACCTATGATGCCTCCGACTACACGGCCGCCGGCTTTGCGATGCTCGAGCGGGAGCTCGGGGCCACGTGGCAGCTCATCACGGGGGCGCGGGTCGAGTACTCGAACGTGCTCGTCCGCGCGGAGCCGACCGTCGGCGCCCGGTCGAGCACGAACCCGATCTTCACCGACGTGCTCCCCGCGCTGGCCCTCACCTACCGCCCCTCCGACGCCACGAACCTCCGCTTCTCGGCGTCGCAGACGGTCTCCCGTCCCGAGTACCGCGAGCTCGCGCCGATCATGTACCGCGAGGTCATCGGGTTCGACAACGTCTTCGGCAATCCGGCGCTGAAGCGCGCGCTCATCCAGAACTACGATCTCCGCTGGGAGTACTATCCCAACCCCGGCGAGGTGCTGAGCGTGGCGGTCTTCGCCAAGCGCTTCACGAACCCCATCGAGCGGGTGTACCAGGGGTCCTCGGGCACGCGCATCATCACCTTCGTGAACGCCCAGGGCGCGGACAACTACGGCGTGGAGCTCGAAGCGCGGAAGGGGTTGGACGTCATCGCCGACGCGCTCGCGAACTTCTCGATCTCCGCGAACGCCACCGTGATGGCGAGCGACATCCGGATCGCGCCCGGGGCGAGCGCGGTGACCAACACCCGCCGCGCGATGGTCGGCCAGGCGCCCTACATGTTCAACACGGGGCTCACCTGGACCTCGAACAGCGGCCGCAGCAGCGCCACGCTCCTCTACAACGTGGTCGGGGCGCGCATCACGGAGGCCGGGGAGCTCCCGCTCCCCGACGTGAAGGAGATGGAGCGCCACATCGTCGACTTCTCGCTCCGGATGCCCGTGAACGACCGCGTCTCGGTGCGCGTCGATGCCAAGAACCTCCTCGACGCCCCCTACCGCCTGCTGCAGGGGCCGGTGACCCGCGAGCAGTACCGGATGGGGCGCGGCTTCACCGTGGGGCTGAGCTGGAAGCCCTGACGCCGGCGGCGTGACCAGCCTGTGACACGAACGCCGCCGTGTGGAGACACGGCGGCGATTCGTTTCAGTATCGGCGTGCGCCGCCACGCCGAGCTTCCCTCACCACGGACCCCACGATGCGCCGTCACCTCTCCTCGCGAGCCGCCGCGCTCGCCCTCGCCACGCTCGCGCTCGCCGCGTGCAACCAGAGCGAGTCGACCACCGAAGTCATCCCGCCCGGCGCTGCCGTGATCTCCTCGGACATCGCGATCAGCCGGACGCTGTACAAGGACACCACCTACACGCTCTCCGGCTTCGTCAAGGTCATCAACGGGGCGACCCTGACCATCCAGCCGGGCACGGTCATCAAGGGCGACTACAACATCGTCGGGTCGTCGCTGTTCATCACGCGCGGCGCGAAGATCCAGGCCGTCGGGACCGCGGCGGAGCCGATCGTCTTCACCTCGTCGCAGCCCGCGGGCCAGCGGCTCGCTGGCGATTGGGGCGGCCTGATCATCATCGGCAACGGCATCATCAACCGGGCGGACCCGGTGATCATCGAGGGCACCGGGACCGGGGCCAACAACCCGCAGCAGATCTACAGCGCGGGCACCGACAACGCCGACAACAGCGGCACCCTCAAGTACGTCCGCGTGGAGTTCGCGGGCTATGCGACGGCGACGGACCAGGAGCTCAACTCCTTCACCCTCGCCGCCGTGGGCAGCGGCACCACCTTGGAGTACGCGGAGGCGATGTACGGCCTCGACGACTCCTTCGAGTTCTTCGGCGGTGCGGTCGACGGCCGGTACCTCGTCTCCTACGAGTCGGGTGACGACCACTTCGACATCTCCGAGGGATACAAAGGTCGCCTCCAGTACCTGATCGCCTTCCAGAGCTCCAAGCCGAGCATCCGTCCCGGCGCCGGCAACGCCTCGGCAGACCCGCAGGGCATCGAGAACGACGGTTGCAACGGCACCGGCTGCACCCTCGGGCAGAATTCGACCCCCTTCACGACCCCGGTGATGGCGAACTTCACCCTCGTTGGGACGGGCGCGGGCACCGACATCGACGCCACCAGCGGCGGGTACGGCGCCATCCTCCGCCGCGGCACGGGCGGCTACTACGTGAACGGCGTGATCGCCCGCTGGCCGAAGGGCGCCTTCGGCCTGCGCGACACCCTCTCGACCCGGGTGCGCATCACGGACGGCGTGTTCGACGTGCGCAACATCTACGTGGCCGAGAGCCCGACCCTCTTCACCACGGCCTCCGGCGGCTTCGTCCTGACCGACTCCGTCGCCCGCAACATCGTCCGGGACGCCACGACGACGACGGCGAGCCTCTTCACCACCTTCACGATGCCGGCCACCTCGACGGCCTCCTTCGACTGGACGCCCTCGGCGTCGGCCCCGATCGCCACCGGTGGGCTCCAAACGTTCTCCGGCAACATGGCCACCGCCGCCGGGAGCTACGTGAGCGGCACCGCTTATCGCGGCGCGGCCGCGCCGGGCGGGACAAAGTGGTGGGCTGGCTGGACCAACTACGCGAAGAACTGATCCTGTAGATTGCTGGCGAGCGGCCGGTG
>JBANGJ010000068.1:0-4271 GCA_037975505.1 Gemmatimonadota bacterium | reverse complement strand
TGGGTGGCGGTGGCCGCCGCCCGCGAGGCGATCCGCCCGCTCGCCGAGGCGCTGACGGAGATCTGCCGCCGCGAGCTCACCTTCGCCGCGGGAGATGCGGTGGCGGATCACGCCACCGACCGCATCGTCGCGAAGCTCCTTGCCCGTCCTATGACCAAGCTGCGGACCGCCATCGCCCACGGCGAGGCGCTGCAGGCGTTCCACCTGACGCTCGATTCTCTCTTCGCGGGGCCGATGCCGGCGCCCGCATCCGACCGCCAGCCTTCGCGCGGTCGGCGCCCTTCCCCCCGGAGCCACTGATGGCCACGAACGATCTCTTCCTCCGCGCCCTCCGCCGTGAACCGGTCGAGCGCCCGCCCGTCTGGATGATGCGGCAGGCCGGCCGCTACCTGCCGGAGTATCGCGCGGTGCGCGCGAAAGCCGACTTCCTCACGATGTGCCGCACGCCGGAGCTCGCCACCGAGGTGACGCTCCAGCCGGTGGACCTCATCGGCGTCGATGCGGCGATCATCTTCTCCGACATCCTCGTGATCCCCGATGCGATGGGGATGGACCTCACCGTCGACGAGGGGGTCGGCCCGCAGTTCTCCGATCCGGTCCGCACGATGCGCGACTTGGCGCGCCTCCGCGATGTCGAGCCGGAGGAGGGACTGCGCTACCATCTCGACGCGCTGCGGATGACGCGCCGTGCGCTCAACGGCCGCGTACCGCTCATCGGCTTCGCGGGTTCGCCGTGGACCCTCTTCGCCTATATGACCGAGGGGAAGGGGACGAAGTCGTTCAGCATCGCCAAGAAGCTGCTCTTCGCCGATCCCGAGTTCGCGCACGCGCTGCTCGGGCGGCTCGCCGACAACGTGGGGCGGTTCCTCGTGGCTCAGGCCGCGGCCGGTGCGCAGGCGCTGCAGCTCTTCGACTCGTGGGCCGGCTCGCTCGGCCCGCGCGAGTACCGCGAGTTCGCACTGCCGTATATGGCACGCGCCGCGCGCATCGCCAAGACGGCGGGCGTTCCGGTGATCGCCTTCGCGCCGGGCGCCGGCTGGGCGCTCGGCGAGATCGCCGAAGCCACCGGGTGCGACGTGCTCGGCGTCGACTGGCACACCGATGCAGCGTGGGCCCGTGGGGTCGCGGACACGCGGCGATGCGGCCTCCAGGGGAATCTCGACCCGTGCACGCTCTACGCGGCGCCGGAGGTGATCCGCGAACGGACTCAGGCAATGCTCGCGGCGATTGACGGCCCCGGCTACATCGCGAACCTCGGACACGGGATCCTTCCTGACGTCCCTGTGTCACACGCGAAGGCGTTCATCGAGACGGTGCAGGCATGGGATTCCCGCGGTGCGATGGCCGCCGCGCATTCGGCGGAGGTGGCACGATGACGATGGCGAAAGGGCTCACACGTACCGCACGGCGCGACCTGATGGCGGCGTGGACGGCCCAGCTGCAGGATGAGATCACCACCTTCTTCGAGCGGCTCGATGGTGGGCATTTCTCCGAGGCGGCGTGGGACCGGCAGGGGGGTGGCGGCGGTCGGTCGCGGCTCCTCAGCGACGGGGCGGTCTTTGAGAAGGCCGGCGTCAACCGTGCCCTCGTCGAGGGGATCCTGCCGCCGGAGGCGGCCAAGCGGCTCGGCGGCAACGTCCCGCCCGACGCGACACCATACTTCTTCGCGACCGGCGTGAGCGTGGTGGTCCATCCCCGCTCCCCGATGGTGCCGACGGTGCATCTCAACGTTCGCTATTTCGAGCTCACCGATGCCGATGGCCAGCTGCACGACGCCTGGTACGGTGGCGGCACCGACCTCACACCGATGCATCCGTTCCCTGAGGATGCACGACACTTCCATCGGTCACTCAAGTGGGCGTGCGACGCGCACGACCCGCGGCTCTATCCGGCGCACAAGGCGTGGTGCGACGAATACTTCCGGAACCTCCACCGCGCGAACGAGGCGCGTGGCGTGGGCGGCGTCTTCTTCGATCATCTCCGGCCGAGTGAGGCACCGTTCCATTTCTCGCCGGAGGCGTTGCACGCCTATGTGACCACCGTGGGCCGTTCGCTCGATGATGCGTATGGCCCCATCGTCCACTCGCGCCGTGACCTGCCGTACACGGAGCGGGACAAGGCGCTCCAGCTGTATCGCCGGGGGCGATACGTGGAGTTCAACCTCGTCCACGACCGCGGCACCATCTTCGGTCTCCAGACGGGGGCGCGCACCGAGAGTGTCCTGATGTCGCTCCCGCCGCTTGCGGCGTGGGCCCCGTACCACGAGCCCGCGCAGGGCTCAATCGAGGCCGAGCTGGCCGCGATGCTCGCCCCGCGCGACTGGGCCGGCGAGGACTGAGTCAATGCGGGTGGTCGTCATCGGCGCCGGGGTGACAGGGTTGAGCGCCGCGCTCGAGCTCCGGGATCAAGGCGTCGATGTGATGGTGCTCGACGCCGGCACACGCGTGGGCGGGGTGATCACCACGCGTCGCGTGGACGGCTTCCTGGTCGAATCCGGTCCGACCTCGCTCAGCGCGACACCGACACTCGAATCGATCATCTCGCGCCTGGGTCTCGAGCGCGAGCGGGTCTTCCCCGCCCCGTCCGCGAAGCGCCGGTTCATCGTCCGTGACGGCACGCCGGTGGCGCTCCCATCCGGTCCTGCCTCGTTGCTCACCTCGCGTGCGCTCTCCGGTGCGGCGAAGTGGCGGCTACTCCGCGAGCCCTGGGTGACGGCGGTCCGCGACCCAGCCGACGAATCGATTGCCTCACTGGTGCGCCGACGTTTCGGTCCGGAAGTGCTCACTTACCTCGTGGCCCCGTTCGTCTCGGGGATCTACGCCGGTGATCCGGACCGTCTCTCCGCACGCCACGCGATGCCGATGCTCTTTCACGCGGAGCGGCGCCACGGCTCCGTCCTGCTCGGTGGGCTCCGCGAGGCGCGTGCCCGCGCGGGCGTCGTCCGGCACCGCGGTATCACGAGCTTTCGTGAAGGACTCGCCACGTTGCCGAATCGGATGGCGGAGGCCCTCGGAGGACGCGTGCGCCTGCGGACACGTGTGACCACGGTGCAACCGCACGGGGACAGCTGGCAGGTGGGGGTCGAGGATGCGGAGGGCCGGCCGGCGCTGGTCGAGTTTGATGCCGTCTGCTACGCCGGTCCCGCGCACGCGCTGCACGGCATCGACCTCCCGTGGGAGATCCGGCAGGCGCTCCAACCGATCGAGCGCATCGAACATCCGCCGGTCGCCACGCTCGCGCTGGGGTTCCCGCGCAACGCGGTCGCGCATCCGCTTGATGGCTTCGGAATGCTCTGCCCCGCCGTCGAAGGTCGCACCATCCTGGGTGCGATCTTCTCGTCGTCCCTCTTTCCGGGCCGCGCGCCCGAAGGGCAGGTGCTCATCACCTGTTTCCTCGGCGGCCAGCGTATGCCGGAGATCGGCCGGATGTCCACAGACTCCGTCCTCCCGCTCGTCCTCGCGGACCTGGAGGCGCTCCTCGGTGTGCGCGGCACGCCGACGGTCGTGCAACATCAGATCTGGTCCCAGGCGATCCCGCAGTACGCGCTCGGACACGAACGCGTGGTCGGGGCCGCGCTCCGCATCGAGTCGGAGCACCCCGGGCTCTACCTCGGGGGGCAGTGGCGCGGCGGTGTTTCGCTCGGTGATTGCCTCGCGCAGGGCCAACAGATGGCGATGCGCGTCGTGCAGGAGCGCGGCGTTCCAAACGTCGCGTCGGTTCGGTTCACGAGCGACGGCGCCGACCGGATGCCGCTGACGGTCTGAACGCGACTACTCGCCGTCGGGGGTCGGACCGGGATCGAGGGTGAAGCGTCCGATGATGGCCGAGAGGCGCACCGCGTGCTCCGTGGCGGCCTCGACCTCCTGCAACAGCGGCGCGATCGATGCGGCATCGGCGCTGTCGGCGATCTCACTCACCGCCACGCCCGCATTCGCCCAGATGGCGGAGACCAGGCCCTGCACCGTCGGTGCAGCCGGCGGCGCCTCGCCCGGCGCCCCTGCAGGTCGCTGCGCCGCGAGGATCATACGCTGCAGCCGCTCGCGGGCCACCTCGGCGCCGTGCCGCTCGCTCAGATCGGTCAGCATCACGATGACGCCGAGGAGCCCACCATCCATCCCGGGAATCGGATCGGCGCGCACCGCGACGGGGGTCCCGACGTCGTGTCCGCGCGCCGTGAGACGGACTTCGCCACGCCACGGACGACGGTCCACGAGCAAGGTCTGGAGCATCGCTGAGATCTGGTCACCCTGCACGAAAGCGCCGGCCAAGTC
>JBANGJ010000057.1:0-18664 GCA_037975505.1 Gemmatimonadota bacterium | reverse complement strand
AGTCCGTGTCCAGCGCATGCTCGGCGTCGATGAAGGCCGCCGTCCCGCCCGCTCGCTGCGCGTTCGCCACCACGTGCAGACAGACCGTGGTCTTGCCGCTGCTCTCGGGCCCGTAGATCTCGGTGATGCGACCCCGCGGGATCCCGCCCACCCCGATCGCCGCATCCAGATTTATCGCACCCGTCGGGATGGACTCCACCCGCACCTTCACGCCATCCGCACCCATCCGCATGATGGCGCCCTTGCCGAACGACTTCTCGATCTGCGAGACCGCGAGCCCCAAGGCCTTCGCCCGATCCGACTGCTGTGCCGACGTGGTCGCCATCATCTTCTCCAGAGTTGAATGTAGTGCCCGGTCATACACTGACTATGCCGAACATTCACCGAAACCACCGAGGAACACAACCCCCCACATTTATTGTGGAAAGGTGGATAACTTATCCACAGGAAATGCGTTTTCCACATGCTTGACGAGGACGCGATTCCCGTCCACCAGGACCCCGATCACGTCGAATCGATAGGACTCCGATGGCCGACCGTGCCGTGAGATCCAGACGGCGGCACTGCGGGCCAACTCCTTCTGTTTTCTGTGGTTAACCGCCTCCACCGGCCCGCCGAACGCCGCCCCGCGACGCGCCTTGACCTCGACGAACGCGACCATCCCTGACCGCTCAGCGACCAGGTCGATGTCGCGGCGCCCGTTCCGAAATCGATGGTAGACGAGCCGCCACCCTTTGGTGGCCAGCCAGCGGGCGGCGATGTGCTCGCCCTGCTCGCCCAATCGCTGATTGTGTGTGCGCATGGGCCGAACCTATCGGCCCCCGGGCGACGGGCGTCAGCGCAACGCCGCGCCCCGCATCATGGCGCCGCAGGGCCAACGTGGGGCAGATCCAACACACGCACCCGTCAGGCGCGAGTCTCCACCGTGAAGGTGGCCCCATCCCCCTCCGTACTCGCCACGGTGAGCGCCAAACCCATCGCCTCGCAGAGCGAACGTGAGATGCTCAACCCCAGCCCGGACCCCCCGTGCGTCCGCATATCGCCGCGCGAAGCCTGCACAAACGGTTCGAAGATCTGTTCGAGCTGATCGGCGGGGATGCCGATGCCGTGGTCGACGACCTGGATTCGACGCACCCGACCGGGCACGACCCCGGTCTCCACCCGCACCGTGACGCGTCCGTCGGGACGGGAGAACCGAATCGCGTTCCCCATCAGGTTGATCAGCACCTGCTGCAACCGGAGCGGATCGGCATCGAGCATCAGACCGCCGGACGGCAGGTCCACGACGAGTTGCACCCGAGCCGCGTCGGCGATTGGCGCGAGCGTGTTCCGGGCGCGGTCCAGCACCGCACGCACATCTACCCGCTCCCGTACCACGGTCAGACGCCCGGTGGCGAGCCGCGACGCATCGAGCACGTCGTTGATCAGGGTGAGGAGATGCTGCGCACTGTGCTCCACGCCATCCAGCACCTGTCGCTGGGCCGGGGCCAGAGACCCGTGGACCCCCTCGCGCAGGGCATCGATGCTCCCGATGACCGCATTGAGCGGCGTCCGGAGCTCGTGGCTCATGCTGGCGAGAAAATCCGTCTTGGCCTGCGAGGCGGCGCGCGCCTCCTCGACCGATCGCAGCAACTCCTGCGTGCGGCGGGCGACCAGTTCCTCCAGCCCCGTCAGTGTGTCGCGGAGCTCGGCCTTGAGCCCATCGAGTCCGTGCGCCAGCGTCACCAACTCCGCGGGGACGTCCGCACCCAGAGTGGGGGCGAGCGGCGCATCCTCCGCAGCGGGTCCGCGCCATCGCTCCGGCCGAACCGCCTCACGCAGCTGTTCCACCGGACCGAGCACGTCCCCGAGCACCCGCAGCGAGATCAGCCGCAGCAGCAGGAACGCCGCCAGCGTGAGGACCACCACCACCGTGACCAGGGTGCGCGCCACGCGACCGATGTCCACATAGGACCGTTCGACACGCACGGTCCACCCCAACGCGGTCGCGTGCTGCGCGACGAGGTGGGTCTGCTCGAGAATCAGCGTGGCGGGCACGTTGCGCCGCTCCCGGGCGACCCCCACGAGGGTGGAATCCTCCGGGCGGAAGGCTTCGCTGCGCCGCAGCGGGGCCCAAACGGAATCGGCACGGGCGAGCACGGGCGCGCGCACAGAATCGCGCCCGTAAATGATCGTGCCCGACGCCGAGAGTACCACGAGGTCATACCCGGGGAGAACGGAGCTCCCCACGACGCGCCCCAGTTGGTCTGCCTTCAGTGACCCCTCGGCCACCCCGATGAATCGGCCCGCCTCGTCCCGGATCGGGGCACTGATGGCGATGATCCGATCGCGACCGAAGCCGCGGCCCTGGAACAAATCGGAGACATAGGTCCGCCCGCTATCGCGCGCGGCGATGAAGTACGCGCGGTCGGCGATGCTCGACAGCTCGCGCCGCACCTGCAGCTGCCGCGCGGCATCGACCGGCCACCCGGCAACCAACCGGCCCTGCCCGTCGGCGACCAGGAAGCTGATGAAACTCGGCGACACCGGCCCGATGGCCTCGAGATGCTGCAGGACGCTTGCCTCGCTCACCTCACCGTGTCCGCCGAGGGTGCGCGCCAGAAACTCGATCGTGGAGACGCGCTCGCGCAGGGCGTCATCGAGCGCGGCGGTCGCGGCGACCGCCATCCCACGCATCGCCCGTGCCTGATTCTCCTCGGTGGTGCGTTCGACGACCCGGACCACCACCAGCAGCGTGATGACCGCGGGCAACGTGACCCCGAACGCCGACGCCCGCAGGAGGTAGGCCCGCAGCGACTGATGTTCCCGCGCCCCGGCGCGCGGCGCCCAGCGGCCGAGGAAGGGGGGGAGCCCCGCATAGACGGTGCCGAGGCCGAAGGCGGCGACGCCATTGAACGCGTTCTTGGCGACGATGATCGCGATGGCGGCGGACTGGAGGTCGCGCGTGAGATGATACCAAGCCCACCCGAACGGCGCCGCCACCCCGATCCAGTACCCGGTGACGCGGAGATACTGGCCCTGTAGCGTGCGATGCCGCGACCATCCGATGACGGCGGCATCGCCGAGGGCCACCAGGAGCAGGAAGGGGCTCTCGATGAGCGGCACCGAGGGAAGCCAGGCCACGAGCGCCGCGGCCAATGCGGGCACCGGCCCGAGGCGGAGCGCGGCGACCGCCACCGGGATCCCGCCGAAGAACAGGAAGGTCCCGTTCCACGCCGTCAGGGGAAAGAGATTGAGGGCGTACCCCATCAGCCCGGCGAGGAGGCCCCAGCGCAGGGCGCGTCCGGTCGGTCGCATCAGCCGGCCTCCGTGACGAGGGCCGTGATGGTCCGGAGGAGGTCTCTGAGGCGCACCGGCTTGGCGAGGTAGGCGTCCACCCCAGCTTCGAGGCACCGCTCCCGATCGCCCGGCATCGCGAGGGCGGTCACCGCGATGACGGGGGTGCGCCCTACCTCCGCGTGCTCGCGGATCAGCCGCGTGGCCTGCAGGCCGTCCATCACCGGCATCTGAATGTCCATCAGCACCACATCCGGGCGCCAGGCCAGCGTCTCGTCCACCGCCTGTCGTCCATCGAACACGCTCCGCACCACGAAGTGCTTGGCCTCGAGGTAGCTCCTAAGCACCTCGACGTTGGCCTCGTTGTCGTCCACCACGAGCACGCGGGTGCCCGGGCGCAGGAAGACGGGGCCGTCCGCGCCCTCCCCCTCCGTGTTGGGACCCACCGGGACGCCCGGCTCGTGGCCGTCGGGCATCCCGAGGGTGACGCGGAAGGTGCTCCCCTGGCCGACCGTGCTCTCGACCTCGATGCCGCCGCCCAGCGCCCGCACCATCCGCGCCGCGAGGGCGAGGCCCAGTCCGGTCCCTTCCTGGCGTCGATCGAGCCCGCCGTCGAGCTGCACGAACGGCTCGAAGATCTCCTGCACCCGCTCGAGCGGAATCCCCGGCCCCTCATCCGTGATGGTGAAGACCACGGTCCCGGGCACCCCGCCGGAGGCGACGTGGAGCCGGACGGCCTTGCCCGCGGGGGTGAACTTGACCGCGTTGCCGAGCACGTTGAGCAGGATCTGCCGGGCGGCGCGGGTATCGGTGCGGATGACGCCGAGGTCTGGCGGCACCTCCGCGGTGAGTGCAATCCCGCGGGCGATGGCGTTCCCCATCACGAGGCGCACGGAGGCCTGCGCGAGGTCCTCCACCGAGACGGTCTGGTAGTCGGGCTCGAAGCGCCCCGCATCGATGCGCGCGAGGTCGAGGATGTCGTTGATGACGCCCAGCAGGTGCTGGCCGCTCGTGGCGATGTCGGCGAGCCAACCCCGCTGCTTGGGCTCGAGGGGACCGGCCATCCCCTCGAGGAGGGCGTCGGTGAGCCCGAGCACGGCGTTGAGCGGCGTGCGGAGCTCGTGACTCATCGCCGCGAGGAACTCGTCCTTGTGGCGGAGCGCCCGGGCGAGCTCGAGGTTCTTCTCGGCGAGGGCGCGGGTGCGCTCGGCCACGCGGGAGGCCAGCTCGCGGCGTTCGGCGAGCAGGAGTTCGTGGTCGCGCCGCTGCGCCGTGGCGTCGTTGGCCACGTGGACCTCCCGCCCAAGCACCCCCTCGTCCCCCCGCAGGAAGATCACGCGGTGCACCACGTGCATCGGCGTCCGGTCATCGCGGGTGTAGGTGTACTCCTCGATCCAGCTCAACTGCCTGTCGCGACGGGCCCGGGCGAGGCCCTCCACGACACGCCGGCGGTCCGCGGTCCCGATCTGCCGAACCCAGCGCCCCCAGAACGGCCGGACCGCCTCCCCAGCGAAGGCGAGCGAGAGCGGGAGGCCGTGCCCGACGCGCACGGTGAGCTGCTCGGCGCCGGGCACGTAATCCACCACGACGTCAGCCAGCGTCGCGAGAAGCGCCTCGTACGTCTCAGGCGCGAGCGGGGCGTGCACGTCGCTCACGCGACGCTCAGGCGAGGATCACGCGGCACGACCACGCGCGCCGGGAGGTCTCGAGACACTCAGGCAGCGGAACGCTCGCCCGCGACGCGATCGAGGTCCTCGAGGCCAATGAGCACGTCCCGCGGCTTGGAGCCGTCGGGCGGGCCGAGGACGCCGGCGAGATGGAGCTGGTCGATGATCCGCGCGGCACGGCCGTAGCCGATCTTGAGCCGGCGCTGGAGGAGCGAGGTGGAACCGCCCTGGTGCTGAATGCAGACCTCCGCCGCCTCGCGGAAGAGCTTGTCCCGGTCCCCCGCGTCCTCGGTGGCCTCCTCCCCGCCTCCCGCCTCAAGCGCCTCGCGCGCCCGCACGGTCTCGAGGATATCCGCCTCGTCGCGCCCCTCCTCGAGCACCAGGAGGCCCTGGGCCTCGAGCGCCGCCTTCCGCGCGTCCTTCCGGGCCTGATACCAGCCCATCAGGTGCTCCGTGTCCTCGTTGGAGAGGAACGCGCCCTGCAGCCGGCTCGGCTCGCTCTTGCCCGGCGGGATGAAGAGCATGTCGCCGTTGCCGAGCAGCGACTCCGCTCCCATCCCGTCGATGATGGTGCGGGAGTCGATCTGCGACGCCACCCGGAAGGCAATCCGGCTGGGGAAGTTGGCCTTGATGAGGCCGGTGATGACGTTCACGCTCGGCCGCTGCGTCGCCAGGATCAGGTGGATCCCGATGGCACGCGCCTTCTGGGCGAGCATCGCGAGTGGCGTCTCGACCTCGCTGGCGCAGGTCATCATGAGGTCAGCCAGCTCGTCGATGACCACGACGATGTACGGGAGGATGCCGCCCGTGTACTCGCGCTGCTCGAACCCGACGGTGGGATCCTTCGGCTTCCGCAGCGGAGTGCCGGCCCGGACCTTCGCGTTGAAGTCCTGGATGTTGCGCGCGCCGTTCTCCGCCAGGAGGGCGTACCGCTCCTGCATCTCGAGCACCGCCCACTTGAGCACGGCGGCGGCGTCCCGGTTGTCCGTGACGACCTTGTGCCGGAGGTGCGGGAGCACGTTGTACACCGAGAGCTCGACCATCTTGGGGTCGACCATCAGGAAGCGCAGCGTCTTGGGCGTGTGCCGGAAGATGAGCGACGTGATGATGGTGTTGACGCAGACCGACTTGCCCGAGCCCGTGGCCCCGGCGATCAGCAGGTGCGGCATCTTGGCGAGGTCGGCGATGACCGGCGCGCCCTCGAGGTCCTTGCCAAGGGCGATCGGGAGGGCCATCGGCTTCCGCTGGTAGTCGTCGCTCTCGAGCATCTCGCGGAAGGCCACCATTTCGGGGGCCGGGTTCGGCACCTCGACGCCCACGGCGCCCTTGCCCGGGATGGGCGCGACGACACGAATCGACGGGGCCCGCATCGCGAGCGCGAGGTCGTTCGCGAGGTTGGCGAACTGGCGGACCTTCACGCCGGGCGCGGGCTCGATCTCGAACTGGGTGACCGTGGGACCGCTGGTCCGCCCCGTGAGGGTTCCGTCGACCTTGAACGTCTTGAGCGAGTCGATGAGCTTGGCGCCCATCGCGTCGAGCTGCGCGCGCCCCGCCTCGGCGTTGCGCTCGGGAGCGGGGGTCAGGAGCGACGGATCGGGAAGTTCGTCCGCGTCGAACGCGACCGGCGCCGACCCCGACGCCGTCGCGGTGGACGTCTCACGCGCGGCATCGGCCTTGGGCGTGGCTGCCTTGCGCGCGCGCTTCGGTGCCGTGGGCTCGGCGCTGACCTCCGATGCGTCGGCCTCGGCCGTCGGCGCGGCCGGAACGGGCGCGGGCTCGAGGGCAGCCGCCGGGGCCGCGGTCATCCCCATCAGGGTGAGGTCCACCGCAGGCATCTCGGCCGCATCCGGCTCGAGGGCCTCCGCCGTAGTGAGCGCCGCCACCGGCTTGCGGGTCGGCAGCTTGACCGCGACCGCGGCGCGGACCGGGTTCCACCGAAGGGTCACGGCGGTGAGGACGCTGACCGCGGTCACGATGATGAACCACGCGCCTCCGCGGCCGAGGGCCTCGGCCAGGTAGTAGCCGGCGAAGGCACCCCAAAGCCCGCTGAGCGGATCGGCGGTGCCACGCGGCACCGCATCAAGCCGGGCGAGACCGGCGGCCACCGGGACGATCAGGACGAGCCCGATCGGGAAGAGATCGACGACCGCGCGCTCGGGAGTCCCGATGCGGCCGAGGAGGCGCAGGGCTCGCGTGGCGGGGATGAACGGCACGAGCACGGCAGCGAGCGCCCCGACGAGACCGAGGATCGACCAGCGGATGCAGCCCCCGACGGGACCGAAGGGCCCGCCGGCGGCGGTGCACGATTCCAGGGCAGCGGGCGACCGTCCGAAGAGGAGCGCGCCCGCCACGAAGAGCGCGCCGACCAGCAGCACGATGCCGGTGATCTCGTTCCGGAGCGACGGCGCCAGCCGGGTGTTCCCCGCCGCGGACGCGGTCGCGGGCGCGCCCGCGGGCTCCGCGAAGGTCGCCTCGGCGGCGGTCACAGGATCGACCCCCGGCGCCCCCTCCGCCTTGCGCGACCGTCGAGGCCGCGGAGGGGGGGCGAGCGGTGAATCGAGGGAGAGCGGGTCGTCGGCAGGCTTCCGGGGCATAGGCGCGTGGGAAGGGATACCTGATGGACGACCCGGGGGGCGTCAGGGAAACGCCGTCACGACGTCGGCTGGAGCGCTACAACTCCCCGGCGAACCGCCGAGCGATCAGGCGGCGATACACGCCCGGCGCGAGGCGCCAGAGCCAGGCCGCGACGGCCGGCAGCGGATCGCGCGACACCTCGGCCCGACGCGCGTCCAGCGCGGCGAGGATCCGCGCGGCCTCAGCGTCCGCGCTCCGGATGCGCCCGACCGTGGACCGGGCGTGCCGCGCCGGCCCCCCGTCGGCACCGAGGGCGTGCTGCTCGATGGGCGTGTCGAGGAAGCTGGGATGCGCGAGGAGCAGGTGCACCCCGTCGCGCGCGACCTCGAGACGGAGCACCTCGGCCCACTGCGTGAGTGCCGCCTTGGAGGCGCCGTAGCCGGCGCGGCCGGGGACCGGCATCCAGCCCGCCATCGACCCGATGCAGACCACGCTCCCGCGGGTGGCGCGCAGCTGTGGGAGCACCGCGTGCGTGAGGGCCACGGGGGCGTGGTAGTTCACCTCCATCACGCGCCGCAGGACCTCCGGATCGGTGTCGCGCGCCGGGGAGCGATGCGTGATGCCCGCGTTGTTGATCAGGACGTCGAGGGGGCCGACCTGCCGCACGGCGTCCAGCAGGGCGGCGCGGTCCGCGGGGACGGTCACATCGCAGCGGACGGCGATGCCGCGATTCCCGAGTGATTCGGCGCGCGCCGCCACGCCCTCGGCGTCGCGGTCCGCGAGCACCACCTGGTCCCCGCGGGCGGCGCAGGCGCGCGCGAGGGCCCACCCCAAGCCGCTGGCCGCCCCCGTGATGCAGACGACGCGGGGCACCCGGCCCCGCCCTACTTGGCCGGCGCGAAGAGGTCGGCGCCTTCCTGCTCGAGGAACTTCGTGTGGATGTCGCCGGCCACGAACCGCGGGTGGTCCATCAACGTGCCCAGGAAGGGGATCGTCGTGGTCACGCCCTGGATGATGAACGTGTCGAGGGCGAGCCGCATCTTGGCGAGCGCCTCGGTCCGGTCGACCCCGTGCACGATGAGCTTGGCGATCATCGAGTCGTAGAACGGGGGCACGCGGTAGCCCGCGTACGCGTGGGTGTCGACGCGCACGCCGTTGCCGCCCGGCATATGGAAGACCTCGATCTTCCCGGGGCTCGGCTGGAAGTTGCGCGCCGGGTCCTCGGCGTTCACGCGGCACTCGATCACGTGGCCGCGGAGTTCCGGCGTCTCGGTGACCGAGAGCCGCTCGCCGGCGGCGACGCGGATCTGTTCCTTCACGAGGTCCACGCCGGTGAGCATCTCCGTGACGGGATGCTCCACCTGGATGCGCGTGTTCATCTCCATGAAGTAGAACGAGCCATCCTGATCGAGGAGCATCTCGATGGTGCCGGCGCCGACGTAGTCGATCGCCTTGGCGCCCTTCACCGCCGCCGCGCCCATCCGAGCCCGCAGCTCCGGGGTCATCACCGGGCAGGGGGCCTCCTCGACGAGCTTCTGGTGGCGCCGCTGCACCGAGCAGTCGCGCTCCCCGAGGTGGATCACGTTGCCGTGACGGTCCCCGAGGATCTGGAACTCCACGTGCCGCGGCCGCTCGAGGTACTTCTCGACATACACGCTGCCGTTGCCGAAGGCGCTGAGGGCCTCGGAGCGCGCGAGCTGGAAGGCGCGGGCGAAGTCGTCGGCATCGCGCGCGACGCGCATCCCCTTGCCGCCGCCCCCGGCCGCGGCCTTGATGATGACAGGGAAGCCCATCTGCTCCGCGATGGCGAGCGCCTCGTCGACGTCCTCGACGGGCCCGGGCGAGCCGGGGACGACGGGGACCTCGTTGGCGATCATCGCGGCGCGCGCGGCCGCCTTGTCGCCCATCGTGCGGATCTGGTGCGGCGTCGGACCGATGAAGGTGATCCCGCTGGCCGCGCAGGTCTCGGCGAACTCCGCGTTCTCGGCGAGGAAGCCGTACCCCGGGTGGATGGCGTCGGCGCCGGTGATCTCGGCGGCCGCGATCAGGCGCGGGATGCGCAGGTAGGAGTCACGCGCCGGCGCGGGTCCGATGCAAACGTCGTCATCGGCGAAGCGCACGTGCAACGACTCCCGGTCCGCCTCGGAGTAGACGGCGACCGTCTCGATGCCGAGCTCGCGGCAGGCGCGGATGACGCGCAGCGCGATCTCGCCACGATTGGCGATCAGGACTTTGCGGAACACGGCGCGTCAGGTGGGGCGCACGCGGAAGAGCACCTGGCCGAACTCCACCGGGTGCGCATCCTGCGCACAGACCTCGACCACCGTGCCCGAGACCTCGGACTCGATCTCGTTCATGATCTTCATCGCCTCGATGATGCAGAGCACCTGCCCCTGCTTCACCTGCTGCCCGACGGCAACGTAGGGCTTGGCGCCCGGCTCCGGGGCGCCGTAAAAGGTGCCGACCATCGGCGACTTCACATCGGTGGCGCTGCTCGCCGCGGCGGGCGCGGCCGCGGGAGCAGGCGTCACGGCCGGCGCGGCCGCGGGGGCCGGGGCCGGGGCCGCAGCCGGGAGGGCGAGCGCCGCCGGCTGCGCGACGGCGTAGGGGACGGCGGGGCGGGCGCTCGTCTTGCTGAGACGGATGCGCATCCCCTTCTCGGAGGAGATCTCCAGAGCGTCGACGGTGGACTCGTCGAGCATCTCGAGGAGCTTCTTGACGTAGCGGAGGTCGATCATGGGAGCAGGCCGGTGGGAGGGAGCTACAACTGCACCAGGTCGCGCGGAAAGCGGGTCAGGACCTCGGGGCCGTCCGGGCCGAGCAGGACGTCGTCCTCGATGCGGACGCCTCCCCACCCCTCCAGGTAGACCCCGGGCTCGATGGTCACCACCGCCCCCGCCGGTAACGGCGCCTCGGCGGTCGCCGAGAGGCGGGGCGCCTCGTGGATCTCGAGCCCGATCCCGTGGCCCAGCGAATGCCCGAAGGCCTCGCCGAACCCCAGGCGCGCAAGATAGTCCCTCGCGAGAGCATCGGCATCCCGTCCGCGCATTCCGGCCCGAACAAGGGCCGAAGCGCTCCCGTTGGATTCCCGAACCGCGTCGTGGATCTCACGCTGGCGGGCGTCCGGCGGGGCCCCGACGACGAAGGTGCGCGTGATGTCGGAGCAGTAGCCCGCGTGGATGGCGCCGAAGTCGATGAGGAGCAGCTCCCCTGCCCCGATCGGCCGTGTGGACGCTCGCGCGTGCGGGAGCGCGGAGCGCTCCCCTGCGGCGACGATGGTCTCGAAGGGGAACCCTTCGCTCCCCGCCGCCCGGAGCTCGAACTCCAGTCGCCCCGCCACCTCGAGCTCGGTCATTCCGACGCGCACCTCCTGGATGGTGCGGCCGAGCGCGTGCTCGGCGATGCGGACCGCCTCCCGGATCCGGGTCACCTCGTCGGCGTCCTTCGCCTCCCGGAGCACCTCGACGAGGTTGACGGCCGGACGCCAGTGCCAACGGGCGCCCTCGGTGCCGGCGTCGAGGAAGCGGGCGGCCTCCTGATGTGTGACGTGGGCGGTCTCGAAGGCGATGGTCGTCACGCCGCTCCGGCGCCCGAGCTCCCGCCAGAGCCCCGCCCAGAGCGAGGCCGGCTCCACCAACGACTGCACCGTCGCGTGTACCTCCCCGCGGACCTGGGCGGCGTAGCGGAAGTCCGTGAAGAGGAGCGCCTCGTCCGGCAGGACGAGCAGGAGCGCGTTGGACCCCGAGAACCCGGAGAGGTACCGGATGTTCGGGAGCGCGGTGACGAGCAGGGCGTCGAGGTCGCTCGCCGCCAGCGAGGCGCGGAGCCGGTCGAGGCGGCCGAGCGGGCTCACACCAGCGCGGCGCGAGCAATCGCCGCGACGATCGCCGGCATCTCGGGCACCTGGGCCGCACTCACACCGGCCTGCGCCATATGGTCCTTGCCGCCGCCGCGCACGCCCGTCTGGGCCGCGACGGCCTTGACCAACCCGCCGGCCGTGATCCCGCGCGCCCGGAGGTCGTCCGTGACCACCACGACCAGCGCCCCCTTGTCCTCGCCGAAATCGGCGACGAGCGCCCCGACGCCGGTGCCGAGGCGTTCACGCACCACGTCCCCGAGCCCCTGCAGCGTCTTCATATCCGCGGCAACGACGACCTTCGCGAGCAGGCTGATGCCACCGGGGAGCGTCTCCACGCCCGCGAGGAGGTCGCCCGCCTGCGCGCCCCCGCCCTTCATCGCCTCCTCGAGCTTCTTCTCGAGGGTCCGCTTCTCCGCCAACAGCGCGTCGAGTCGCTTGGCGATGAGGTCCGGGGCGACCGCGTTCACCTTGAGCCGCTCCGCCACCTCGCCGAGCGCGCGATCGCGGGTACGCAGCAGCTCGTAGGCCCCCCGTCCCGTGACCGCCTCGATGCGACGGACGCCAGCGGCGACGCCGCTCTCGCTCACGATGCGCAGCAGGGCGATCTGCCCGGTGTTCCGGACGTGCGTGCCGCCGCAGAGTTCCGTGCTCAGCCCAGGGATCTCCACCACCCGCACGACGTCCCCGTATTTCTCCCCGAAGAGCGCCATCGCTCCGGATGCGATGGCCTGCTGATAGGGCTGCTCGCTGACGCGCACGTCGACGTTCGCCCAGACTCCCTCGTTGACCATCCGCTCGATGCGCTCGAGCTGCTCGGGCTTGATGGGGCCGTGATGCGTGAAGTCGAAGCGCAGCCGGTCGGGCGCCACGAGGGAGCCGGCCTGGTGCACGTGCTCCCCGAGCACGTGCCGGAGGGCCGCGTGGAGCAGATGCGTCGCCGTGTGGTTCCGCTCGGTGTCGTGGCGTCGGTCGGCCGGGACGCGCGCGGTGATCACCTCGAACCGCGGGGTGCCGGTCACCGCACCGATGGCGGCGACGCGGCCGTCGAACTTCCGGACCTCGGTCACGTCCACGCGCCACCCGGTGCCGACGATCTCGCCGCGATCGGAGACCTGGCCCCCGGACTCGGCGTAGAACGGGGACTCGCGGAGCATCACGGCCACCTGGCCGCCATCGAGCGTGCGGATCGCCGTCACCAGCGACTGCACCTCGACGTGGTCATACCCCACGAAGCGCCCGGTGGCGGGCTCATCGGCGGTCTCCCACTGCTCGAGGTCGTTCAGCGCGTCCGTCACGACGGAGATGCGTCGCGACTTGCGATCCTCCTGGCTCATCCGGCGCTGCGTGTCGAGCGCCTGCTCGAACCCCGCGATATCCACGACATAGCCCCGCTCCCGGGCCATCAACTCGGTGAGGTCGATCGGGAATCCGAAGGTGTCGTAGAGGCGGAAGGCGTCCTCGCCGCTGATGGTGCCTCGCACCGCCGTGGACCCCTGGGTGCTCGCCGCCGGCGCCAGCTGCTCGAAGCGGTCGAGCCCTCCCTCCACCGTCGCCAGGAAGCGCTCCTCCTCGGCTCGCGTGGTCTCGAGGATGTGATGCTGGCGCACGTGCAGCTCGGGGAACTGCTGCCGCATCTCGCGGATGACGACCTCGACCACGTGTACGAGCGTCGGCTCCCGACGGCCGAGGAGCCAGGCGTGCCGAACCGCGCGCCGCAGGATGCGGCGGAGCACGTAGCCGCGCCCCTCGTTGCTGGGGAAGACACCATCCGCCAGGAGGAAGGCGACCGCGCGGGCGTGATCCGCGAGCACGCGATAGCTCGCGGAGTCCGGGTTCGCATAGGCGTACGGCCGCCCCGTGATGGCAGCGACGCAGTCCAGGAGCGGCCGGAAGGCGTCGGTGTGGTAGTTGTTCGCCACCCGCTGCAGCACCGCCGCGATACGCTCCAGCCCGGCCCCAGTGTCCACCGAGGGCTTGGGCAACGGCATCAACGTGCCATCCGGCTGCCGATCGTACTGCATGAACACGAGGTTCCAGATCTCGAGGAACCGCCCCGCCTCGGCGCCCTCCACGAAGGCCTCGAGGGAGAAGTCGGTCCGCGTGAGGTCGGTCCACTCGCCGGTGGCCCCTTCGGGGAACTCGAAATCCGTCGTCAGCCGCGCGAGGTCCACATAGATCTCGGTGCACGGCCCGCACGGCCCCGTATCGGCCATCTGCCAGAAGTTGTCCTTCTCGCCGAGGCCGTAGATGCGCTTGGGCGCGATCCCGGTCTCCTGCTCCCAGAGTGCCCGCGCCTCGTCATCGTCCTTGTACACGGAGACGCGGATGTGCTCCTTCGGGATGCCCAGCTCCCCGGTCACGAACTCCCAGGCGAACCGGATGGCGTCGCGCTTGAAGTAGTCCCCGAAGGAGAAGTTGCCGAGCATCTCGAAGAAGGTGTGATGCCTGGCGGTGTGCCCCACCTGTTCGAGGTCGTTGTGTTTGCCGCCGGCCCGGACGCACTTTTGCGACGTGGTGGCTCGCCGGTTCCCGTCCGGCGGGGGCTCCTGCCCCAGAAAGACCTTCTTGAACTGCACCATCCCGGCGTTGGTGAACAGCAGGGTCGGGTCGTCAGCGGGAACGAGGGTCGACGACTCGCGGACCACGTGCTGCTGGCGGGCGAAGTAGTCGAGGAAGCGGCGGCGGATCTCGGCGGCGTGCATGGTCGGGAATATAGCGTGCCCGGGGGGCCAGCCTACGGATGGCGCACGGCCCCCGCCCGCTCGAGCCGCGCGAGCGCCCCCGCCTCGAACCGCCCGCGCACGCGCATCACCGCGCCCGTGTCATCGGGGGTGCTCTGCACCTGCTCCCCCACCCGGTGGGCCTCGGCGAGGAGGCGGCCGTCGGTGATCGGGATGGCGAGCGTCACCTCGGGTCGGCGGTTCTGAAGAGCCTCGCGCAGCAACCCCCGCAACGGCTCGAGCCCCACGGCGGTCGCCGCCGACGTGAAGATCGACCCCGGTGCGAGGTTCTCGATGCGTGCGCGCAGCGCCTCGGCGTCCCGCGGCTCGAGGCGGTCCATCTTGTTGAAGACGTACACCATCGGCAGGTGCTGCACGCCGAGGTCGGCGAGGACGTCGTCCACCACGAGGCGCTGCTCCTCCCACGACGGGTGGCTCGCGTCGATCACGTGCAGGAGCAGATCTGCCTCCTGCACCTCTTCGAGCGTGGCGCGGAAGCTCGCGACGAGATGGTGCGGGAGCTTGCGGATGAACCCGACCGTGTCCGTCAGGAGCACCGACTGGTGCTCGCCCAGATCGACCTCGCGCGTCAGTGGATCGAGCGTGGCGAAGAGCCGGTCCTCGACGAAGACTTCCCGGCTCCCGGAGATGCCCCGGAGGATGGAGCTCTTGCCGGCGTTGGTGTAGCCGACGAGGGAGGCGCGGAACGCGCCGCTCCGCCCCGCGCGCTGGATGTGCCGGGCCTTGGCGACCTCGGCGAGCCGCTCCTTGAGCAGCTTGATCCGGTGGCCGACGAGTCGCCGGTCCGTCTCGAGCTGGGTCTCGCCGGGGCCGCGCACGCCGATGCCGCCGCGGAACTTCTCGAGGTGCGTCCACATCCGCGTGAGCCGCGGCAACGAATACTCGAGCTGCGCGAGCTCCACCTGCATCCGCGCCTCGGCGCTCCGCGCGCGCACCGCGAAGATGTCGAGGATGAGCTCCGCCCGGTCGATGACGCGTTTGCCGAGCTCGCCCTCGAGGTTCTTCCCCTGCGCCGGGGAGAGCTCGTCATCGAAGATGACGAGCGTCGCCTGCGCCTCGGCGAGCAGAGCCTTGAGCTCCTCCACCTTGCCGCGCCCGATGTAGGTCGCGGGATCGGGACGGTCGAGCTGCTGGGTGAGCGTGCCGACGACCACCGCACCCGCCGTGTCGGCGAGGCGCTCGAGTTCCTCGAGGTGCTCGGCCACGTGGTGCCGGTCCGTGCCCCGCTTGAGCGGCGCGCCCACGAGCACCGCGCGCTCCTGCGGCGGCGCGAGCTCGATGAGCTCCCTCATCGCCGCACCTGCCCGTCCGACGCGAACGGGCGCGTGAGGCGCCCGAAGGGAGTCACATAGTCGAACTGCCCCGTCACGCGATAGCGGAGCGACCCGGTGGTCATGAAGCGGACGGCGACCATCGCGACCGCGTCGAGGGCGAACTGCACGGGGACAACGACGCGCGTGGTGGCCGTCGGCTCCAGCGTCACCACCCGGTCGATCGCCCCCGTTGCGACCTGGGTGGAATCCACCCAGACGACATACCGCACCGCACCGACGTCGAGCCGGAAGTCGTTGGGATTCTCGACCTGGAGGGTGACCTCGAGGGCGCCGCCGCGGGGCGACAACCCCGTGACCTTCGTGTCCTCCACGGTCACGACCGGGTTCACGAAGGCACGGCGCGCGAGCGACGCGCACGCCGTAAGACCGAGGAGGCCGACGAGCCGGACCACCTGTCGTGCGGTCATTCCATCACCTCTGGTGCAGTCGTGGATGGCGTTCCCGACGGGTGCGCCGCGCGGTCGCGGAGCTCGCGCCACCACGCCAGGCGCTTCGCGACCTCCCGCTCTGTGCCCATCGTCCCCGGGACGTAGAACTCGGCGTCGCGCAATTCGTCGGGCAGATAGTCCTGCGGCACGTACCCCTCCGGCACATCGTGTGCGTACTGATACCCCGCGCCGTAGCCGAGCTCCCGCATCAACGCCGTGGGGGCGTTGCGGATGTGGAGCGGCACGGGGGCCGCGGGGGTGCGACGGGCCGCTTCCAGCGCCGCGGCCCAGGCCACGTACACCCGATTCGACTTGGGCGCCGTGGCGAGGTACACGGCCGCCTCCGCGAGGGCGAGCTCCCCCTCCGGGGAGCCGAGGACCTGGTAGGCCTCGCGCGCGGCGAGGGCGAGTTCGAGGGCCCGCGGATCCGCGAGCCCGACGTCCTCCGCGGCGAAGCGAATCGTCCGGCGCGCGATATACCGTGGATCCTCCCCCCCCTCAATCATCCGCGCGAGCCAGTAGAGCGCCCCCTGCGGATCGGATCCGCGCAGGGCCTTGTGATAGGCGGAGATCAGGTTGAAGTGCTGCTCGCCGGACTTGTCGTAGGCGGCCACGCGCTGCTGGAGCGCTGCGGTGACCACGTCGGCCGTGATGGTCGGCTCGGAGCCCAGCGCACCGGCCGACGGCGCCTCCGCGAGGACGGCGGCGGCCTCGAGGACGGTCAGTGCGCGCCGCGCATCCCCGTCACTGGCCTGCGCGAGGAGGGCCCGAGCGTCCGGCGTCAGCCCGAGCCCACGCCCACCGAGTCCACGCTCCGCATCAGCCATCGCCTGGTCGAGCACCGTGGCGATGGCCTCGGCGCCGAGGGGCTCGAGCACAAAGACGCGCATCCGGGAGAGGAGCGCGCCATTGATCTCGAAGCTCGGATTCTCGGTGGTGGCGCCGATCAGCGTGAGCAGCCCGCTCTCGACGTGCGGGAGGAGTGCGTCCTGCTGCCCGCGGTTGAACCGATGGATCTCGTCCACGAAGAGGATCGTCCGCGTGCCCAGGCGGCGGCGCTGCTCGGCGTCGGCGACGATCTCGCGGATGCGCGGCACCCCGTCTGTGACGGCGCTGAACGGGACGAAGTCGCCGGCCACATGGCGCGCGACGAGCCGGGCGATGGTGGTCTTGCCGGTGCCCGGCGGGCCCCAGAGGAGAAAGGACCCGGTCTCGCCCCGCTCGATGGCGATGCGCAGCGGCCGGCCGGGGCCGAGGAGGTGCGTCTGGCCGACCACCTCGTCGAGCGCGCGCGGACGGAGCCGGGAGGCGAGGGGCGCGCCGAGCGGGCGCTCGAAGAGCCCAGGTGCGGCCTCGACGCCGATGGACCGCGCGCGGCTCCGCATCCGGGCCTCAGGGCCCGAGGAGGGCGCGGAGCGCGAGCGCGATGCCGCACCCCACGAAGAAGGTCGCGTTGAGTCCCCAGCCGCCCTTCCCCTGAAACTCCGGAATCAGGTTGGAGCCCCCGACATAGAGCGTCACTCCGGCGGCAAGCCCCAAGCCGTAGTGCGCGAGCGGATCGAGCGCCTCGGTGATCAGGACGCCGACGAGGGTCGCGGCGCCGAGCGCGGCCGCGGCCCCGAGGGCGGCCCGACGCGAACGTCCTGACGCGATCCAGAGCGAGGCGATGGCGAGCCCTTCGGGAACCTTGTGCAGGAAGACGGCCCCGAACACGAGGACGCCGAGCTCGGCGCTCACGTGGAAGGCGCTCGCGATCGCGACGCCGTCCACACAGGTGTGCAGCAGGAGGCCGGCGAGGGCGGAGTTCCCCACGGCGGGGCTGACCTGGTGCGTCTCCTCCCCGAAGTGGAAGTGCCCGACGAGCGCGTGCTGGGTGAGGTGCACCAGCAGGAACCCGGCGAGGACGAGGATCCCCCCCTCCGTCCCGCCGCGCGCGAAGGCCTCGGGGAGCAGGCCCGTGATGGCGACGGTGACGAGGAAACCTGCGGAGAGCGCCAGGAGCAGTTCGAGCGCGCGCGGGGACCAGCGCGGGCGGGCGGTGACCGCCGCGGCGCCCACGACGTTCCCCGCGGCCGCGAGGAGGGCGTACAGCAGCGAGGAGAGCGTCACGCCTCGCCGACGGCGTCGCGACGCAGGGCGGCGACGAGGCCGCGGAGCGCGAGCTCGTAGCCATCGGCGCCGAAGCCGGCGACGATGCCGATGGCCCCCGGCGCGAGCCACGAATGCCGCCGCTCCGGTTCGCGCGCGTAGATGTTCGAGAGGTGCACCTCGACATACGGCAGCGAGACGGCGGTGAAGGCGTCGCGGATCGCGAGCGAGGTGTGGGTCCACGCCCCGGCGTTCACCAAGGCGCCGGTGACGACGCCGTAGCAGTTATGAATCGCGTCGAGCATCCGCCCCTCGTCGTTGAACTGCGAGAAGAGGAGCGTGATGCCCAGCTCGGCACCGATGGCCTCCAGCCGGGCCTCGATCTCCCCGAGCGTGGTGGTGCCGTAGATGTCCGGCTCGCGAATGCCGAGGAGATTGAGATTGGGGCCGTTGAAGACCGCGATGCGCATCAGGCGGGACCTCGGAGCCAGTCGTCGAAAGCGTGGTCGTTGGCCCCACCCAGCGGGAGGGGCTCGGTACTGAGGGCCGCGATGGCCGCGGCGAGATCGGCGCTGCTGGCCCTCGGCGTGGGGCGGCCGGGCGCGGCCGACTGCCGAATCCCGCGCCGCGCGAGCGCGCCGAACCAGTCGCGGGCGGAGCGCGCGTCGTCGGCCCCCGATGGGGACCGGGGCGTCGG
>JBANGJ010000016.1:0-6280 GCA_037975505.1 Gemmatimonadota bacterium | reverse complement strand
CGCGCCCCAGCGCCTCGAGCGTCTCCACGCGCTCCCCGGCCACCTCGGCGTGCGGCTCGACCTCGCCGAATCCCTCCCGGGGCGGGTAGAGCGCGATGCCCCCGTCGTCCGCCACCGATTGGAGGTCGGCGAGCCAGCGCTCCGCCTCCGGCACCTGGTCGACCACCACCACGAAGAGTCGATTGGGCTCCCGCTCCGCGAGCGTGGCGACGAGGACGGCGTCCGCCGAGCCGGCGAGCCCGCTCACGGTGACGTGCCCATTCACCTCGGGGAGCGAGGCGGTGAGGCTACGGAAGGCGGGGAGCGCGGCCAGGCGCTCGCGCAGGATGGGGAGACCCATCAGCGCTCCGCCGGGGCGGCACGCCGCCCGATCCCGCGCGTCGCCACGATCCATTCGACCGCGAGGAGCAGCAACGCGAGGACCAGGCAGGTACGTGCCAGCGCACGGGCGCCGCCAGCCGCGAAGGCCGCCCGCGCCACGTCACTCGGCGCGGCGGTCACCGTCTCCCCCAACCGTGCCGCGAGTGTGTCCGGCGCGAGCCGCGCGGCATCGGACTCCTGCGGCTCCGCGTTCACCACGAGCGCGCCCACACGCTCACCCGCCCGACGCCAGAACGAGACCCCCGCCGTCCACGGCGCCTGCGCCTGCCCGCCGGCGACGACCGGGCGGGTGCGCCCCTCGGGCCCCTCGAGCGCGTCCACGCGCGCCGGCACGCGCACCATCGCCCCCGGGGCGGCCTCGGTGACACCCACCGTGCCGGACGCGAGGCGTTGCGCGAGCACCTGATCGAGCCAAGGCACGAAGGCAGCGCGCACCGGCAGGTCGGTGGCGGTCGGCTCCGCCGCGGAGGCCACGAGCACGTAGTCCTCACCGGCCACCGCCCATGGCTCGCCGCCCACCCGGGCGACCGTGTCCACCGCTGAGGCCCCCGGCGCGATGGTCAGGCGGTACCAGGACCGCGCCACCGCGCCGTCCACCCCGATGCCGACGAGCGGGGCCGGGCCCTCGCGCCGCGCCCCGAACCGCCACGGGATACCCGCGCGCTCGAGGGCCCGGTTGGCCTCGGCGACGCGCACCGGGTCCGCGGGCGCGAAGAGCAACGCCGGTCGGCGGGCGCGCTCCGCGCTCGCGAGCAGCACGCCGTCACCTCGGCGGATCCGTCCGCCCTCGGCGAGTGCCGCGACGGCGCCGCGGAGGAAGGGGCTCGCCCCGGCGTCGACGACCACGGCGGGCGGCTCCCCCACGTGCACGGCGAAGTGACGGACGTCGTCGCCGCGCAGTTCATCCGGCGCGAGTTCGATGGCGCCGGCCACCCATCCGCGCGCCGTCGTCTGGGCCCGCGCGAGGACGGACGCGCCCGGGAGGGCGGTGCCGCGCGCGACGGTGCGTCCGCTCACGACGAGACGCCAGCTCGCCGAGTCGTCACCGACGATGGTCGCGCGCACGGCCCCGCGGGGGTCCCAATGCAACGGCTCGGCGGCGACCGCCGTGACCGCGCGGTTCGCCCCCGGCGTCCCCGGCGGCACCACGAGCACGACCCCGACGCCGTCGCGCGCCGCCGCATCGGCCGCCTGCCAGGTGGTCGCCTGCGCGTCGGTGAGCACCACCACGCGGCCCGACGGGAGGCCGCTCCCGCGGACGAGCGCCGCCGCGCGGCGCAGCGCGGCGGGGGCATCTCCCGCGCCATCCAGCGGACGAAGTCCCGCGAGGGCGGCGTCGAGCGTCGCGGCATCGCCGCCGGCCACCGTGCCGTCCAGTGTGACGAGCCACAGCCGGTCGCCGGCCGCGGCCGCCGCCACCACCGCGCGTGCCGACCCGACGAGGCGCGCGAGCATCGGCCCATCGCGGTCCACCGCCTGTGCGGAGAGCGAGTTGTCCAGCACCAGTGCCACCGCAGTCGGCGCGTGGCTCGCGCCCGGCAGCGGGCCCACGGGCCGCGCGGCCGCGAGCGCGAGGGCGAGGACGATGCCGACGCGCAGGAGCATTAGCAGGAGGTTCTGCAGCGTCACCTCGCGGGCGTGCTCCCGCTGCATCCGCCGCAGGTAGCGCACGGCGGGAAACTCGACGCGCTGCGTGGCGCGACGGCGCCACAGGTGCAGCACGAGGGGCACACCCGCGGCGGCCGCGAGGACGAGCGCCCAGGGGGCGAGGAAGGTCACGAGAGGCGCTGCCGACGCGCGAAGGCCCGGCGCAGCGGCACACCGAACGGCTGGTCCGTCAGCACCGGTTCATAGAACGCGCCCGCGGCGGCGAAATGGGCCCGCCATTCCGCGATGGCCTCCGCCACGGTGTCCCGATACGCCTCGCGCACGTCGGCGGGCGCCACCCGCATCGCGTCGCCGCGCTCGGGGTCCACGAAGGTCGCATCGCCGGCGGCCACGTCCAGCTGCTGCTCCGCGGGATCGAGGACGTGCAGGCAGGTCACGTCGTGCCCCTGCGCGCGCAGCGCCTGCACCGTGTCGGTGATCTCCTGCGGGTCGAGCAGCAGGTCGGACACGAGGATCACCATCCCGCGGCGCGTGATGAGCTTGCCGGCCTGCGCGAGGGCCCCGGCGGCGTCCGACCCCTGACCCGCGCCCGCCTCCTCGAGGGTGCCGAGGAGCTTGCGGAAGTGGGTCTGCCCGGAGCGGGGCGGCACCACCGTGCGCAGCGCGTCGTCGAACCGGATGAGCCCCACGGCGTCGCGCTGGCGCACCAGCAGGAGCGCGAGCGCCGCGATGAGCTGCTCGGCGTAGGCGAGCTTGGTCAGTCGGCCCGGGGCGCCGGCCCACGCCATCGAGCGGCTCACGTCGAGGACGAGCGTGGCGCGGACGTTCGTCTCCTCCTCGAACTGCTTGATGAGCCAGCGGTCGGCGCGGGCCACGACCTTCCAGTCCATGAAGCGCAGGTCGTCCCCGGGCTGGTATTCGCGATGTTCCGCGAACTCCACCGAGAACCCCTTCTTGGGGGAGCGGTGCAGACCGGCGAGGAGGCCGTCCACCAGCCAACGCGACACGACCTCGAGGCGCCCGAGGGCCGCGAGGGTGGCGGGATCCATGAGATCGGCCCGGACTGCTGGGGCGGCGGGCGCGGACATGCGAGGGGGAACATACGGGCGCCGGGGACGCGCTCAAAGGGGTGGCGCGGTTGGAGCGCCCCGTCGGCCCCGCTAGCTTTCACGATTCGACGTCTGACCTCGCGCCCCACCCGCCCGCCCGTGACCCCGCCGTCCCTGATCCGCAACTTCTGCATCGTCGCCCACATCGACCACGGGAAGTCCACCCTGGCCGACCGCCTCATCGAGGCCACGGGGATGCTCCAGAAGCGCGAGATGAAGGCCCAGGTGCTCGACACGCTCGACCTCGAGCGCGAGCGCGGGATCACGATCAAGCTCAACGCCGTCCGGATGAGCTACGACGCCGCGGACGGCGTCACCTACGAGCTCAACCTGATCGACACGCCGGGGCACGTGGACTTCACCTACGAGGTCTCCCGCTCGCTGGCGGCGTGCGAGGGCGCGATCCTCGTGGTCGACGCCTCGCAGGGGATCCAGGCGCAGACGCTCTCGAACCTCTTCCTCGCGATGGATGCGGGGCTCGAGATCATCCCGATCCTCAACAAGATCGACCTCCCGGGCGCCGAGCCCGAGAAGCGGCGGCAGGAGATCGTGGACCTCATCGGCTGCGCCCCGGAGGACATCCTCCTCGTGAGCGCCAAGGAAGGGGTCGGCATCCCGGCGCTGCTGGAGGAGGTCGTCAAGAAGGTGCCGCCCCCGCGCGGCGACGCCGCCGGCCCGCTCCGCGCACTCATCTACGACTCGTACTACGACAAGTACCGTGGCGCCATCCCGAGCGTCCGGGTGGTCGACGGCGTCCTCCGCAAGGGGATGCGCATCACCTTCGGGACCTCGGAGTCCGTGTACGAGGTACTGGACGTCGGCTACAACCAGCTCCGCCAGGTTCCCGCGCCGCAGCTGACCGCGGGCGAGGTGGGCTACGTGGTGGCCAGCGTGAAGTCGGTCCGCGAGACCCGCGCTGGCGACACGATCTTCGACGCGGACCACAAGGCGACGGAGGCCCTCCCGGGCTACCAGGCGGTCCGCTCCTTCGTCTTCGCCGGCGTCTTCCCGACGGACACGCAGCAGTACGAGGACCTCCGCGACGCGCTCGAGAAGCTCCAGCTCAACGATGCCTCGCTCAACTACCAGCCCGAGAGCTCCACCGCCCTCGGCTTCGGCTTCCGCTGCGGCTTCCTCGGCCTCCTGCACATGGAGATCGTGAAGGAGCGCCTCGAACGCGAGTTCGATCTCGACCTCGTCACGACCGTCCCGAGCGTGGAGTACCACGTCTTCAAGACCGACGGCGAGCAGGTCCTGGTGGAGAACCCCGCCCTCATGCCGCCGAGCACGGTCATCGACTGGGTGGAGGAGCCGTACGTGAAGGCGCGCATCATGGTCCCGAGCGAGTACATCGGGCCGATCATGACGCTCGGCACCGAGCGGCGCGGCGAGTACAAGGGGATGAGCTACATCGACACGTCCCGCGTTGAGATCGACTGGGAGTTCCCGCTGGGCGAGATCATCCTCGACTTCTTCGACAAGCTCAAGTCGATCAGCCGCGGCTACGCCTCACTCGACTACGAGATCCTCGGCTACCGCCGCTCGGACCTCGTCCGGCTCGACATGCTCATCAACGGCGACCCCATCGACGCCTTCAGCGTCATCGTGCACACGGAGAAGGCGTACGAGTGGGGCCGCAAGGTGGCCGACAAGCTTAAGGACCTGATTCCGCGCCAGCTGTTCGAGGTGGCGATCCAGGCGGCCATCGGCCAGAAGGTCATCGCCCGGACCACCGTGAAGGCCCTCCGGAAGGACGTGCTGGCCAAGTGCTACGGCGGCGACATCAGCCGCAAGCGCAAGCTCCTCGAGAAGCAGAAGGAGGGGAAGAAGCGCATGAAGCAGGTCGGCTCCGTGGAGATCCCGCAGGAGGCCTTCCTCGCCGTCCTGCAGGTCGACTAGGGCCGTCGCCGCGTCGCCGGGGCGACCCCGGCGTCCATCACCGCGATGGTGAAGGCCCCCGCGTCCCGCTCCCGCAGCGGCCGCACGTAGATGCGGTACGCGCCGTTCGCGGCGAAGACCACCTCGGCATCGGTCCCCCCGGCGCCATCGTCGTCATCAGCCACCGGCTCCTCCCCCGTGGCGGTGAGCCGGACGACCTTCACCTTGGCGTCGAACGCGCCCGAGCGCACCGTCACCCGCACGCGCTCCCCGCGCCCCGTGAACGCATAGGCGCGGTAGGGCGCCTGTTCGTCGCCGTCGTCCATCACCGGGCCGTCCGCGTCGACCGCCCCCTCGAGAATCTGCCCCAACGCAATGGGACTCGTCGCGACCGGACCGGCCGGCGGGGCCTCCTCCACGAGGAGCGTGTAGCCGCCGGTCTCCTCCTCGTCGAGCGCCTGCGCCACCACGAGGTACGTGCCGGCCTCCCGGACCCGGAAGCTCAGGCGCGCGTCGGTCTCCCCCGCGCCATCGTCGTCCGAGGCAATCCGGTCGGTGAGCCCGGCGACGGGGCGCGCGACCCACACATAGGCATCCACGTCTTCGGACCGCATGGTCACCAGGTAGCGCGTCCCTGCCTTGGCCTCGAGCCGGAAGACGTGGAACGCGCCGCGCTCTCCGAGCCGCGGGTCGCGTGCGGTGAGCTGCTCGTGCACCGTCTGGCCGAGCCGCACCGTCCGCGCGACCTCCTGCGCCCCGCCCACCGCAGGCATCGCCGCCATGGTGCCGCTGATCCCGAGTGCCACCGCCATCATCCGACGCATCTGGTGCTCCGCTGGTGATGTGTGGGCCCGCCTCGATCCCCTACCCCGGCCGGCCCGGGCGGTTCTCCCCCCGCACCACGCCGTCGTAGATCCGCTCGAGCACCCGCGTCTGCCTCTCGAGATTGAACCGCTCCACCATCCGCTGCCGTGCCGCGCGACTCATCCGCGCGCGTCGCTCGGGGTCGGTGAGCACGGCGATCAGGTGCCGCGCCAACGCCACTTCATCCCCTGGCGCGAAGAGGAAGCCCGTCTCGCCGTCGGCGACGCCCTCCCCCGTACCACCGGACGTCGAGACGACCACCGGGCAGCCACAGGCCTGCGCCTCGAGGAACGTGAAGGGGAGCCCCTCGGCGTTCCCGCGCGCGTCCACCACACTCGGGCCGCAGACCACCGTCGCGCGCTGCATCAGCGCATTCACCTGCGCCGGTGTCTGCACGCCCAGGAACCGCGCGCGGAGCCCGCGCGCCGCTGCCTCCGCCT
>JBANGJ010000010.1:0-2537 GCA_037975505.1 Gemmatimonadota bacterium | reverse complement strand
GGCCTCGTCGTACTCCAGTGTGGCGCCGAAGCCGTTGCAGGTGCCGCAGGCGCCGCGGGGGTTGTTGAACGAGAAGAGCTGCGGTGAGGGGGCCGGGGCCACGTACCCATCGTCGGGGCACCGGAAGCTCGTGGTGTAGCGCCGCGCCTCGCTGCCGGTGGCCGCGCCCGGGTCGCCGAGGAGGACCACCGCGTCGCCGTCCCCCTCGGCGAAGGCGGTCTCGAGCGCGTCGGTCAGCCGGGCGCGGATCCCCTCGCCGGTGACGAGGCGATCCGTGACGACGAGCACCTCTTTGGCGGTGCCCAGGTTGGGCTTGGTGCCCTTGAGGTCGTCGAGGTGGTGCACCACCCCGGCCACGGCCACGCGCACGAACCCCTTGGCGCGAAGGTGCTCCACGATCGCGGCGTGCTTGAGTTTGGCGGATCTGGCGAAGGGGAAGGTCACGTGCAGGCGCGTGCCCTCGCCGAGCGCCTCCAGGGCGTCGGCGACGGACTCGGCGGAGTCGGGCCGCAGGACGCGGTCGCAGTGGGGGCAGTGGGTGCGGCCCACGCGGGCCCAGAGGAGCCGGAGGTAGTCGTAGATCTCCGTCGCGGTGCCGACGGTGGAGCGCGAGGTCCGCGTCGGGTTCTTCTGCTCGATGGCGACCGCGGGGGAGAGCCCCTCGATGAGGTCCACGTCGGGCTTCGGCATCCGCTCGAGGAACTGGCGCGCGTAGGCGGAGAGGGACTCCACGTAGCGCCGCTGTCCCTCGGCGTAGATCGTGTCGAAGGCGAGCGAGGACTTGCCCGACCCGGACGGCCCCGTGATGACCGTCACCGCCGCGCGCGGGAGGTCCACCGAGACGTCCTTCAGGTTGTGGAGCCGGGCGCCCCGGATGGTGATGCGGTCCTTCATATGTGGGGAAAGGTAGCGAGGGGTGGCGCCCGGGACCCCGCGGAGGTGACCTTGAACCATCCTCTTCGGAGTCCGGTATGGTCCGTCCCATCGTCCCATCGTCCCGTCTGCTCGCGGCCTTCGCCCTCGCGCTGGCCGCCGGCCCCCTCGTGCTCGCTGCGCAGGAACGGCCGAATCCCAGCCGCCCCACGATGTCGTTCGAGGCGTACGAGCCCCGCTCGACGCTGCGGGTGCCCGGGGCGGAGGTTCGGCGGGCCAAATTCCCCTTCATCGACATCCACAACCACCAGCCGCTCCGCTCCCCCGCCGGGACGGACACGCTGGTGCGGCAGATGGACGCGCTGAACCTGCAGGTGATGATCAACCTGAGCGGCGGCACCGGCGAGCCGCTCCGCCAGATGCTGGCGACGTACGCCGCCCATCCGGGCCGCTTCGTGGTCTTCGCGAACCTCGACTTCACGGGGATCGACGACCCGATGTGGGGGCTGCGGGCGGCGGCGCAGTTGGAGCGCGACTACGCGGCCGGAGCGCGTGGCCTGAAGATCTTCAAGAACCTCGGGATGGACTTGAAGGACGGCGCGGGGCGCCGGATCCCGACGAACGACCCGCGGTTCGACCCGGTGTGGGCCAAGGCCGGGGAGCTCGGGATGCCCGTGCTCATCCACACCGCGGAGCCCCGCTCGTTCTTCGACCCGATCGACGAGCACAACGAGCGCTGGTTGGAGTTGGTGCTCTACCCGTCGCGGGCACGCCCGCCGGAGCGGTATCCCTCGTTCGAGACGTTGATGGGCGAGCAGCACGACATCTTCCGGCGGCATCGGCGGACGACGTTCATCAATGCGCACCTCGGCTGGTACGGGCAGGACCTGGCGCACCTCGCCGCGCTGATGGACAGCTTCCCGAACATGGTCACGGAGCTCGGCGCCGTGATCTACGAGCCGGCCCGGCAGCCGCGGTTCGCCCGCGAGTTCTTCCTCAAGTACCAGGACCGGATCCTGATGGGGAAGGATTCCTGGGTGCCGGAGGAGTACAAGACCTACTTCCGGGTGCTCGAGACCTTCGACGAGTACTTCCCGTACCACAAGAAGTACCACGCCTTCTGGGCGATGTACGGGCTCGGGCTCCCCGACCCGGTGCTGCAGAAGATCTACTACCGCAACGCGCTCCGGATCCTCCCGAGCATCAGCGCCGCGGCGTTCCCGCGCTGACCCCCGAGTCGCGGTGACCGCGCCGGCCGCTCCGCACGACGAGGAGGCGCTGGGCAAGGCGTTCGACGGACGCCTCGCCCGGCGCCTCCTCGCCTACGTCCGGCCCTACAGCGGGCTGGTGGCGGGGGCGCTGGTGGTGCTGATGGTCGAGGGCGCCCTGCAGGTCGTGCCGCCGCTCCTCACGCGCCGCGTGATCGACGTCGCGATCCCCGCCGGGGATTCGGCCCTCGTGCGGCACTCGGTGGCGCTGCTCGTGGGCGCCCTGCTGCTCCAGGTGGTGTGCGGGTACCTCGACACCCTCCTCACCGGGATCCTCGGCCAACGGGTGATGCACGACCTGCGGCGCGAGCTGTTCGCCCACCTGCAGCGGCTCCCGATCCCGTTCTTCGACCGCACGCCGGTGGGGCGCGTGGTCACGCGGGTGACGTCGGACGT
>JBANGJ010000002.1:0-4156 GCA_037975505.1 Gemmatimonadota bacterium | reverse complement strand
TCTCTCCCATCTCCGACACCTCGATCGCCAGCGCGGGGTCGCAGAGCACCGATGTGGCGGGGACGGTGCGCGCGCGCCTGCAGTACGTGGTCCCGGCCGGCCTCATCGCCCTGACGGCGAGCCTGCTTTGGGCCTCACGTCGGCCGGTCACGACACCGCCACCCCTCGCCGCGTCGGAGGTCGGCGCGGCGACCGGCGTCGTGATGCTCCTCGCCCCGATGCTGGTGATCGGGATGATGCTGCGTCGTCGACCGCTCCTCGAGGGACTCCTCGCGGGGATCGGCGTGGCCGTGACGCTCGGCCTCGTGACGGGCCATCTGCGCGCCGGCGCCCTCCTCCACGTCGAGCCGAGTGCGTTCGGAGCACGCGGGGTACTCGTGGATGGGCTCGGACGCGGGGTGGGCGTGAGCGTCTTCACAATCCTCCTGATGGGGCTCGTCGGCACGCTCCAGGCGTCCACGGCGCTCACGCAGTTGCTCGCTCGCGTTCACGGCGCCGCGGCGACGCCACGCCGAGCCGAATGGCTCATCGTCGGGCTCGTCTCCGGCGCCGTCGTGCTCACCACGCATAGCGTGGTGGCGATCCTAGCCGTCGGCCCGGTGGTCTCGCGCCTCGGCACCGTCGCCGGCGTGAGCGCCTATCGTCGGGCGAATCTCCTCGACCTGACCGTCTGCACCTGGCCGTTCCTGCTGCCCTGGTTCCTCCCGACGATTCTGGCGGCCAGCACGACGGCCGGCGGCGCGTTCCCTCCGCTCACCCCGTTGGACGTCGGGCTACACAACACCTACGCGTGGGCCCTGCTGCTCACCGTGCCGCTGGCGGTGTGGACGGGCTACGGCCGGAGGAGCGAAGGCTGATCGTCCGGCGGTCGCGGCGCGCGTGGGCGTCCACCTCGCCCCTCACCGGGGTCCGGCGGCCCGAGCGGACGACCGCGCACCGCCTCCATCCGTGACCGCATCTGCTCCTCGAGTCCGAGGAACTGCGCGCGCTGGATCGGCGTGAGGAAGGTCGCGAGCTCCTTCTGCTCCTGGTCGAGAAGGTCCAGCCGCCCCCGCTGCACCTGCAGGAGTCGATCGAGGAGCGCGGCGACCTGCGGCCCCCGCGTGGTGTCGCCGCTCTCGAGATGGTCGCGGAGCGCCGCACGGGCCTCCCGCTCCTGGCCGAAGAGCGCGATGCGACGTGCCTCGAACCGCCGCGTCGTCGCGGCGAGGCGACGCGCCTGGTCGTCGGTCAGGCCGAGCCGGCGACGGATCATCTGATCCATCCGCTGCCGCACCATCGGCATCATCGAATCCCGCGGGGGCGGGCCCTGCTGGGCGAGCGCGGGCCTCAGCCCAGCCAGGGCGAGCGAGAGGACCAGCATCAGGACGCGAGCACGCATCACGGGACCTCCTGGACATCGACGATCGGCGTGCCGAGCGTCGTGGGTTCGGCGACCGGCGTCGCCTCAAGGCCGTCCAACACACCGAGCAACGCCGACAGGTCGGCGTCCGACAGCGATTCCAAGCCCCCTTCCACCGGCACCGCCACGACACCGGCCGCATTGCCGGCTGCCCCGACGACGGCCGTATCGCGCCGGGTGTCAGCGGCGGCGGTTGACGCATCCCGCCGCCACACGGGCAACGCGACACTCACCATCAACACCACGGAGGCCGCCGCGGCGAGGACCCCGCGCGACGCCCAGCGGGGCTTGGTTCGGACGAGTCGCAGCGGCGACGGCGAAGCGCCGCGCGTCTGTGCCTCGGCGACGGCGGTGACGATGCGGCCCACGTCCACGGTCGACGCGTCCGCCTCCGCCAGCCGGCGCGCCGTGCGCAGCAGGGCGAGCTCGGCCTGGCAGGACGCGCACCCGGCCAGATGGGTGCGCACCGTCTCGGCCGCCGCCGGCTCCAGCGCGTCGAGCGCGAATCGCGGGAGGTCATCCCGGAGGTCGAATTCCATGCATTCACTCATCGGTCACTCGCTCCCTGATCAGCTTGACTGCGTTGTGGTAGTGCACCCGACAGGACCCCGCCGTACTGCCCACCACCTGCGCGATCTCCTCGTACGCCATCCCCTCGTTCACCCGGAGGGCGAAGACCTCCCGCTGCATCGGCGACAGGGTGGTCATCACGGCGCGGATCCGCGCCGCCGTCTCCTCCGCCACCAACCCGTCCAGCGCGTCGGCGTCCGTCGCCGCGTGCGCCTCCCCGAGCTCCACATCCTCCCGTCGCCGCCGCTCGCTGCGCCGGCGGTCCAGCCAGAGGCGCTTGCAGATGGTGAACAACCACGTCCGCAGGGCGCTGTCCGACCGGAACCCATCCAACGAGGCGAAGGCGCGGACGAAGGTGTCCTGGACCAACTCCTCCACCCCCTCCCGCTCGCCGAGACTCGCCGCGAAACGGGCCACCGCGGGGGCGTGCCGCTCCACGAGGGCCCCGGCCGCGCGCTGGTCGCCCCCGAGCCAGCGGGAGATCAGCTCCGCGTCAGACGCGGGGGCGTGGGTCGCGTGGATGGTCCCCATGGCTCACCCGATGAGACGCCGGTCCCGCGCCGGCGTTAAGTTGGCGCCGTGCCCCATCCTGAGATCATCGCCCACCGCGGCGCATCGCGGGAACGCCCGGAGAATAGCCTCGCCGCGTTCCGGCGGGCAGTCGAGCTCGGGGCGGACGCCATCGAACTCGATGTCCATCAGACGTCCGATGGAGGCATCGTCGTCCACCACGACCCCGTCCTCGCGGACGGGTCCCCGATCGCCATACTCCCGCTGGCAGCGGTGACCGCCCAGACCGCGCTGGGCGAGCCCATCCCGACTTTGGATGCGGTCTTCGAGGCGACCCCCCCCACCGTCCGCATCTACTGTGAGCTGAAGGGCGTGGACACCGCCGCGGGCACACTCGCCTGCATCGCACGCCAGGGCGCCCAGGCGCGTGCGGCGGTGCACGCCTTCGACCATCGGGAGGTCGCCCGCGCGGCGCGCCTCGCGCCTGCTGTTGCCCGCGGGGTGTTGGAGGCGAGTTACCCGGTGGAGGCCGTCGCCGCGGCCCGCGCCGTCTCCGCCCGCGACCTGTGGCGCGCCCGACCGTTCGTGGACGCCGACCTCGTCCGCGCCGCCCGCGCCGACGGACGCCGGGTCATCGCGTGGACCGTCAACGACGCGGCGTCGCTCCAGACCCTGGCCGCGATGGGCGTCAACGGGCTCTGCACTGACGACGTAGCCCTCGCGAGGCGCATATTCCCGCTTCACCCTCCCTCACCCTGAGGACCATCTCTCCGATGCACCCACGCTCTCTCCCGATGGCGCTCGTCGCGCTCGGGGCCGCGCTCGCCCCGTGGGCACCGGCCACCGCGCAGGCACCGGCGACCGCGGCGGCGCCCAAGCCGGCGCTCGTGGCCGGCGCGGTGTCCCGCCCCAACGCCGACCCCTTCCCGAGCACCTACGTCCCGTTCCCGTCGCGGCCGACGGTGATCCGGAACGTCAACATCTATACGGCAGCCGGTCCGCTCATCCGGAACGGCGCCGTGTTGATGCGCGACGGCAAGATTGCGGCCGTCGGGGCGACGGTCGACGTCCCGGCGGGCGCCGTGGTCATCGACGGCGCCGGTAAGTTCGTCACACCCGGCCTGATCGACACCCATTCGCACCTCGGGGTGTATCCGGCGCCGGGCACCGCGGCCCACCAGGACGGCAATGAGGCGACCAACCCGGTGACCGCCCACGTCTGGGCGGAGCACTCGGTCTGGCCCCAGGATCCGCAGTTCCCGCGCAACCTCGCGGGCGGCACCACAACCCTCCAGGTGCTCCCGGGCTCCGCGAACCTGATCGGCGGCCGGAGCGTCGTCCTCAAGGTCGTGCCCTCGCGCTCCGTGCAGGGGATGAAGTTCCCCGGCGCGCCCTACGGCCTCAAGATGGCCTGCGGTGAGAATCCGAAGCGCGTCTATGCGAACCGCGGTCCCTCCACGCGCATGGGCAACGTTGCCGGCTACCGCGCCGCCTGGATCGCGGCGGACGCGTATCGCCGCCGCTGGGACGCCTGGCTCGCCAACCCGGTCGGTGACCCGCCGGCGCGGGACCTCGGCAACGAGACCCTCGCGGAGGTGCTCCGCGGCAACATCCTCGTCCACAACCACTGCTACCAGGCGGACGAGATGATGCAGATGATCGACATCGCGAAGG
>JBANGJ010000111.1:0-2754 GCA_037975505.1 Gemmatimonadota bacterium | reverse complement strand
CGCACGCTGCGCAGGTGGTCGAAGCCGTTGACCTTGTAGACCATGTTGAAGGGGTCGAACTCCACGATCGGGACGCCGGCCTTCGAGACGATGATCTTCGCCACGGAGATCTCGCACTCCGCGTCGGTGGGCTTGCCGGGCTCGAGCTTGCCGAGGCCGAGCATCTTCGACGGCCCACGCACCTCGACGCGCCACGCCTCGGTGGCGAGCGCGCCCAGCATGGGATCCTGCACCTGCACCGACTGCCGGATGTCGAGGACGTGGTGTGTCGGCGCGAGGAGGCCAAGGGCGGCGCTGGTCACGGCGCGCCACTTCAACTTGACCGACATGGCCTTGAAGTGGCCGATGACCGGGCTCTCGTACTCGCCCCCGACCCCGGCGCCCCTGATCGTGTCCGTCACCGACTCGAACTTCGGCAGCTCCACGTCCGCGAGGCCCATGAAGATGATCGAGCCCACGCCTCCATAGACGCTGTAGTTCACCAGCTTTTCGGGGGTCAGCGCCACGGCGGTCCTCCTACGCGAAGAGCGCGGCGAGGGCCGCGGGGTCGTACTCCAGGACGAAGTTGATGCTTTCGGCCGGGGACGGCGGGGTCAGGGTGACGTGCCAGCGGATGATCCCGTCGGCGAGGTCCGTGGCCGGGTTTTCGTCCTCGCGGAACTCGATCTTGCCGTCGATGAACGCCTCGGACGCGATGAGCCCGTTGATCAGGCTGCCGATCGTTCCGATGACCGAGTCGATCAGGCGGCGATTGCCGGGCTGATCCACGTCTCGGTCCGTCGTCAGGATCACGGTGTTCTGGAACCAGTTGAACATCCGCCGGATCGGGATGAACGCATCCTTCGGATCCGTGTTGCCGGGATAGAGCCCGGTCCGGTTGCCCCAGAGGCGCCAGCCATTGAAGCCGTTGAGCGCGGTGACGATCCCCTGCGCGTTGAGCGCACCGGCCTGCTCGTTCGTCAGCAGCACCTCGGTATCGTCGTCGAGCACCGCCGACGTCCCGGTGATCGCCTGGTTCGACGGGCTCGCGTACGGGATGCCGCCGCGCGCAGCGTCGGTGAGGTTCGCCCGGCAGGCCATCACCGTCGAGAGGTGGTAGACGTTGTCCACGTCGTCGACGACGTTCTTGAACTTCGGCCAGCACGGCGTCATTCCGGCGACGTTGAAGCCGTTGTCGCTCTTCCACGCCGCGCAGTCCGCGTGGGTGGCGATCTCGTAGGGGTCCGACGAGAGATCGACGAGCGCGTGTGCACGGAACCCGCCGTCGACGTTCCCGGCGATGGTCGCCATGCGCGCGGCCACGGAGGGCTGCTGGCTCCACTTCGGCGCGAGGATGAAGCCGGGGACCAGGCGCAGCTTGCGATAGACCTGCTTGACGACCTCGAGGCCGGTGTACACGCCGGCGCTGTAGCCGCCGATGATGTCCGCGGCGTCGACGCCGTCCGGGTCGAGATAGTTGCAGCTGACGGTGATCGTCGAGCTCGCCGGGATGTCCCCGCCCTCGACGCGCGAGATCACCAGGAACCCGTCGTCGTCGAAGGCCAGCGTGTAGTCGTCGCCGAGGGTCTGCGGCACGCCGCCGTAGCGCACGACCACCGTGGACTTGATCACGCCGTAGAGCGGGGTCGTGGTGCCGTACATCTCGACGAAGGCGTCGCCGTTGGCGTCCAGCACCACCGGCTCGGTGACGAGCTGGTTGTAGTGGTCGCTGTTCGTCGGGTCGATGACGTTGATCGCGACGAACGGGGCGACGCTGTAGACGGAGAAGTGCGCGGACGCGGCCTCCGCCAGCGTCCACTTGCCCCACTCGCTCGCCGGCGGGATCGGGCCGCACTTCGCCACGTACTCCGCCAGCGTGTAGAACAGCATGGGCTTGTTCACGACGTCGACGAGCGTGCCGAGGTTGACCGGCGCGGTGCCGACGTAGACGGGCAGTCCGGCGGTGACGCGGACCGGGGGCCGGACGCCGGTGGGGACTTCGGAGACGCTGACGCCGTGGGCCATGATCACTCCTGCGCTGGATTGCGCGCTTCGACCCGGCGCGGCCGGGGCAGGGTCCATTGGGTGGTGACGCTGCCGAGCCACTGCGGCCTCGTCTGCACCTCCGGGAGATCCCAGGTCAGCGGGCCGATGTGCTCGAACGCCGTGCCGGCGAGAACTGGTTCGCCGCCGAGGCTCAGGCGGATCGCATCGATGAGCAGTTGCACGTCGGTCCAGCCGTCGTCGATGTCGCTGTACGTGCCGATGATGATCTCGACGGTGGCGCGCGCGTCCTGATCGGCGCCCTGCGCGGCGTCGGTGCCGCTGCGCGGCCGCACGATCAGAAAGGGGAACTGCTCGGCATCGGCACCCGTTTTGGGCGGGAGCCAGCCGTCGATCACCTCGGGCGCGCGCTGATCGGCCGGGTAGCTGGCCTTCGTCGGCAGCGACCAGAACGCGGCGGCCACTTCGACCATGCGTGCCTTCAGCGCGCCGTGGAGCGCGACGAGCGTGCCCGGCGCGGCGGCGCGGTAGGAGGCGGCCTCGAGGCGCGTTGGGTCGCTCATCTGGACCCCGTGAGCGCGCGATCGATCTCATGGCCGAGGCGCTGGTCGAGCACTTCGACGGCGCGGGCCTCGACCGCCTCGCGCACGTTCTCGACGCCCAGCATCACCGCGAGGGGCACCGTGTAGAGGCTGCGCATCGCCGACTTGCCGCTGGCCGTCTTCCGGCCGGTGCGGATCATGATGCGCCGGCCGCTGTTCAGCTCGGCGA
>JBANGJ010000098.1:0-4861 GCA_037975505.1 Gemmatimonadota bacterium | reverse complement strand
CAGCACCGTCTTGAAGTCGCGCGACCGAGCCTGGAGCAGTTCCCCGCCCTTGCGGGCCTCCTTCTCGACCAGCACCTCGAGCCGCTCCCCCAACCGCGCCAGGTTGCGCTCCCGCGCGATGCCGCGGACCGTGGCGACGAGCGCGTCGTACCGGGCGTCCATCACCGCCGAGGGAATGGACCACTCGCGGGGCATCCGCGTGGCCGGCGTGCCTTCCCGCGCGGAGAACTTGAACGTGAACGCATCGTCGAACCGCACCTCGCGACAGAGCGAGAGCGTGTCCTCGAACTCGGCATCCGTTTCGCCGGGGAAGCCGACGATGATGTCCGTCGTGAGCGTGAGCCCGGGGATGGCCGCCCGGAGCCGCGCCACGGCGTCCAGGTACCCCTCGCGTGTGTAGCGCCGCAGCATCCGCTTGAGCATCGCGGTGGACCCGCTCTGCATCGGCAGGTGCACGTGCTCGCAGACGGTTGGCGTCTCCGCCATCGCGGCGATCACCCGGTCCGAGAAGTCGTTCGGGTGGGGGCTGGTGTACCGCACCCGCCGGATGCCGTCGACGGCGCCGACCGCGCGCAGGAGGTCCGCGAAATCGTGCGTGCCGTCGTGATACGAATTAACGGTCTGTCCGAGGAGAATCACCTCGGAGATGCCCTGCGCGGCCACCTCCGCAGTCTCCCGCACCACATCGGCGAGCCGCCGGCTGCGCTCGGGGCCGCGCGTGGTGGGCACGATGCAGTAGGTACACCGATAATCACAGCCGCGCTGCACCGGGATCCACGCCTTCACGCCGTCGAACCGGCGCACGGCGAAGTCCTCGTAGTGTTCCTCGAGATCGAAGTCGGTGGCGGTCCGGCGCTCCCCGTGCCGCGCGCCCTCGATGAGCGAGGGGAGCATCCGGTAGGCGTCGGGCCCCACGACGAGTTGCACGCGCGTGTCGGTCTCGAGGAGCCGCGGCCCGAGGCGCTGGGCCATGCAGCCGGTGACGCCGAGGACGGCGCCGGGCTTGAGGTCCCGACGCAGCTCCCCCAGACGGCCGATGACCCGCTGCTCGGCGTTCTCGCGGATGGCGCAGGTGTTCACGAGCACGACGTCCGCCCCCACCGGGTCGTCGACCGGCGCATACCCCTCGGCCTGCAGCTTGCCGTACATCAGCTCGGAATCGCTGACGTTCATCTGGCACCCGTAGGTCTCGATGTAAACGGTCGGCATGGTCAGCGGGCGGGGCGGAGGGAGGTCGGGACGAGGGGGAGCCAGAGATGAAAGGTACTGCCCTGCCCCTCCTCGCTCTGCACCCAGATGCGTCCGCCGTGGGACTCGACGGCCACCCGGCAGAAGGCCAGCCCCAGCCCGGAGCTCCGGACCTTGGGGGCGTTCGGCGAGCGGACCTGCTCGAACTTCTGGAAGATCAGCTCCTGATACGCCTCGGGGATGCCCGGCCCGTCGTCGGCGACAGTCAGCAGGATCCCCTCGCCGTCCCGGCGCGCGGCGAGCGCGAGCGTCACCGGCCCCGGGGCGTGGGTGATGGCGTTCTGCACGAGATTGGACAGAACGCGCTTGAGCAGCGTCTTGTCCGCCGTGAACACCGGTGCGTCATCCGCCGCCTCCGCCCGCGCCGTGGCCTGCTCCTGCCGGAAGCGGATCCCCCAGTCGAAGAGGATCTCCGCCAGGAGCGCCGCCGGGGCGATGGGCTCCGGCTGCAGCGCCAGACTCTGCTCCTCGACGCGTGACACATCGAGCAGGTCCTGAATGAGCCCGAGGAGATCCTCCGCCTTGCCCTCGACGTCGGACAGGGCGCGGGCCGGACGCTCCTCGAGCGGGCCGAAGTCACCGTCGCGGAGCATCTCCAGCGTGGCGAGCACGGAGGTGAGCGGCGTCTTGAGATCGTGCACAATCATGCGGACGAGGTCCTCACGCGCCCGCTGCGCCTCGCGGAGGCTGAGCAGGCTCTCCTCGAGGGCATCGGTCGCTCCCTTGAGCTTGAGGAGGCTGCGGACGCGGGCCCCGAGGACGTGGCGATCGTGCGGCTTGAGCAGGAAGTCGTCCCCCCCGGCCTCGATCGCCTTGAGCCGCACGGCGGCGTCATTGAGCGCGGAGACGAAGATCACGGGGATGCGCGCCGTGCGCGGATCGCGCTTGAGCCGGCGGCAGACTTCGAAGCCGGTCTCGCGCGGGTCCACACCGAGGTCGCCCGCCGGCATGGAGACGTCGAGGATGCAGAGGTCGGGGCGTTCCGCCGTCGCGCAGGCGAGCGCCGCGGGGCCGTCCGCGGCGGTGATGAGCCGGAGCCCCAGCCCGGCGAGCTGGTCGCCGAGCAGTTCGACGTTGGCCTCGACGTCGTCGGCGACGAGGACGAGGGCGCCGGCGGCCGGCGCGGCGACCTGGCCGGTGCCCGTCACCGCGTCAGGGCCGGATGCCGAGCCCGATGGACACGATCCACCCGCGCTCCGACGCGCCACCCGCCGCCGACCGATCGGCGCGCTGCGCCGCGAGCTCGATCTGCCCGCGCCCGCGCGACACCGGGATGCCCATGCCGCCCGAGATGGCACGCTCCGCGACCTGCGCCGTACCGACGCCGAACGGGAGGGTCCGGTCGCGCAGGCCGAGGCGCAGGATGGACGGTAGCCCCCCGACCTTCGGCCCCACGACCTCGACGCCGACCCCGAGGTCGCTCGCATCGAAGGTGGTCATCGCCGCCGTGCCGAGCGCGTCCATGCGCGACCACCGCGTCCGCTCGAAGCGGGCCGAGAGCGTGGTGTTCGGGATGCCGATCCACGACGCGCCGATCCCGACGCGCGTCGGGACGTCCGCCTCCGCGGCCTTCAGCTCATCCTGCCGCGCCACGAGCGGGCCGCTGCTCCGTGCGGAGAGCCCGATTAGCAGGCCGTCGACGGGCACCACGATGACGCCGACCGAGAGGGCGCGCCCCCCGTAGTTCATCACCGAGGACTGCTGCACCCCGCCGATGCCGGAGCTGTCCGGGAAGGTCCGCCCGAACGTCAGCCGGTTCTCCCCGACGAACGAATGCAGCGCGGCGCCAAGATGGATCCGCGGGCGCACCTGATACGCCACGGCGAACCGCGCATCGGTGATCGCCCCGTTGCTCGCCGCGGTGAGCGTCGACGGGAGCGTCACCCCCGCCACGACCTGGCTGTCGGCGTACGTGTTGGAGAACGTCCGGTCGAGGAAGGTGCTGAAGGAGGCGCCGACGACGACGCGTCCGAGTGCGCCGCTCGCACTGAAGACCGGGAACCGCACGACGCGGGTGGACGCACGCCCGTCCGCGAGGCTGGTGCGCCGCGACTCCGGCTCCACCTGCATGAAGATCGAGTAGCGCGATCCCGCACTGAGCACCGCCGGATTCAGCGGCGTCCCAGGATCGATCTCGGCGCTCGCCCCACCGGTGCCGGCCGCCGTCGCCCCGAGCTGGCCGGTGGGATAGCCGTAGCCCTGGCCGGAGAGCGTCCCCTGCGCCGTGAGCGCGAGGGGCAGGACCGCGAGGGCGAGGAGCCCGCGAAGGAAGCGTCGCATCAGGGGCGCCCGTAGCGGATGGAGGGGACGTAGCTCACGCGCAGCCGCGGACGCAGGGCCGGCGCCGCGCCGGCCCCGTAGAACCGGGCCGCCGCCGCGGTGGTGCCATCGACGTCAGGCCGCAGGACGATCGCGCTCTGGACGGGGCGCGCCCCGTTCACGGTGCGCCAGGTGCGGATCGCGCCGTTCATCTCGAGCCGTACCACGCCGGAGTCGCCGGGGGCGACCCGCAGGGAATCACTGATGAACGTGCCGACGGGCGAGAGGAGCCGAGAGGCGCGCGACAGGTCGGTGAGCGCGTTGGCCGCGATGACCACCTGGCCGCGGATGACGAAGCGCGTCGCCGGATCCAGCGCGAGCAGCGGGTCCTGCCGCAGCTCGAGCTTGGCACTCAAGACGGCGACGGAGTCGGTGAGCCAGCGCGGCAGGTTGAACCGAACGTAGGCGCGACGCCCCGGCACCCCCCCGATGACGAAGCGGCCCGTGGCCTCGGTGGTCGGCGCCCGCGCGACGAGCGTGTAATCCCCGTATTCGGTGCTGAGCCCATCTGGGGAGCGTGGGGTGCTCGAGTAGGGTCGCGCCGCCCGCACGGCCACCGCCGTGTCCGGCGAGACGCGGAACCGGAGGCTCGGCCCCGAGAGGCCGGACTCAGAGGCCCGCACCTGCACCGCCACCGACGACGCGGCGCGGATGCGGACGCCGAGCCGCAGCGGTCGGCCGGTGTCCGCGACGACGGCGTGGAACTTCGCTGTGTCGAGCGGCACCTTGATGTTCAGCGAATCCCGGAATCCGGTGCTGTCCACCGTCAGGGAGCCGAGCAGGTTGCCCGCCGTGAAACGCGGGAGTAGCTGCGCCGGGATCGAATCCACCGCCGTGGTGTCCGTCACGTCGTAGACCTCCACCACGCTGGACGCCGGCAGCGCGACGCCCGTCCTGAGCAGCTGGAGCAGCACGGCCGCCGAGTCGACGTACGTTATGGGGCGCGCGGTGTCACCAACCGGCGCCCAGGTCCGCGGGAGCGTGTCGAACCGGATGATCACCCGGGTTTCGAGCGTGTCGCCCCGGGACGCCAACAGCATCGGGGACTCGGTGCCCAGGAAAGGGAACCCCGTGAGCGTGGTGTCGAAGCTGACGGCCGCCTCGAGCACGGTGTCCACGATGTCGAGTTCCTGTCCCGGGCAGAGCACCGGACAGGTGGCGGCGGAGTCGAGTTGCTCCGAGCAGGCCCCGACCAGCAGCGCCAACGGGAACGCGAGAAGCAGCGGTGCGCGGAAGAGGCGCGGGGTCATCAGGCGTGGAGCGAAGAGGGCGTGAACGGATACGGCAGCAGGTC
>JBANGJ010000091.1:0-9413 GCA_037975505.1 Gemmatimonadota bacterium | reverse complement strand
CCCTGCAGCGGGGGCCCTCCATCCGCCTCTGGCCGGTACCGCCGGAGCCGGGGCAACTCGGGCACTACACCGGATGGGGTGAGCTCGTCGCCGTTCACGAGTACGCCCACCTCGCCCACCTCCTGCGTCCCGGTCGGACGCCAGGGTTCGAGGTGGGGGCGCGCCTCTCGCCGCTCCTGCTCGGGCCCATCGTCATGAAGTCTCCCGCGTGGATCTTCGAGGGGTACGCGACGGTGATCGAGGGACGGCTCACCGGCTCGGGACGCCCGAACGGTGCGTTCCGGCCCGCCATCCTGCGTCAGCTGGCGCTCGAAGGGGCGCTGCCGCGGTACGATCAGCTCGATGACGCGACGCCCTTCTATGGCGGGGCGATGCGCTATCTCGTCGGCTCGGCGTTCCTGGAGTGGCTCGCCGACCGCGCTGGATGGGAGACGCATCAGCAGCTCTGGCGACGGTTGACCGCGCGTCAGGATCGCACCTTCGTCGCCGCGTTCGAGGGCGTGTACGGCGAGAAGCCGGATCGGCTCTATGGGCGGTTCGTCGCGGAGCTCACGGCCAAGGCGGTGGCCGCCGAGCGCGTGATGGCGACGGCCGGGGAGGCGCGCGGGACGCTGTTCCAACAGCTGGATTGGTTCACGAGTGCGCCGTCCGTCGCCCCCGATGGCAAGTCCGTCGCGGTGCAGCGCAGCGCGCCCGGCACGGCGGCGCAGGTACTCGTCTGGTCGATGGACGCGCCCGCCGAGAGCGACAAGGCGCGGACGGTCCGCGAGGCGGCGGCCAAGAAAGATCCCGAGGACGTGCCGGCGCGCCGCGTCTTCCCGGCCGCGCGCGACACGCTGACCACGCTCTCGCCGATGGGGGGCGCAGGGTGGGACCGCCCGCGTTTCTTCGCCGATGGACATCGCCTGCTGGTGCTCCGCACGGAGACCGCCGAGGACGGCACCGCGGCGCGGGACCTCTGGATCTGGGACCGCGAATCCGGCGCGCGGCGGCGCGTGACCCATGATGCGGCCATCCGCTCCGCGGATCCCTTCCCGGACGGCAGGATGGCGGCGGGCATTCGCTGCCGGGCTGGCCGGTGCGACGTGGTCACCATCGAGCTGGACCGTGGCGACGCCGGCGAACTCGCCACCCTCGCCGCCGGGAGCTTCGAGGCCAACTACGCCGGTGTCCGCGTCTCTCCCGATGGGCGGTGGATCGCGACGGCGCGGCAACAGCAGGGTCGGTGGCAGGTGGTCCGCATCAACGTCGCGAGCGGGGTGGTGGAGCCCGTGGGGCCCGCCGATGGCGTGAGTCGCTACGAGCCCACGTGGACCCGCGACGGGACGGCGCTCATCGTCGTCTCCGAGGCGACGGGCACGCCGCAGCTGGAGCGGCTCTCGCTGGATGGCCGCGCGACGCCCGTGACGCGCTTCGCCGGTCTCGTCTCGCAGCCCGAGGTCGGGCCGGACGGCCGCGTCTGGTTCCTCACCTTGCACGCGCGCGGGTACGACCTGCGCACCATCGCGCTGGACAGCGCACCGCCACCGGCCACGGCGGTCCTCGCCGACTCGCTCGCCCCGGTGGCGCCGCGTCAGCGAACGACCGACGCGCAGGCGTTCCCCACCACTTCCGTCGAGTCACGGCCGTACGGCATCGGCCGCCTCGGCGCGACCTGGCTCCCGAACGTCAATGTGTCGGCCGAGGGGCAGGATCAGGGGGCGGTGGTGACGGTCTCTGATGCCGTCGGGCGTCTCGGGGCGGTGCTGCAGGGGGGGTATGGTCAGCCCGCGGTCTGGCGCGGCGGGAGCCTCGCGGTGACGTGGCGTGGCACGCGGCCGAGCGTCACGGCGCTCGCGTTCTCCACGCGTCATCTCCCGACGCGTCAGCGGATCGAGCCGCTCCTCGACGGGTCGTTCGACGCCGAGTATGCGGGCGGTGCGCTCCTCGCCGAGCGGGCGAGCACCGGCACGAGCGGGTCGATCGGCGTGCGGGCGGGGGTGTCGAGCGGCCGGCTCACGAGTCTGGCTCCGCCGTGCATCGTCTGCCTCGCCCTCTGGGCTCCGCCGAGTCCCACCACTCGGCAGCTCGCCGCCGTGCAGGTGACGGGCCGGCGGGTCTTCACCCCGACGACGTCCGTGCGCATCGAGCCCTCCTTCACCGTCGACGCCTCCGCGGGCCGGACATACGACACGGCCTGGCGTCGGCGCCAGGTGCAGGGGCGCGTCGCGATCACCAACTGGAGCGGTGCCGGCCTCGAGGTGACGGGGATGGCGGGGACGATCTCCGCGGCGGCGCCGACGTACGAGCACTTCGCGCTCGGTGGGGCGGAGTCCCCCTACGTGGACCCGCTGCTGCTGTCCGGGCGGTGGGCCGCTCCGGGACATGCCTTCGGGGCCCTCACCGGGACGAACGCGCTCCGCGCCCGTGTCGCCCTCACGGGGCCGTTCGCGCCTTTCGTGCAGCTCGACCGCGCCGGCTCCGGTGACCTCGCGCAGCAGCGACGCCTCGTCGGCCTCGAGGCCCTGATCGTCTCCCCGTCGATTCCGGTCGCCCGGTTCCCGGGCCTCCGTGCGACGTCGGGAATCGCGATGCCGCTCGACGGGCCGCGCGCCAGGCGTCCGATCTTCTACACGACCATCGTGCTCACGCCGTAGGCGGGTGCACGATGCGAGATTATCCCCATGCCTGAGATTCTCTTCGAACCGTTGCACCCCGGGGTGGAACCGCCGCGCCGGGCCACGGCGGCCAGCGCGGGCCACGATCTGGCCCTCTGCCTCACCGGCGAGACGGTGCGCGTCTTCAACGCCGGCGTCGTGACGTCCCGGGCCGTCGCGACGGATGCCGACGGGCGGCATCTCGTCCTCGCCCCCGGCGAGAAGGCGCTCCTCCCGCTCGGCTTCAAGGCGCGGCTCCCTGAGGGGTATGAGGCGCAGGTGCGGCCGCGGTCCGGCACCAGCCTCAAGACGGACCTCGTGATCGTGAACAGTCCCGGGACCATCGATGCGGACTATCCGGACGAGTGGTGCGTGCCGGCCGGGAACGGCGGCACGGCGCCGCTGGTCCTGCGACACGGCGAGCGGATCGCCCAGATGGTGCTCGCGCGGTTCGAGACGTTGGCCTTCACCTCCGGCACGGTGGTCCGCACGACCGACCGCGCCGGCGGATTCGGTTCCACCGGTCGCTGATCCCACGGCCACCGGCCTTTCATCCTCCCTGAGGAGTCACATGATGTTCACGCGCAGGTGGTTGGTCGGGGCGCTCGGCCTCACGGCCCTGGGGGTGCCCGTCACGTCGGTGGGGGCGCAGGCCCCGACGCCGGTCCAGGTCGAATCCTTCACACTCGCGAACGGGTTGCGGGTGCACCTCGTCGAGGACCACTCGGCGCAGGTCGTCGCGGTCAACGTGTGGTACGACGTCGGCTCCCGGAACGAGCGCGCGGGACGCACCGGCTTCGCGCACCTCTTCGAGCACATGATGTTCCAGGGCTCGGCGAACGTGAAGAAGGCGGAGCATTTCCAGTTCGTCGAGCGGGCGGGCGGGGACCTCAACGGGTCCACGCAGCCGGATCGGACGAACTACTACGAGGAACTGCCCTCCAACCGACTCAACCTGGCGCTCTGGCTCGAGGCGGACCGGATGCGCTCGCTCGCGGTGAACGCCGAGAACCTCAAGAACCAGCAGGAGGCGGTGAAGGAGGAGCGCCGGCTCCGGGTGGACAACCAGCCCTACTCCGGCGCCTTCGTTGAGGGGATCCCGACGCTCTTCGATCCCGCGGGGTGCTTCGCGTACGCGCACTCGATCATCGGCTCGATGGATGATCTGACCGCCGCCACGGTCGAGGACGTGCAGGCGTTCTTCAACCTGTATTACGCGCCCAACAACGCGACGCTCGTGATCACGGGAGATTTTCAGCCGGCCACGGCCCGACGGCTCGTGACCGAGTACTTCGCTGGCATCCCGCGCGGTCCGGCGACCCCGCCCGCGGTGACCTGTTCCGGCGGCGTCCGCGCCCGGACGGAGCGCGTGGTCGACAAGAACGCCACGCTCCCGGCCGTCGTCATCGCCGTGCCCGCGGTTCCGCCGTCGCACGCGGACTATCCGGCGCTCGAGCTGCTCTCCACGATCCTCGGTACCGGGGAGAGCTCGCGCCTCAACCGGACGCTCGTGCGCGAGCGGCAGGTGGCGGTCGGGGTGCAGGCGCTCTTCAATCCGTTCGGGCCGATGCGGGGTGCCGGCCTCTTCGGGGCCCTCGCCATCGGCAACCAGGGCGTCGCGCCCGACTCGGTCGCCGCCGCGCTCACCGGCGCGCTCGCGGCCGCCGCCACCGGCATCTCGGCGGAGGAGCTGACCAAGGCCAAGAACAGCTGGCGGGCGTCGACGATCCTCGGCCGGCAGACGGCGCTGAGCCTCTCCGAGGCCGTGCACTACGCGGCGATGTACCTCGGGTCGCCGACGGCGGTGAACTCCGACGCCGCGCGCTACGAGGCGGTCACGCTCGCGGACATCCAGCGCGTGGCCACGACCTACCTGCGTCCGGACCGGGCGCTCACGCTGATCATCTCCCCGGAGGCCCGCTGATGCGCGCCCATCTCCTGCTCGGTGGTCTCATGGTCGGGGCGGCGGCCCTCACCGCCCAGACGCCCACCCGGCCGCCGGCTCCGATGCCGCTCACGCCGGCGCAGTTCCCGCCCTTCGCTGAGGCGACGCTGCCCAACGGCATCCGCTTGCTCGTGGTCTCCAGCCAGAAGCAACCGGTGGTCTCCGTGACGCTCGCGATGCCGGCGGGGAGCTTCCACGATCCCGTCGGCAAATCGGGGCTCGCCGAGATGATGGCGGGCCTGCTCACCAAGGGCGCGGGCGCGCGGAGCGCCGATGAGATCGCCGCCGCCATCGAGGGCGTCGGCGGGTCGCTCAGCGCATCCGCGGGGGCGGATTTCCTCACCGTGAGCAGCACGGTGCTGGCGAACGACCGGTCGCTCGCCTTCGACCTCCTCGCGGACGTGGTGCTGCGGCCGACCTTCCCGGCCCGCGAGGTGGAACTGCTGAGGACGCAGACGCTGTCCGCGCTCGCGTTGGCGGCGTCGCAGCCCGGGAGCATCGCATCCCGCGCCTTCGCGCGCGGGCTGTATGGGGACCATCCCTACGGGCGCTCGGCGGACGAAGCGAGCGTCGGCGGCATCACGCGGGAGGACCTCGTCGCGTTCCATGCGCAGCGCGTGCGGCCCGCGCAGGCCCTGCTCGTGGTGGCCGGGGCGATCGACGCGGCGGAGGCACGACGGCTCGCCGAGCAGGCGTTCGGCGGATGGACGGGTGCCCCCGTGGCGGCCGCGGCCGCGCGGGCCGTGCCACAGCGCACCCGGACCGAGATCCTCCTCGTGCACCGGCCGGGGTCCGTGCAGGCCAACCTCGTCGCCGGGAACACCACCTGGCTGCCGAGCGACACGCGCGGGTATGCCCTGACCCTCGCCAATCAGATCCTCGGTGGGGCGAGCGACGCCCGGCTCTTCTCGATCCTGCGCGAGGCCAAGGGCTGGACCTACGGCGCCTACTCGAGCGTGAGCAAGCGGCGTGGTATCGGGAGCTTCTCCGCCACGGCGGAGGTCCGCAACGCCGTCGCGGATTCGGCGCTGCGGGAGCTCTTGGCCCAGATGCGGCGCGTCGGCACGGAGCCGATGCCGGTCGAGGAGTTCACGCGGCAGCAGCAGACGCTGGCGGGGCGCTTCCCGCTGCAGATTGAGACGGCCGATGCGGTGGCGAGCCAGGTGGCGAACGCCCGGCTCCTCGGGCTGCCGAGCGACTACGTGCAGACGTATCGGCAGCGCCTGGCCGCGGTGACGCCGGAGCAGGCGCGTCAGGCGGCGCGCGCCGCGATCCGGGCCGATGCGGCGTTCATCGTGGTGGTCGGTGACGCCGCGGTGCTCCTCGACAAGTTGCGGCCGATCGCGCCGGTGACACTCGTGGATGTGGCGGGGAAGCCGCTCGACGCGGCGGACCTCACGGTCCGCCCCACCGGCCCCGTCGTCGACCCGCGCGCCCTCACGGCGTTCAGCGATTCCTTTGCCGTGCTCGTGCAGGGGCGCGAGTTCGGGTATCAGGTGAGTGCCCTCGCCCGGACGGACGCGGGGTGGACGTACACCGAGCGGGCGCAGCTCGCGACGGTCATCCAGCAGTCCACGACGGTGACGTTCGGCGCCGACCTCGCGATGGCCAGCACCGTGCAGTCGGGGCGCATCCAGGGCCAGGAGCAGTCGCTGCGTGTCACGTACGCTGGCGGGAAGGCGACCGGTGAGGGGCGGGTGCCGGGGGCGCAGGGGATGGAAGACGTGCGCTTCGCCGATGTCGCGGTGCCGGCGGGCACCATCGACGAGAACCTCGTCGGCGCCGTGCTCCCCGCGCTCGCGTGGGCGCCCGGCGCGCGGTTCACCCTCTCGGTGCTCACTGCCAAGGGCGCGGTGCAGCCGCGCACCTATGCGGTGGCCGCGGAGGAGCCGGTGACGGTGGCTGGCACCGCGATCCCCGCCTTCAAGATCACAGCGACCGGCGGGGAGCAGGCCGGGGCGTTCTGGATCGAGAAGGCGGCCCCGCACCGGATCCTGAAGTTCGGCCCGATGGGGCAGCCGGTCGAGTTCGTCCGGGTGCGCTGACCCGGCACCGTCAGGGCCCTGCATGACGAAGGGGGCGGGCCGCAGACGCGGCCCGCCCCCGTCGTCATCCGGTGCTACGCGAGGGTCACTGCTGCGGGTCGAGCGCCCGCTCGATCTGCCACCGCGCGTCGGCCAGGTGCGCCCGCGTGGCCGCGTCGGACGCCTTCCCCTGCGCCGCCGCGAGCTGCGCGTCGAGGGTGCGGAGTTCCATCCGGAGCATCGCCTTGATGTCCGTGCTGCCGCGGGCGCTGGCCGTCACGACCTGTCCGGTCTGCATGCTGCTGGAGATGCGCGGCAGGTTGGAGGCCGGTGCGTTCAGCTTGGCCGTCACGAGCTCGAGGTACGTCCGCTGCAGGCCACGGCGGTACGCGTCCACGCGCACCGTACCCGACCGGAGCTCGCTCCAGATGCCGCCGCGGAGGTCACCGAGGTACTCGCCGAGGCTGTACGTGTCACGCGCGCCGGGGAGCGCCTCGTATTCGACGAGCCGGGCCATCCGGTCGTCCGCCATCAGCGTGGAGAGGATGCCGCGCTGCGCCGCGTTGATGCGCGAGACCGCGCCCTCGGGCTCGAGCCGGCGGAGGATCGCCGGATCGAGCAGCCAGGTCGGCGTCGTGAAGAGATTGTCCTGCAGGAACTGCACCGCGGCGCGCTGGCGCTCGCGCGGGATCGGGGTGAAGCGCGGCCCCGGCTGCGAGCCGTACTTCTCCTGCCCCGTCGACGACCCGGGGATCGCCGCCACGTGGCGGAGCTCCGTGGTGAACTGGCCGACGATGCGGCTGTACCCCTCGCGGGTGTACGAGACGTCCTCGGTGGCCTGCGTCGTCGCCGGGAGCAGCATCGGCATCAGCCGCTTGAGGTTGCGGAGGCCGAACCCGGTGCTCTTCACCGCGTCCTGGTCGCCGACCGCCTCGGAGTACGAGGTGTAGGGAATGGCGCCGAAGTCATCCGGGATCCCGTAGCGGTACCACGGCGTGTCGTCCTGCTCGCGCGCGATGGCGTCGAGCACGGACCGCTCGTCGTCCGCGGTGCGCGCGCCCGCGACGGGCGCGTAGCCCCAGCGGATGGCGTAGCGGTCATACACGCCGACCTTCGGGATCAGGTCCTGCACCGGGATGCCGTCCTCGGGCTGCGCCACGTAGTTGAAGCGGGCGTAGTCCATGATGGTGGGCGAATGGCCCATCTTCGCCACCCAGGTGCGGGAGCGCACGGAGTCGGCCGGGTACATCCCCGACGCGTTCTGGTTGTGCGGCAGGCCGAGCGTGTGGCCCACCTCATGCGCGACGACGAACTGCACCAGACGCCCCTGCAGCGAGTCGGGGAGGGGGAGGCGCGCTGCGCGCGGGTCGAGCGGACCGACCTGGGTCCAGTACCACCAGGTCTGCAGGTTCATGATGTTGTGGTACATCTGCACGTCCGCCTCGAGGATCTCTCCCGACCGCGGATCGACGACGCTCGGCCCCACCGCGTTCTCGGTGGTCGAGGGCAGCCAGCGCACCACGGAGTAGCGCGCGTCCTCCGGCGACCAGTCGGGGTCCTCCGTCTTCGACGGGGCCTCCTTGGCGATGATCGCGTTCTTGAAGCCCGCGGCCTCGAAGGCCGCCTGCCACTCCTCGATCCCCTTCTTCACGAAGGGCACGAGCCAAGTGGGCGTCGCGGGATCCACGTAGTAGATGATCGGCTGCACGGGCTCGGAGAGCGCAGCCGCCGGGTCCTTCTTCTCCAACCGCCAGCGCGAGATGTAGTTGCGCTGCTGCGCCCGCTGCTCGGGCCGGCTGAAGTCATAGGTCGAGGTGAAGAAGTAGCCGACGCGCGAGTCGCGGAGGCGCGGCATCATCGGCTGGTCCGGGAGTCGGACCATCGACCAGTGCAGCACGAACGACTTGGTCGTCGGCGGCGTCCCGGGCGCGGGCTGCGACGGCGGGAGGCCGGGGAGGAACGACTGCGGCGTCGGCTGCGCGGCGATGGTCACCGTGGCCTCCACCTCGATGTTGCGCGGATAGGCCGCCACGCGCTCGAGGAAGCTGCGCGCCGCGTCCACCGTGCCGCGGTACCGCTGCACGACGCTGATCTCGGAGGGCGGGTTGGTGTAGATGCGCGAGACCTCGATCACCGCCGCCGAGTCGGGCCCGTACGCCGCGACGTTGAACGTGGCGAGGATCGCGTCGTAGTTCGCGTTCCGCACGGCCTCGGCGATCGGCGCCGACGGATCGGAGACGATGGCGTACGACACGCTGCGGAGGAGCACCCGGTTCCCGCGCCGCTCCCACCGGACCACGCGCTCGTCGAGCGCCTGGCCGCCGTACCCGTCCCCTTCGTTGGTCTTCGCGATCTGCGTGACGAGGAGGAGGTCCTTGCCCATCTCGCTCGCGGGAATCTCGTAGTAGAGCTGGCTGCCGATCTGGTGGGTCTTGAAGAGCCCGGCCTTGGTCTTCACGTCACCGCGGATGACCTGCGCGTAGGGGCGCGGCGCGGGGTCGGCGGACTGACCGGCTGCACCGCCAGCCGCACCGCCGGCACCCTGTGCGCCGGCTGCGGCGCCGTTCGAGGAACCGCCGGGAGCAGCCGCGGGGGGTGTGGCGGGCGTCGCAGCGGCACTGCCGGCCGAGGCGGCCGCGCCGGACGGGGCAGGGGTCGTGGCCGGCGTCGTCGGCTGGCAGGCGAGTGCCAGCAGGGCGAGGCCACCCAGGAGGGTGAGCGGACGGGAGGACGTCATCGACAGGGAGGGGTTCGGGTCGAGTCCGGCACCACGGGCGGCGCCGGGAGGGAACAAGATGGGGGCGCGAC
>JBANGJ010000078.1:0-6053 GCA_037975505.1 Gemmatimonadota bacterium | reverse complement strand
ATCACGGTCGGCGCGCTTCTCCGCCAGCAGCCGGGCGAGCGACCGGTACTCCTCCGGCTCGAGCCACTTGAAGGCGAGGTCCTCGAGCTCCGCCTTCATCGCGGCGAGCCCGAAGCGGTGCGCCATCGGCGCGTAGAGGTCGCGGGTCTCGAGGGCGATGCGCCGCCGCTTCTCCTCGGGCATCCACTCGAGCGTCCGCATGTTGTGCAGCCGGTCCGCCAGCTTCACGAGGATCACGCGCGCGTCCTTCGCGACTGAGAGGAGCAGCTTGCGATAGCTCTCCACCTGTCGCTCCTCGCGCGACGCCATCGGCAGGTGCCCGATCTTCGTCAGGCCATCGACGATCTGCGCGATCTCCCGACCGAACTCGCGCTCCACGTCCTCGACGGTACTGCCGGTGTCCTCGACCACGTCGTGGATGAGCCCGCTCGCCACGGTCACGCTGTCGAGGTGGAGGTCGGCGAGGATCCGCGCCACCGACACGCAGTGCGTGACGTACGGGTCGCCGTTGCGCCGCGTCTGCCCGGCGTGCGCCTTCTCGCTGAACCGGTAGGCCTTGGCCAACAGCTCGCCGTCGAGCCGCCCCGCGACGTCGTCGGGGGGGCTCCAGCCGGGGATGAGGTCCGCGAGCACGGTCACCTTCGGTATATCGCCGGACGGCCCCGACGGGTCAAGCCGAACCCGCCCGTCAGAGCAGCCCGGCCTCGGCGAAGGAGAGGTACCGCCCGCGGCCGATCACGACGTGGTCCTGCACGGGGATGTCGAGCAGCCGCCCCGCCGCCACCAGCTGCGCCGTGACGGCCTTGTCGTCCCCGCTGGGGGTCGGGTCCCCGGAGGGATGGTTGTGGACGAGGACCAGGGCGGCGGCACGCTCGGCGATCGCCTCCCGGAAGACCTCCCGCGGATGCACCAGGGAACCGTCGAGGATGCCCCGCGTGACCAGGACGTCGCGTTCCAGGCGATGCTGGGCGTCGAGGATGGCGACGTGGAACTCCTCGACGGCAAGCCCCTCGAGCCGCGGCGCGAAATACCGCCAGACATCCCTCGGGCCTCGCAGCGGGGCCCCTTCACTCACGCCCTCGGCGGCGAGCCGCCGTCCCACCTCGAGCGCCGCGTGCACGGCGAGCGCCCGGGTCTCCCCGAGCCCCCGCACCTCGGCGAGGGCACGCACCGGCATCTGCCCCAAGCGACGGAGGGACCCCCCGCCCCGCTGCAGCAGCTCAGCGGCGACCTCCGTGGCGCTCCGCCCCCGGGGACCGGCACCGAGGAGCAGACCGAGGAGCTCGCTGGTGGTGAGCACCTGCGCGCCGTGGGCGCGGAGGCGTTCGCGCGGGCGGTCCCGCGGCGGCAGATCGAGGACGGAGGGCACGCGGGGAGGATGGGCTGGGCCCCTCCCCCCCGCGGCACCGAATCAGCGCGTCAGGCGCCGTGACACTTCTTGAACTTCTTGCCGCTGCCGCACGGGCAGGGATCGTTCCGGCCGACCCCATCGAACTCAGCGGATGCGACCGACGCGGGGGCAGCGAGCGACGACACGCCGCGGCCCGCCCCGACCACCTTCGGCTCGGCCACCGGGGCCGCCGGCACGACGCCGAACGGATCCACCGCGGGCGCCGCCGCGGCCGGTTCCACCCGCGCCGGTGACGCCGCGGGTGGCGGTGCCTCTTCGAAGACGAGCTGCACCTTGAGGAAGCGTTCCGCGAAGGTGTGCTGCACGTCCCGCATGAGGTCCTCGAACATCGCGAAGGCCTCCTGCTTGTACTCGACGAGCGGATCCTTCTGCCCCCACGACCGGTAGCCGATCGCCGACCGAAGCTGGTCCAGGTCGTACAGGTGGTCCTTCCACTTCTCGTCGAGCACGTTGAGCATCACGAGCGAGAGGAGCCGCGGCGCGAACTCGCCGAGCGTGGCGAGCTTGTCGGCGAAGGCGCGGAGCGCGGCCGTTTCGGCCTCCTGCTGCGCGTCCGGCACGGTCGCCGGACGGATGCCATCCGGCTCGAAACACGGGACGCGCAGGAGGTAGTGGAGCATCAGCTCCTGCGTCAGCAGGGCCACGTCCCACTCCAGCGCGCTCTCCGTCCCCTCGAGCGCCGACGCCACGCGCCGTCCGACGGCGGCCTTGACCATCCGCTCCGCCTCGCCGCGCAGCTCCTCCCCGCCCTCGAGCGCGAAGGACCGCAGCGAGTAGATCACCTCGCGCTGCTGGTTCATCACGTCGTCGTAGTCGAGGAGCCGCTTGCGCGACTGGAAGTTCTGGAGCTCGACGCGCTTCTGCGCCGTCTCGATCGACCGGGTGATGAGCGGGTGCGTCAGCACCTCGCCCTCCCGCGCCCCGAGGGAGTCCATCAGGCGCGCGATGCGGTCCGACCCGAAGAGCCGCATCAGGTCGTCCTCGAGGGAGAGGAAGAACTGCGAGCTCCCCGGATCCCCCTGACGCCCGGCGCGGCCGCGGAGCTGCCGGTCGATGCGGCGGGACTCGTGCCGTTCCGACCCGATGATGTGGAGACCCCCGGGCTCCTGCACGGCGAGGTCCTTGCCGTCGGGATCCTTGATCGTCGAGGGGAGCGCCTCACGGACCCCGTCCCCGAGTTTGATGTCGGTCCCGCGGCCGGCCATGTTCGTCGCGATCGTGATCGCCCCCTTCTGGCCCGCCAGCGCGACGATCTCCGCCTCGCGCTGATGGTACTTGGCGTTGAGCACGTTGTGCGGGAGCCCCGCGCGCTGGAAGAGCCGCGAGAGCGTCTCCGACGCCTCGACGCTCGTCGTGCCGACGAGCACCGGGAAGCCGAGCTGGTGCAGGCGCCGCGTCTCCTCGACGATGCCGTTGTACTTCTCGCGGCGCGTCTTGTAGACCAGGTCGTGCCGGTCCTCGCGGACCACCGCCCGGTTCGTCGGGATGACGGCGACCTCGAGCCCGTAGATCTGGAAGAACTCCGTCTCCTCGGTCTCGGCGGTCCCGGTCATGCCGGAGAGCTTCTCGTAGAGGCGGAAGTAGTTCTGGATGGTGATGGTGGCGAGAGTCTGCGTCTCCCCCTTCACCTGCACACGCTCCTTGGCCTCCACTGCCTGGTGGAGCCCCTCGCTCCACCGCCGTCCCGGCATCGTGCGGCCGGTGTACTCATCGACGATCAGCACCTGGCCGTCCTGCACCACGTAGTTCACGTCCTTCTCGTACAGGGCGTGCGCGCGCAGGAGCTGATGGATGATGTTCAGCTTCTCTGACTTGACCGCGTAATCCACCTCGAGGGCGCGCCGGGCGGCGAGCCGCGCCGCGGCGTCGAGCGTCAGGTCCTTGTCGAGGCGCCCCATCTCGGTCGCGATGTCCGGGAGAACGAACTCGTCGTGCCGGTCCGGCGAGAGGTAGTCCACCCCCGCGTCGGTGAGGTGCACCGAGTGCCCCTTCTCGTCGAGCACGAAGAGGAGATCCTCCTCGAGGTCGCGGAACTCCTGCTTGGCGGGGGGGAGCTTCCGGTCCGCGAGGTGCGCGAGCTCGGTTTGCTGGATGAGCTGCTTGACTCCGGTCTCCTGCATCACCTTGAGGAGGCGCTTGTTCTTCGGCCCACCGAGCCGCGCCTGGTACAGCGCGACGCCGGCCCCCGCCTCGTCCTTGGCCGCGAGGAGCTTCTCCCCCTGCGCCACGAGGTCGTTCACGAGCTCCGTCTGCCGACGCACGAGACGCGACACGGCTTGGTTCTGCTCGGCGTAGGCGCGATCCCCCTCGTTGCCCACCGGGCCCGAGATGATGAGCGGGGTGCGCGCCTCGTCCACGAGCACCGAGTCCACCTCGTCGACGATCGCGAAGACGTGCGGCCGCTGCACCCGCTGCTCGAGCGACACCACCATGTTGTCGCGCAGATAGTCGAAGCCGAACTCGTTGTTGGTGCCGTACGTGATGTCGCAGGCGTACGCGGCCCGCCGCTGCGGCGTGCCCGGTTCGGTGTCGTCGAGACAGCCGACCGTGAGCCCGAGCCAGCGGAAGAGATGCCCCATCCACTGCGAGTCGCGGCGGGCGAGGTACGAGTTGACGGTGACGAGGTGAGCCCCGCGTCCCGGCAGGGCGTTCAGGTACAACGGCAGCGTCGCGACGAGGGTCTTCCCCTCGCCGGTCGCCATCTCCGCGATCCGCCCCAGATGCAGCTGGATGCCGCCGATCATCTGCACGTCGTAGTGCACCATGTCCCACGGCAGGTCGCGCCCGGTGACGCTCGCCGTGGTGCCGCAGAGCCGGCGGGCGGCCTCCCGGACGGTCGCGAAGGCCTCCGGGAGGAGCTCGTCGAGCACCTCGGCGACCGCCGCGCGGTACTCCGCCTCCAGCCCGCCCTGCCCGTCCGCCCCGACCAGCTGCCGGTCGAGGGCCTCCCGGGCCGCGGCATCGGTCGCGGCGTGCTTCTCGGCCTTGAGCGCGTCGATGCGCTCCTGCAGCGCGGCGGTGCGCGCGGTGATGCGCGCGCGGAAGGCGGCGGTCTGGCCGCGGAGCGCGTCGTCGCTCAGGTCGCGGAGCCGCGCCCCGATGGCGTTGATCTCGTCGACGATCGGCTGCACGCGCCGCGCCTCGCGCTCGTGGCGCGTCCCGATCACCTTGGCGATCAGCTTCTTGAACATTCCGTGGTCACTCGGTGGTGGTGCGATACAACCCGTGGGCCCCGATGTAGGTGGCCACGTCCTCCGTCACGAATCCCCGCAGCGGCAGCCCCGCCCCCACCCGCGCCCGGATCTCGGTCGCCGAGAGGTCGATCCGCCGCATCGCCACCCGCTCCACCGGCGGCGTTCCCGCCGGCAACACGGTCGACACCTCACCTCGCGTGCAGACGACGAGGCGCGCCATGGCTGCCAGCGCCTCCGACTCCCGCCACCGGTGCAGCGTCGCCGCGGAATCCTCCCCCATCAGGAAGAGCAGCTCCGCGGCCGGGTGGGCCGCCCGATACGCCCGGACGGTGTCCACCGCGTAAGATAACCCCTCCCGCTCCAGCTCGATGGGGTCCACCGAGAGCCGCGGATCGCCCTGCACGAGCAACTCCGTCATCCGCAACCGATGCGGCGGCGCGGTGATCGCGGCGTCCGCCTTGAGGGGCTGCCGACGCGCGGGGATGAACACCACCCGGTCGCAGCCGAGCTGCTCGAGCGCCGTGTAGGCCACGTGCAGATGCCCGAGATGCGGCGGGTCGAAGGTCCCGCCCAGGAGGCCGAGACGCTCGGCCACGCCGGTCAGTCGCGCGGCGGCCGAGGCGGACGCGCCGCCGCGGTGGAGTCCGCCGGGTTGATCTTGCAGGTGGCCAGCACCTCGGCATCCTGCGGATACGCGCCGAGGAGCGCATCGCACATCTCCTTGGCGTCGTCCGCGTAGTTCATGTAGGGCAGCCGGTACACCTCAACCATCCGCAACATCGCCTGCCGCGCCCGGTCCGACTCCGGCCAGTTCTTCACCACGTCCTTGAAGTAGAGGATCGCCGAGTCGAACGCCTTGCGGCGCACGTAGTGCATCCCCGTGTCGTAGTCCTTGGCGGCGAAGCGCTCCGCGAGCGCCTTGAGCGCCGCGGTGGCCGAGTCGGCGAGCGGGGAATCCGGATACACGCCCACGAGGAGCCGGAACTGCGTCTGCGCGAGGAGGCCGTACTGCGGGTCGAGCGAAGGCCGAGGCCAGAGCGCCAGGTAGGCCCGCCCGGAGGCCAGGAGGGCGTCGTCCGCCAGCGTGTCGTCGGGGAACTGCTCGCTGAGCTTGATGAACGCTTGGGCGGCGAGGAGCCGCTCCTTGCGCTTCAGCCGGGCCTGCCCGAGGTACCACTCCGACGGCGCCAGCAGCGGGTCGCGACTGGGGAGGTCGAGGGTCAGCCGCTCGAACGCCGAGGCCGCATCGCCCCACTTGCCCGCCTGGTAGCGCTCGACGCCTACCTGATAGAGCGCGGCGGCCGTCGGGTAGTCGCGGACGTTGAACGGGTGAAAGCAGCCGGCGAGGAGCGCGACGGCAAGGAGAAGGGAACGCTTCATCAGGTGGGGGGCTGCAGACGGGCGGACCCGGGGAGTCCGCGGAAGTACGAGATGGTCGTGGCGAGCCC
>JBANGJ010000073.1:0-25476 GCA_037975505.1 Gemmatimonadota bacterium | reverse complement strand
TGTACCGGTTGGCCTCGTCGATGAAGAAGACGCCCGGCTCACCCGTCCGCCACGCCCCCTCGATCATCTTGTCCCACACCTCGCGCGCATCCATCTGCCCGACGACCTGCTTGGAGATCGGGTCGATGAGGTCGTACGACCCCCCGGCCGCGAGCGCCTCCATGTACTTGGTCGTGATGCCGACCGAGATGTTGAAGTTCGTGATCTTGGTCAGGTCCTCCTTGCACGTGATGAACTCCATCACGTCGGGATGATCCACCCGGAGGATGCCCATGTTCGCGCCGCGACGCGTCCCGCCCTGCTTCACCGCGTCCGTGGACGCGTCGTAGAGCTGCATGAACGACACCGGCCCGCTCGCGACGCCGGTCGTCGACCGCACCATCGAGCCCTTCGCCCGGAGCCGGGAGAAGGAGAAGCCCGTGCCGCCGCCGCTCTGGTGGATGAGCGCCATCGACCGGAGCGTGTCATAGATACCGCTGTGCCCGTTGGAGAGCGCATCGTCCACGGGGAGCACGAAGCACGCCGAGAGCTGCCCGAGCGGACGCCCCGCGTTCATCAGGGTCGGCGAGTTCGGCTCGAAGCGCCGCTGCGTCATCAGCTCATAGAACTGGCGCGCGACCTTCTCCACCTGCTTGTCGGTCGCGCCGTAGCGACGCTCCGGCTCCGCCACCGTCGTGGCCACACGCCAGAACATGTCCTCCGGCGTCTCCACCGACTTCCCGGTCTTGTCCTTCACCAGATAGCGCTTGTCGAGCACGGTCCGCGCATTCTGGGAAAGCGTCGCCGGCGTGTTCGGGGGGGTCGTCGGGAGGGCCATCGCTACTTCTCCAACTGAGGGTATTGAGCCGAACCTGAGTGCCATCGGTCCCGGGTCTCACGGGAGATCCCGGCCGATTCAGGGGTCGAGGGCGTCCAAGCTACGGTGGTCGTGAAACCGCGCAAGAACGAGGGAACGCTTTGTCAGACCACAACTTGGAAGGCCAGCATCACGAAACGTGAACGGGGTCCTGCTTTTCCACGCTCACCATTCGACACCACGCCACTCACCTTCCAGACACCGTCACGACATCGGACCACGTCGAACAATCCAAGCCGTAACTCATTACCAATCAACAACTTCGCCGCCGGACGAATCACACGGCCGATTCGTCACATTCGGCGAGGGGAGGCAGGATACCGCAGACACCTCCGGCGCGCCAGTCCTTGCCTGCTCACGCGAATCGGAGTACACGACGACGTCTTTTATTACCACATCGCGACGAAGTCGTCGCCACATCGACGCGCGCGCAACTCAGAACGTCGCGCCCAACGAGAAGTACCCACGCGCCCCACCCGGTACCGAGGCACTCCCCCCTCGTACCGCGTGCGCGAGGCCCAACCGGAAGCGATAGACCAGGTCGTACTGCAGCGACGCATCCAGGGCGAGTTCCCCGCCCACCGCGCCCAACCAGCGCCGCGCGGCGACCGGTGCCCGGCAGAGCGACGAGCCCGTCACCGCCACGTCGCACCATGCGGCCCCCGCATCGGCGAAGGCCGTGACCGACGCCTGCTGAAAGAAGAAGGAGGTGCCGCGCAGGCCGCGACCGATCACCCCCAACGGCGCGCGATACTCCACACTCCCCGCGAGCGCGCGCGTCCCCGACTGCACGCCCGCCTCGAACCCGCGCACGCCGAAGGTCCGCGGCGACCCGCCGATCACCACACCAGGGAAGATGGCAAGCGACGATCCGTTCACCCCGCCGACGCCGAACCCAGACACCGCGTCCGCCCCCGTGAGACCGGCGGCCGCGCGCGCCGCGAGGACATGATGTGCCGCCCCAGGCCACGGAAGTGCGAGCGCCCCCGTCATCGTCCCGACGACCTCCGTGACATCCCCACCCGTCACCGCCCCACCGAACCGCCGACGCACCACGGCGCTCCCCGTCAGGCCGTCCTCGACCGACACGCTCAGCGCGGGCCGCTGCATCGTGCTGAACCCGGCCCCCACCTGTACCACCTGTGACCAGGTGGTGCGCCGATACCGCGCATCGACCAACCGGGCCTGTAGCGGGAGCGGATCGGTCTGATAGTCGATCGCCTCGAGCACGCCCGCCGCACTCACCCACGAGGCGCGACGCACCCCCGGCCGCTGCCGGGTCACCTGCAGCCCGGTCCGGCGCGTGCGCTCCCCCAACCACCCCTGAAACGTCCCACTCTGGTCGCGCACCCCGACGTGCTGCCAACTGCTCCCGTAGTCCACCTGCACCGTCGGGTTCCCGAGTCCGGAATACATATAGGAGACCGCGGTCGACACCTCCGGGCGCGCGAGGTCACGCGACCAGCTCGCCGTGTAGGCGTGCCGACCGACGAGGTCCCGCGCGCTGGTCATCAGGCCGGCCCCCCACGTCCCCGGGCCAGACGGCCCCACCACCGGCAACCACCAGCTCGGCACCAGCTCGCCCGCAGGCGCATAGCGACGGACCACCGCCGTCGTCTCCGCCGGCGCCGGCGCCACTGGCACCACCGCCGCATCACCCGCCGGACGCCTGAGCGGCACCTGCGCCGGCACCGCGCGCGTCACCACGTGGTAGCCGTCCGCCCGGAGCTCGACCGCCGCCATCCGGCGGCCATCCGGCGAGACGTCCGGGGTGTTGAGCGCGGTCGCCGATGCCCAGACGAGGCCGTAGGCGCCCGTGCGCACATCTCCCCGGTAGACCTGCGCCCGACCCTCGTGGTCGCTGACGAACAGCACCGTGGAATCCCCGGGCTCCCACACCGGCGACGAGACGATGACGGCCCGTCCGCCGCCTGCCGCCACCGGCGCGAAGTCGACCGACGTCGCCCCCGCGGTGTCGACGACCACGACCCGCATCCGCCCCCCGCGATCCCACCGCACGGCCGCCACCCGGGACCCGTCGTGCGAGAACCTCGGTTCCGCATACGTCCGGTCAAACGAGCCGCGCGCCAACGGACGCACCGCCCGTCCCTCGAGATCCATCAGCACGAGGTCCGTCGTGCCCGGGACCGAGCGCACCGCGACGACCGTACGCGACGCGACGTGCAGGTCGGGATGCGAGAGCCGCTCCCCCACCCCGAGCCGGACGCGCCGCTCGCCCTGCGCCACATACAGATCGGAGCGCAGGGTGTACGGATCCACGAAGTCGAGCTCCGCGGTCAGCGTGGCGCCGCCCGACGCCGCAGCGCTCACATCCACCGAGTTCCGCCGCCCGATGCGCCGACGCACGCCGTCTGCTGACAGCCGATACAGCCCCGGCATGTCGCGGGCGTCGTCGGCCACGTACTGCAGGCTCCCGTCGTCCACGAAGCGCGGGAAGCGCGCCGTGAATCCCTGCGTCGTGCGTGTCGTCACGCCCGTCGTGTCGACGCCGGCCGCGACCACCGCGGCCGCCGCGGTGACGGAGTCCCGCCAGACCCGCCAGCGGGCCTCGAAGGTCACGCCGAACGCCTCCCGCGCCTTGGCATCGAGCCGTGACACGAAGAGTCGGCGGCTCGAGACGGAGATGAAGCGCGCCATCGGCGTGGTGTCCCCGCGCGACATGGCATAGGCCCCATACAGATACGCGCTGTTCCCGCGCGGGAACCGCGGCGCGCCGAGCGAGACGGCGTCGAGCGTGGGCAGCGCGCCGCCCAAGGCGGCGGCACGCGCGAGCGCGGGGAACTCGGTGCCGGCGAGCCGTCCGCCGCCGCCGAGCTTGGTCTCATAGTGCACCGCGAGCCCCTCCAGCATCCACGACGGCGCATAGCTGTTGGGGAAGAGCGGGGCGGCGCGGCCGAACACCCGCTGGCCGAGCGCCCAGAGCCCGTCGACGCGATCCAGGTGGAAGATGTGCGCCATCTCGTGCGTGACGAGGAGGCGCACCCAGTCCTCGTGATTCCGCAGCGCCATCTGGTCGACCGGCGGCCGCGCATAGAGCAGGATGCGATTCGTCGGGAAGGGGGTGGCGAAGCCGTTCGCGAGATCGAGATTGTCGGCGAGGACGACGTCCACCCGACCACGCGGGGGGACGAGCTCGCGCGCGAGCGCCACATAGGCGGAGTCGGCGGCCGCGGCGACGCGCCGCGCCAGCGCCTCGAGCCCCGGCTCGAACACCACGCGCACGTGCGTCGCCCGCAGCTCCTGCCATGCCAGGTCGGGGCGCGCCTGGGCCCGCGCGCCGCCCAGCGGGACGAGACAGGCCACGAGGGCACAGACCGGGAGGAGCCAGCGGCACATCGGCGGGCGCATCGGCGGGCGCATCGGCGGGCGCATCGGCGATAGTCTACGCGTGACGCCCCGGGCGCGCATCCGGCCCGGGCCGGCGCCGCCTTCCGGCCCCGGGGACACGAACCGTATATTCTCGTGACACCTCCCGTCGCCGGGGCGGCGGGGATGCACCGTTCGGTGGAGCGCGCGTGAGCGACCAGAAGATCTGTCCGACCTGCGGCACCGAGTACCCCCTCTCCGAGCGCTTCTGCCCGCGGGACGGCACCGCGTTGCGGTCGGCGGCCGGCCAGGGGGACTTGCTGGGCACCGTGGTCGCGGACCGCTACCACATCCTGAAGAAGCTCGGCGCCGGCGGCATGGGCACGGTGTATCTGGCCGAGCACGTGAAGATGGGGCGCAAGAGCGCCCTGAAGGTGATGAACCCGGGGATGAACGCGGACCCGGATGCCATCGCGCGCTTCAACCGGGAAGCGGCCAACGCCTCGCGCCTGAATCACCCGAACGTCTGCGGCATCTACGACTTCGGCGAGACCCCCGACGGGACAATCTATCTGGCGATGGAGTTCATCGAGGGGTCCGCCCTGACGGACCTCATCGAGAAGCAGGGCGCGCTCGCCCCCGCCCGCGCGGGCAGCATCGTGCACCAGACGGCCGATGCGTTGCAGGTGGCGCACGACGCCGGCATCGTGCATCGCGACCTGAAGCCCGACAACATCATGGTCGCGCGGAACCGCGACGGGTCGGACCTGGTGAAGGTGGTCGACTTTGGCATCGCGAAGGCGAGTTCGAGCGACGCACAGAAGGTGACGAAGACGGGTCTCGTCGTCGGGACGCCGGAGTACATGAGCCCGGAGCAGCTCGCCGGGGACAAGCTCGACGGCCGCTCCGACATCTATGCGCTCGGCCTCGTGGCGTTCAATTGCCTCACCGGCACGCTCCCCTTCGCCGCGAACTCGGCGCAGGAGGCGATGATCATGCGGCTCACGGACGTGCCGCGCACCCTCGCGGCCGTGCGTCCGGACGTGGACTGGCCGGCGGAGCTGCAGCGGACCCTCGACCTTGCGCTCGCCCGCGACGCGGCCGAGCGCTACCAGAGTGCCGCGCAGTTCGGCCGGGAATTCGCCGCGGCGGTCGCCGATATGCCGGCGTCGGCGGACACCGAGGCGGGGACGATGGTCGTCAGCGCCCCGAGCCTGCCCGCGACGCGCGTGGCCAAGCCGGGCGGTGCCACCGCTGCGGCCGCGGCGGTGTCGGGCGCACGGTCTCCCGCCCAGACGCCCGCCACCGCCACGGCCAAGAGCCGGACGCCGCTGATCGCCGGTGGGTTGGTCACGGCGGCCGCAGCCGCCGGGTTCGTCTGGAAGCTCGGACTGGCCGGTGGCGTTGCCCCAACGTCCGCGAGCGCTGATTCCACCGGGGCGGTGGGCGTGGCCGCGGCGGTCCCGACGGCGACGCCGGGCCCGGACGTGCAGCTCTACGCCAAGAACGGCGCCGACGTCCCGTCCACCGAGGCGCTGGCCGGGCGACCGGTGGCGCCGACCACCCCCGCCGCGACGCCACCCACGAATGCGCGTGGCACCGTGGCGTCCCGCACCACAGCGGGCCCGGCCCCGACCACGGCCCCGGCCGCCACCGCCGCATCGGCGCCCGCAGCGGCACCCCCTGACGTGGGGGCGCAGCTGAGCGCGCTCCTCCGGGACGCGCAGAACGGCGGCGCGAGCCGGGTGCTCCGCGAGTTGGCCGCGCTCCAGCCGGCGCTCAGCGGCACCCAGCTCGGCGAGTCGTACTACGTGCAGATGATCGCGTACACCGACCTCGAGGATCAGGCGGGGGTCTGCCGCGCCGCCAAGCAGGTGCTCGCGACCCACACGGTGCAGTCGCGCATCGCCCTGGCCCAGCGCGCGGCGCAGCTGATGCAGTGCGACGGGGAGGCCCTCCGGTGAGCGCGCCCACAATGACGCTGCACATCGCCGGCCGCACCGACGTGGGCCGCACGCGCGAGCACAACGAGGACGCGTTCATCGTCGCGGACCTCTCCACGATGGACGGCGGGCGGCCCGAGGGGACGCTCCCCACGGCGCTGGGCGCGCACGGCGCGCTGCTGATGGTGGCGGACGGGATGGGCGGCGCTGCCGCCGGCGAGGTCGCGAGCGCCATGGCCACCGCCGTGGTCTGCGAGGAGCTGGAGCGCCGCTGGCATCGCCAGGAGGCGACGGACGCGGAGACCTTCACCGAGGCGCTGCGCGCGGCGACCGAGGCGGCCAACACCCGCATCCACGCCCACGCGGCCACGAATCTCGGTCTGAAGGGCATGGGCACCACGGCGACCATCGCGGGCGTCCTGCGCGACAGCGTGTATATCGCCCAGGTGGGGGACTCGCGGGGCTACCTCGTCCGCGACGGCGTGGCGACGCAGCTCACCAAGGATCAGTCGCTGATGCAGCGGCTGGTGGACGCCGGCGAGCTGACCCCCGAAGAGGCCGAGCAGTCCGAGCGGCGCAACATCATCCTGCAGGCGCTCGGTCCGGAGGCGCGCGTGAAGGTCGAGGTCACCGCACAGCAGTTGCAGCGCGGTGACGTCCTGGTGCTCTGCTCCGACGGCCTCTCGGGTCAGGTGCGGGCCACGGAGATCGCCGAGGTGGTGGCGCGTCAGCCAGACCTCGCCGTCGCCTGCCGCGAGCTGATCGACCGCGCCAACGCGGCCGGCGGTCCGGACAACATCACCGTCATCCTCGCGCGCATCGACGGCGCCGAGGTGCGGCCGACGACGAGCGAGGTCCCGGCGCACCGACCGTACCAGCGCCCGAGCGCCGCACGCCCGACCATGCCGCTGGACCGCAGCTCGCAGGCCGCGATCGCGGCGATCACGGACGACGAGGACACGGACGAACATCCGACGCCGGTGCGCCCGGCGGCAGCCCCGCCGAGCGGTGCGCGCCCCACCGTGCCGCCGCGACGCGCCAGCGAGATCCTCGAGGCCGAGGACGCCGCCCTGCTCTCGCCCCGCACCGCCCTCCTGCTCCTCGCCGTCGGCGCGCTGCTGCTCGCGCGCTGGATCCTGCGCTGATGGTCGTCGAGTTCGCCTTCTCGCGCGGGGCCCAGGCCGGGACGACGGCGCGTTTCGAGCGGTCGGTGATCACCATCGGCCGGCACCCGACCAACGACCTGGCGTTCGACCCCGAGCGAGACCTCGACGCCTCGTCCCGCCACGCGGAGGTGCGCGTCGAGGGGGATCAGGTGCTGTTGGTGGACATCGGCTCCACCAACGGCACCTACCTGAACGGCATCAAGCTGGAGGGCCCTCGCGCGCTCCACACAGGCGACGTCGTCGAGTTCGGTGCCGGCGGCCCGAAGGCCACCGTACAGATCGGGGATGCGACCGTCGGGCGGATCGGATCGACCCGCAACCAGCGCGCCGCCCCGGCCAAGAACACGGAACTCCGCATCGCGGAGGCGGTGCGCGCCCAGACCGGCTCGCTCCGGAAGATGATCGTCGGCCTCGCGGTCGTGCTCATCGTCGGGGGCTCCATCGCCGTGAGCCTCACCCTGCGCGCCGCGAAGGCGAGCCGGAACCAAGTGGCGCAGCTCCTCGCCGCCAATGATTCCCTCGCGCGCTCCCTGACCGCGCGCCTCGCGCAGACGGGCGTGGCCGACGCCGCGCTCCAGGAGGCCCGCGCCGAGATGGATCGGCTCACCGGCGAGCTCCGCACCCGATCCGCCTCGGGGGACAACGTCACCTCGCTCGCCGCCCGCATCCGCGAGCGGCAGCAGCGCACCGCCTCCTTCGCCCGCACCGATTACAGCGCCATCCTCGCCGCGAACAAGCCCGCCGTGGTCTTCATCGCCGTGGAGATGCCCGACGGCACCACGTCGAGCGGGACAGGGTTCAACATCCTCCCCACCGGCCTCGTGGTGACCAACCGGCACGTGGTGCAGTCTCGCGACGGCGTGCGCGCACGCCGCGTGGCGGTGGCCTTCGAGGGCACGCGCGGGGAGTGGCGGATGGCGGAGATCGAGACCGTGAGTCCCACCGACGAACTCGCGACGCTGCGGCTCACCGCACCGGGGCCCTATCCGGTGGTGAACGGGATCGCGCGGGACAGCGAGGGGGTCAAGCTCGGCGACCCGGTCGCGATCCTCGGCTTCCCGCTCGGCACCGCGACGGCGGGTAACGAGGGCTCCATCGACAATCTGCGACCGGTGGCGACGCTGGGGATCGGCACCGTCTCCAAGACACTCCCGGAGAACATCCAGCTCGACGCGTACGCGGCGCAGGGCTCGAGCGGCTCCCCGGTGTTCGACGCGCGGGGCCTGGTGGTCGGCGTGCTCTTCGGCGCGGCCGCGGAGAGCAACGGCCGCATCATCTACACGGTGCCCTCGGCCCGCCTCTCGGGCCTCCTCACGGGCGACGCGGCCGCGGCGCTCCGCTAGACCCGCCGCGGCGTCACGCCAGTCGGCGCGCCGCTCCTTCCTGCATCGCGCGATCCGCGCTCCACGCGCAGACCACGGATCCGATCTCCGTCGGCACCGCCGCGGCCACGGCCGGCGGCGCGAAGCACACGGCCAACGGGGTGCGACCCGCGGTGCGGACCGCTGCCGCCACCTCGGCGAGGCGTGCGAGGGCGGCCGCGCTCAGCTGCGCCGCGCCACGCCCGAGCCCTGGACCGCCCAGCACCACCAGCACCACGGCACCACGCCCGGCGTCGGTCGGCCCATCCACCCAGCGGGCCTCCAGACCGAGCGCGGTGAGCGTGGCCGCGAACGAGGCACAGGGCGCGCCCGCCCACGACGCGGCGCCCACGTCATCCACGAGCACCAGATCCACCACCGGACCGATCGCGGGGACGATACCGCGCACCGGGTGCACGACGGTGTCCGCCACCTGGCGCGCCCAGAGCACGTCGTCGAGGGTCGGCTCGCGCCACGCACGGGGTTGGGCCCACGAGGCCCAGAACCGCCGTCGCTGCCGCGAGGCCTCGAGCGCCTCGAGGTCGAGCGCGCCGGCATCGTTCGCCCGTTCGAGCGCCTCGAGCACACCACCGAGGTCGCGCGGCGCCAAGAGCAGGTCGCACCCCGCGCGCACCGCCTCCACGGCGGCGTCCCCTTCCGTCAGCCCACGGGTGAGTCCCTCGGAGCCCAGACGGTCACAGACGATGAGCCCATCGAAGCGCAGCTCGCGGCGCAGAAAGTCCGTGAGCAGCGGGCGGGACCGCGAGGCGGGCACGCCGCTCCGGTCCATTCCGGGATACGCGACGTGGGCGGCGACGACGCTCGCGACCCCGGCATCGATGGCCCCGCGATACGGGATCAGGTCGTCAGCCCAGAGCGTGGCGGCATCGGCGTCCACCACCGGGGCGTCACGCCAGGGATCGCGCGTCGCGCGCCCCGCGCCCGGGAAGTCGCGCGCACAGGCCAGCACGCCCTCACCCTGACAGGCATCGATCCACTCAACGAGCCATTCCGCCACGCGCTGCGCGTCCGCGCCCGCGGCCCGAGCCCCGACGAATGGATTCGCCGCGTTCCCCGCGAGGTCGGCGACAGGCGAGAGCGCCCAGTTCAGCCCCATCCGCTGCAGCTCGCGCGCGGTGAGCAGCGCGGCGCGGCGGAAGACCGTGGCATCGTGCAGGGCCCCGAGCGCACCGAGGGGCGGGAGCGGCGTGGTACCCGAGAAGGCGGCGCCCGCCCCGGCTTCCACCTCAGCCCCGAGCAGAGGCACCTCAGCGCTCCGCCGTCGGAGCTCGCGCGTCAGCGCCGTGACCGCCTCCGCGGGGCCGTTGGCGATGAGGAACCCGCCGACCCCGAGCTCGAGCGCATCCTCGATGAGCGCCTCGAGAGGAGCGAACCCAGCTTTGGCATCCCACCAGAGCTCGGGGACGAGGAGCCCGGCGAGCGGGTGGATCACGCCGGGGTCAGTCGGCCGAGGACGCGTGGGCCGCGAGCGCCGGTGGCGGCGGGCACGTTCCCCGGCCGGCCTTCGAGGTGCAGCCACCCGAGATAGGCGAACGCCACGGCCTCCTTGGCCTCGCCGTCGAAGTAGTGACGCGCGAACGGCACGACGAGCCGCGGAGCGAGCGCCATCGCCACGGCCTCGCGCAGCACCGGATGCCGCACGCCGCCGCCCGAGAGGAGCACCTCCTCGACCGGCTCGGGGACGAAGCGCTCCACCGCGAGGGCGATGCTGCGCGCGGTGAGCCACGCCGCGGTGCAGACGATGTCCGCATCGGTGCACGCCGGCCGTGCCGCGCGGCAACGCGCGATCAGATCGGCGACGTACGCCGCCGTATACCGCTCCCGGCCGGTCGACTTGGGGGGCGGCGCCGCGAACCAGGAATCCGCGAGGAGTGCCTCGAGCACAGGCTCGATCGGCGTCCCCGCGGCGGCGAGCCGCCCATCCACGTCATACGGCAGCTCGGGGCGCAGCGCGCGCGTGACGCCGTCGAGCACCGCGACCCCAGGGCCCGTATCGAAGGCCCGGACTCCCTCGAGCGCACCGTGCGGCGGCACGACGGTGAGGTTCCCCATCCCGCCGAGGTTCTGCAGCATCCGCCACTGCGTGTCGTGACTGAAGAGCGCCGCGTCGGCGATGGGGACGAGCGGTGCCCCCTGCCCGCCCGCGGCCACATCACGCGCGCGGAAGTCCGAGATCACCGGGATCCCCGTGCGCTCCGCGATCACCGCAGGCTGACCGAACTGCCAGGTGGCGTGCGGCGGATCGTGCCAGACCGTGTGCCCGTGCGAGGCGATCGCGGCGATCTCCGCGCGCGGCACGCCGGCCTCGGCGATCGCCGCCACCGCGGCGTCGGCCAACCATCCGCCGAGCGCGAAGTCGAGCCGCGCATACTCCGCCGGTGTGGCGTCGGTGAGGGCGCCAACGAGCCGCGCGCGCGTCGGGGCGTCGTAGGGATGCTGCACCTGGGCGAGCAGCTCGGGGGTCACCTGCCCCGCGGCGTCCGCCGTGAAGCGCACCACCGCCGCGGTGATCCCGTCGAGCGAGGTGCCCGACATCAAACCGACCAGGACGGTCACGCGGGCTCCACGGGGGGCGGGGCGTCGGGCAGCACGCGACGGATCACGCCGCCGGCGTCGGCGAGCCGGGCCTCCGCCGTCGCGCGATCGAGCCCCAACTTGCGCATCACGATCGCGAGCTTGACGCGCCCGCCCGCCTCGGCGAGCGCGCGACGGGCCTCGTCGCGCGTGCCGCCACAGGTCACCAGCAGCAGCCGCTCGGCGCGGTCCGTGAGCTTCGCGTTGGTCGCCTGCAGGTCGACCATCAGGTTGCCGTACGTCTTGCCCACCCGGATCATCGCGCCGGTGGTGAGCATGTTGAGCACCATCTTGGTGGCGGTGCCGGCCTTGAGGCGCGTGGACCCGGTGACCACCTCGGGCCCGGTGATCGGCAGGATCGCGACGTCGAGCTGCTCCACCAGCTCCGGCGCGGGGGGGGAGCAGGCGACGATCACCGTGCGGGCGCCGAGCGTCCGGGCGTGCTCGAGCGCGCCGCGCACGTAGGGCGTGGTGCCGGAGGCGGCGATGCCCACGACCACGTCGCCGGCGGTCACACCGGCGGCCTCGAGGTCAGCGCGCCCGCCATCGGGCCGGTCCTCCGCCCCTTCCTGTGCGCGCAGCAGCGCCGCGGGCCCGCCGGCGATGATCCCCTGCACCATCGTGGGGTCCGTCCCGAAGGTGGGCGGGCACTCGGAGGCGTCGAGCACGCCGAGCCGGCCTGAGGTCCCCGCGCCGACGTAGAAGAGCCGGTGCCCCGCTCGGAACGCCGCTTCGATGAGGTCGATCGCCCGCGCGATGGCGGCGCGCTGCGTGGTGACCGCGTCGGAGACGGCGCGGTCCTCCGCCACCATCAGATCGACGATGTCGATCGGTGCGGCGAGGTCGATGTCGGCGCTCCGGGGGTTCCGGCGCTCGGTGACCCGGGGATCAAGCACAGCGAGTAAATTACCCGCCATGCGCACCCCACGCACCCGCCGCCGCGGTCGCTGCCTCGCCATCGCCCTCGGCGGCCTCCTCGTCGCCGCCACCGCGGAGGCCCAGCTGATCAAGGTCCCGACGGAGGCGGCTGCCCGACGCCCGATTACGCTCTCGGCGAGTCTGGGCATCCTGCAGACGCAGAGCCGGTACGATGGGCAGAGCGGGGTCAGCTGGTACCTCGGGGAGGCGGTGCAGCAGCGGGTGACCGTGGACGTGGGGCTCCGAAGCGGGGCGTTCGGCGTCTCGTACGGGCAGTCCGCCGTGCCGATCAGCCGGGACGGCGGGAGCGCGGTGCCCGGCTCGGACGGGCACATCCAGCTGCGGAACTACCTGGTGTCGTTCCGGAGCCGCGAGACCGAGGGCGCGCACCAGATCGTCGAGCTCGCTGGAGGCCTCTCGCGCTGGGCCGATTACCGCGGCACCGACCCGCTCACCCCCGAGGAAGCCAGGCCCCGCGACGCCGTGACGCTCGTGGTGGGGTATGGCTTCGGGTTCACCCTCGGCCGCCGCGCCGCATTGACGTTGATCCAGGATTACGCCACGCTCTGGGGATCGGGCGAGGGCCTCTCCGCCGGCCAGACCCGTTCCGTCCGGCAGTACATCACCCGCGTCGGGTTGCGCTACCGCTTCACCGGCGACCGCTGAGGATCCCCATGCCGTCCATCGTCTCCCGCTCCCTCCCCCGCCGCCTGACGGCGAGCGTCGCGCTCCTCGCCTTCGGGCTCACGGCCTGCGCCCCCACACGTCCGGGCGCACCCGCGGCGGGCGGCGCCGACGCCCGCTACTCCGGCACGTTCGCCGGTGGCTGGCGCTTCCCCGAGGCGCGGGAGGCCGCCTTCGGGGCCAACGCGATGGTCTCGAGCAACTCCGACCTCGCCAGTGAGGCGGGAGTCGAGATCCTCAAGGCGGGCGGCAATGCGGTCGATGCCGCGGTCGCCGTGGGCTTCGCACTCGCCGTGACCTATCCGTTCGCCGGCAACATCGGCGGCGGCGGCTTCATGACCATCCGCATGGCCGATGGGCGGACGGCCACCCTCGACTATCGCGAGGTGGCACCGCTCGCGGCGACGCGCGACATGTTCGTCGACGCGCAGGGCCGCCTCACCGACAAGAGCGTGATCGGACATCTGGCCTCGGGCGTCCCGGGCGCCGTGGCGGGGATGGACGCCGCGTTGCAGCGGTTCGGGACGATGTCGCTCGCGCAGGTGATGGCCCCGGCCATCCGACTGGCGCGCGACGGGTTCCTCGTGGACAGCTCGCTCTGGCGGTCGCTCCGCGGCTCGCAGGATCGGCTCTGCCGCTTCGCCGGCTGCCCCGTCTTCTTCCCCGGCGGTGAGGCCGTCGCGCCGGGCAAGCGGCTCATCCAGGCAGACCTCGGCCGGTCGCTGCAGCTCATCGCCGAGCGAGGCCCCGCCGCCTTCTACGACGGCCCGGTGGGCGAGGCGCTGGTGGCGGAGATGGCGCGCGGCGGCGGGATCATCACGCGCGAGGACCTACGGCGCTACCAGCCCAAGTGGCGGGAGCCCGTGATCTCCACGTACCGCGGCTACACCCTCATCACCATGCCGCCGGCGTCGTCGGGCGGCATCACGATGACCGAGACCTTCAATATTCTGGAGACGTTCGGCGCGCTCCCGCCGTTCGGGAGCGCGGAGTACGTGCACCTCCTCGCGGAGTCGTTCCGCCGGAGCTTCCAGGACCGCAACGCCAAGCTCGGCGACCCCGAATTCGTGAACGTCCCGCGCGAGGAACTCGTCTCCAAGGCCTACGCCCGGACGCTCGCCGCGCAGATCGACCCGCGGCACGCCTCCAAGACCCCGGCATTCGTGAATCAAGTCCCCGAGCCCGAGCACACCACGCACTACTCGGTGGTCGACAAAGCCGGCAACGCGGTGGCGACCACCACCACGATCAACGGGGGCTACGGCTCGGCCGTCTGGGTGCCGGGCGGCGGCTTCTTCATGAACAACGAGATGGACGACTTCGCCGCGCAGCCCGGGACGCCGAACATGTTCGGCCTCGTGCAGGGGGAGGCGAACGCGGTGCAGCCCGGCAAGCGGATGCTCTCCGCGATGTCGCCGACGATCGTGCTCGATCCGCAGGGGCAGGTGCTCCTCGTGGTCGGCGCGGCGGGCGGCCCCACGATCATCACGGCGGTGTCGCAGGTGATCCTCAACGTGATCGCGCACGGCATGACGCTCGGCGATGCGATGCGCGCGCCGCGCATCCACCATCAGTCCCTGCCGGACCAGATCCGCGTGGAATCGCAGGGCTTCGACCCGGCGCAGCTCGACCGCCTGCGCGCGATGGGGCACGAGATCGCCACGCAGCAGGGGATCGCGAACGTCAACGCCATCATGCGCGTCCCGGGGGGCTGGCACGGCGTGAAGGAACCCCGCGGCTCGGGGCTCGCGGTCGGCTACTGATGCGGCCCAGGCGGCCCGCGGCGCCGTGAGGCCGCTCCTCCGCCTGCTGCCGTGGGCGCGCCCCTACCGCTGGCGGTTCGCGGCGGGGCTCGCCTGCGTGGTCCTCTCCACCGCCATCTACAGCGTCATCCCGACGCTCCTGCGCCACGCGCTCGATGCGCTGGGCGCGGGGGCGGGCGTGGCGGCGGTGCTGCGCATCGGGGGCCTGATGATCGGCGCCACCCTGGTGATGGCGGTGTTCCGCTTCCAGATGCGGAACATCCTCAACGCCGTCTCCCGCGTCGTGGAGACCGACCTGCGCGACGCCTGCTTCGCCCGGCTCGCCGCACTCGACTCGGCCTGGTACGGGCGCACGCGCACCGGCGAGGTGATGGCCCGCCTGACGAACGACCTCGGTGCCGTGCGGATGGCCGCCGGCCCGGCGGTGATGTATCTGACCAACACCGTCTGCGGTGCGCTCTTCGCGCTCGGGTATATGGTCGCCATCAGTCCGCGCCTCACGCTCCTCGCGCTGCTCCCGATGGCGCCCCTGCCCTGGGTGATGTGGACCCTGGGCAAGGCGACGCACGACCGCTTCGAGCGGGTGCAGGCGCAGTTCGGCGACCTCACCACGATGGTGCAGGAGCACCTCTCCGGCGTGCGCGTGGTGCGCGCCTATGCGCAGGAGGGCGCCGAGCAGGCGCGCTTCGCGGCGCTGAGCGACGAGTATCTCGCGCGGAACCTCCGTCTCGTTCGACTGAACGGACTCTTCAATCCGAGCTTCACCCTCCTGGCGGGCCTCGGTGCCGCCGTGGTCCTAGGTGTGGGCGGCGGGATGGTCCTCGACCACACCATCTCCGTCGGCACCTTCGTCGCGTTCGGACTCTACCTCGGGAACCTCACCTGGCCGCTCATCGCGCTCGGCTGGGTGACGAACCTCTTCCAGCGCGGGGCCGCGTCGATGACGCGCGTGCTGGAGATCCTCGACGCGGAGCCGACGCTCCGGGAGGCCGCCCCGGACCATCTCGCCGAGCTCCCCCCCGCGACCGGCGGTCGCGGCCTGACGTTCGAGGGCGTCTCCTTCGCGTATCCGGTCACCCACGGGACGGCACGCGAGGTGCTGCACGACCTCTCGCTCCACATCCCCGCCGGCGGCACGCTCGGCATCGTCGGCGCGACGGGGAGCGGCAAGAGCGCGCTCCTGGAGCTCGTCCCGCGGCTCGCGGATCCGACGCGCGGCCGCATCCTCCTCGACGGCATTGACCTCCGCACGCTCCCGCTGGCGGTGCTGCGGGCCGAGATCGGGTTCGTACCGCAGGAGAGCCTGCTCTTCAGCGAGACCATCCGGGAGAACCTCACCTACGGCACCGGGGATGAGGCGGACGCCCGGTGGGCAGCGGGCGTGGCCCAGCTCCGCGAGACGATCGACGCACTCCCCGACGGCTGGGACACGATGCTCGGCGAACGCGGCGTGAACCTCTCGGGCGGGCAGAAACAGCGCGCGGCCCTGGCGCGCGCCCTCGCGCGCCGGCCCTCGGTGGTGATCCTCGACGACGCGCTCTCGGCCGTGGACACCCACACCGAGGCGGCGATCCTCCGCGGGCTCCGCGAGGCGCTGGCCGGGCGCACCGCGATCATCGCCTCCCATCGGATCACGGCTATCCGGGACGCGAACTGGATCGTGGTGCTCGATGAGGGCCGCATCGTCGAGCAGGGGCGGCACGAGGATCTCCTCGCCGCGAAGGGGCGCTACTGGGCCCTGCTGGACCGGCAGCGCCTGCAGGAGGAGATCGAGGGGGCGGCCCCCCTGACGGCGAGGACAGGGAGCCCCTGAGGGCGGGACGGCGGTTCTCCGATTGAGCAGGGGGACGGCGCGGCGGCATCGTGCGGCCGTCACACCTCACCTCCTCACGGGAGTTCCCGATGACCGTTCGACCGTTCCGCCTCATCACCGCCGTCGCCCTGCTGCTCGCCGCCGAGGCCGCACCCGCCGCCGCGCAGATGACTGGCGGCGCGCGCTTCGCCATCTCCGCCGGGGCCGCCGTCCCGCTCGGCGACTTCGCCGACGCCGCCAAGGGTGGCTACGTGCTCGGCGCCCAGATGCAGTTCCCCATCGGCGAGAGCTTCGCCGTGCGGGTCAACGCCGACTGGACCCACAACACCTTCTCCACCGACGTCTCCGACCTCGTGGGCGATGGCCACTGGACGCAGACGGGCATCATGGCGAACGCCATCTGGCCGATGCCGCAGACGGGCATCTACCTGCTTGGCGGGCTCGGCTTCTACTCCATGGACAGCAGCGCACCGGGAAGCGACGCCCAGTCGGATCTCGCGTACAACGTCGGCGCGGGGGTTGGGCGCGGGCGCTGGTTCCTCGAGGCCCGCTACCAGTCCATCCAGATCGACCCGGCGATGAACTCGATGCCGATCGTCTTCGGCTGGAAGTTCTAGATCCGGTCCCGGATGAACGCCGGAGTGAGGTCCTGGAGCCAGCTCGAGAGCATCGTGAAGCGGTTCGACGCGAGCAGCAGGCCCACGAGCACCAGGAGCACCCCGGCCGTCCGGTTGACCCACACCATCCGGTGGCGGACGCGGGCGAAGATTGCGAGGAAGCGGTCCACTGCCAGCGCCGCCGCCAGGAAGGGGACCGCGAGGCCGAGCGAGTAGGCGCCGAGGAGCGCCATCCCGCGCCCGAGGTCCCCTTCGTTCGCGGCCAGCGTCAGGATCGCGCCGAGGATGGGGCCGATGCACGGCGACCACCCCGCCCCGAAGGCGATCCCCACCACCAACGTGCCGAGATAGCCGAGCGGCTTGTTCGCGAGATGCACGCGCGTGTCGCGCGCGAGGACCCCGACGTTGAACGCGCCGAGCAGGTGCAGCCCGAAGAGGATGATGAGTCCGCCGCCGATGCGGCTGATCACGTCGCGGTACCGGATCATCACCTGGCCGAACGCCGTCGCGCCCGCGCCGAGCGCGAGGAAGATCAGCGAGAAGCCGCAGACGAAGGCGACCGCGTGCAGGAGCGCCTCACGGCGGGTGTGCCGCAGGTCCTCCACCGACATCCCGGTGATGAAGGTGACGTAGCTCGGTACCAGCGGGAGCACGCAGGGACTCAGGAAGCTGAGCACGCCGGCGCTGAACGCGATCGCGAATCCCAGAGACCCCTCGGCTCCCGCCATCAGCGCCCTCCTCCTCGTTGGCAGTCGCGGCACACTCCGTGGATCACCAGGCGGTGCCGTTGCCGCGCGAACCCGCGCGACTCCGCGACGATCGTCGTCATCCGTTCCAGCCGCTCGTCCCGGAACTCCTCTACCCGCCCGCAGTGCGCGCACACCAGATGCTCGTGGTGCGGGATGTCCCGCGCGGGCTCGAAGCGCCGGAACCCCTCGCCGAAGTCGCGCTCCACCAGCAACCCGCTCGCCAGCAGCGTGTCGATGGTCCGGTACACCGTCGCCGTGCCCACGGGCCGCCCGGCGGCCGTCAGCTCGCGGGCCACCTCCTCGGCGGAGAGATGGCGGTCCGAGGCGAGCAGCACCTCGGCGATGGCCAACCGCTGCGCCGTCACCGGGAGGTTCTTCTCCCGGAGATAGGCGATGAACCGCTCGACTACGGGGTGGTCCGGCACCGGATGTCCGCGAGGCGCCCCCGGACGTCATCGCCGGCCATCCGCTCCGGCTCCACGGCCTCGTTGGCGCGCACCTTCACCCCCTGCACCACCGCCTCCACCGTGATGAGCGGCGCATCGGCCTCGGCGACGACCTCGTCCTCCCACCTGCCACGGTCCGGCCCCTTCCGGGTCCAGCGATAGCGCGCGCTGAACACCACGTGGCGCTCACGGGCCGGGTCCTCGGGCGTCGCCGCGATCACCGCGACCCCGGTCTCGAGCGGCCCCTGCCGGATGGGCGGGAAGAAGTGGATCTCCGCGATCCGCTCCTCCGGCACCGCCGCGGCGATGGCGAGGAGGAAGCGCTCACGGGCGTCCGCGGCGAGGGCGAGGGTCTGGGAGGCGGCCATGCGGGGAAAGATCGCCCCGGGCGGGGCGCGCTACAACAGCGCGACGGGATCCCGGTCGACGGCCAGGCGCATCGCCCCGGCGGCCGGGACCTCGACCCCTTCCACCAGCCCCCGGAGGAGCCGCGTCAGAGGCGCCGGCCGATTGCTCTTCAGGATCACGTGCCAGCGATACCGGGTCTTGATGCGCTCGATCGGACAGGGGGCCGGGCCGAGGACCGTGACGCCGAGGTCGAAGCGCGCCACCGCCCCCGCCAGCCACTCGGTGACGCGCGTCGCGAAGGCCGCCACCGCCTGCTCGTCGAGCCCGCTCACGATCACGTTCGCGATCCGCACCGTGGGCGGGTACGGCGGGTCCTCCCGCGCCGCGAGCTCCTCCGCGACGAACGCCAGCACGTCGTGCGTCGCCGCGTGCCGCACCGCGTGGTGCCCCGGCACGCGCGTCTGGATGACCACCTCGCCGCCCTTCGGACCGCGCCCCGCCCGCCCCGCCACCTGACTGAGGAGCTGGAAGCTCCGCTCGCTCGCGCGAAAGTCCGGGAGATTGATGCCCACGTCGGCGTCGATCACCCCGACGAGCGTGACGTTGGGGAAGTCGAGCCCCTTCGCGATCATCTGCGTGCCGAGCAGGATGTCCACCTCGCCCCGAGCCACCCGGTCCAGGATTGTCGCGTGCGCCCATTTGCCGCTGGTGGTGTCCACATCCATCCGCGCGATCCGCGCGGACGGCAACCGTTCGGTAAGCAGGCGCTCCACCTGCTGCGTCCCGAGGCCGCGCTGCCGCGCCAGTGCCCCGCCGCACTCCTTGCAGGCCGTCCCCGCCGGCTCCTGGTGCTGGCAGTAGTGACAGACCAACCGCTCCGGGGTGCGATGGTACGTGAGGGAGATGGAACAGTGCGGACAGGTGGCCACGTGACCCTCCGCGCACTGCACGAAGGCGGCGTACCCCCGCCGATTGAGCAGGAGAATCGCCTGCTCGCCCGCGGCGAGGCGGTCACGCAGCAGCGCCTCGAGGGGCGCCGAGAGCACCTGACGGCGCGCCCGCTCGTCGGGGGCCGAGGCCTTCAGCTCCTGTCGCAGGTCCACGACGCGCACCGCCGGGAGCGCCCCGCCCGCCACCCGCGCCGGGAGCGAGAGGCGCGTGAGCCGCCCCTCCTGTGCGTTGCGCCAGGTCTCGAGGCTCGGCGTCGCGCTGCCGAGCACGCACCGGGCCCCCGTCTCCCGCGCGCGGATCAACGCCACCTCGCGGGCGTGGTAGCGCGGCGCCTCCGCCTGCTTGTAGCTCGCCTCGTGCTCCTCGTCCACGATGATCGCGCCGAGGTCCACCAGCGGTGCGAAGACCGCCGACCGCGCCCCCACCGCGATCCGCTTCTCCCCGCGCCGCAGCGCGCGCCACGCGTCGAGCCGTTCGCCGTCGGAGAGCCCCGAGTGGAGGACGGCGACGAGGTCCCCGAAGCGCGCGCGGAAGCGGTCCACCGCCTGCGGCGTGAGGGCGATCTCCGGCACGAGGACGATGGCGCTCTTCCCCTCCCGCCGCACGACGTGCTCGAGCACCTCGAGATACACGAGCGTCTTCCCGCTGCCGGTGATGCCGTGCAGCAGGACGCCGGCACCCGGCGCCCCCGCGAGGATCGCGTCGATGGCGGCCCGTTGCGCCGCCGTGGGCGCCACGGCGGGGTCCGCGGGGGCCGGCCGCGCCTCGAAGGGATCCCGCGTGCGCGCCTCGCGCTCCACCCGCGCATAGCCGCGCGCGACGAGCCCCTCCACCACCGCCGCCGTGCACCCGAGCTGGGCCATCAGCGTGGCCACCGGCGCCCGGCCCCCGAGCTGCTCAAGGAGATCGTACAGCGCGCGCTGCTTGGCGGCGCGCCCGAAGGCCGCCTCGCGGGCCAGCAGGGTGGGCAGCTCACGCGCCAGCACGAGCACGCGCTCCTCCTTCCCCGCCGGGGCGGGCCGGGCCGCCACACCGAGCGCCGCGGGCAACGCCGTCCGGCAGACGAGCCCCAGCGAAGTCACGTGGTAGTCGGCGATCCACCGGCACCCCGTCAGGAGGTCAGCGGGGAGCGCCGGCGCCTCGTCCGGCGCGTCGAGGATGGCCTTGGGCGTCACCCCGCCCAGCGCGGCGCCATCACTCTCGCCCACGCAGACGCCCACCACGCGCGCGCCCCGCACCGGCACCACCACGCGACTCCCCGCGACCACCGGATGCCGCAGGGTCTCCGGCACGGCGTAGACGAAGGTCCGGAGCAGCGGGAGCGGGAGGGCGACCTCGACGAGGCGCGGACGCCCCGTCGGCGAGGCGGTCACGCGACGGGGCGCGCCACGCGCGCGGCCCCGTCCCCGCCGCCCTGCGTGGCCAGCCAGGCGTAGAGGGCGTCAGCGAGGTCGTGCCCGCGCGCCGGACGCGCGGCGGGGTCCTTCTCCAGGCACCGCATCGCGAGCGCCGCCAGCGGGGCCGGCACCGTCGGGGCAATCGTGTGCAGCGGCCGTGGCGCATCGTGCACGTGCTGATGCGCCACGGCATAGCCATCGGCCCCGTCGAACGGCGGGACCCCCGCGAGGCACTCGTAGAGCATCACGCCAACCGCGTAGAGGTCACTGCGCGCATCCACCACCCGCCCCATCGCCTGCTCGGGCGCCATGTAGTGCGGCGTCCCCATCGCGCGTCCGCCGACGGTGAGCCGCCCCTGGTACCGCGCGCTCGCAATCCCGAAGTCGGTGAGAATCGCGTTGTCGTCGTCGTCGAAGAGCACGTTGTCGGGCTTCACGTCGCGATGGATCACGCCGTGGCGCGCCGCATAATCGAGCGCCGTCGCCACCTGCGCCGCGATCCGGGCCATCCGCCCCGGGGGGATGTGCCCCGCGCGGTTGAACTGGCCGGCGAGGCAGCCGCCCCCGAGGAAAGGCTGCACCAGAAAGGCGTGCTCCCCAGACTCCCCGTAGTCGCTCGGCGCGCAGATGAGCGGATGCGCCAACCGACTCGCGGCCTCCGCCTCGCGCCGGAAACGGGTCCGCATCTCCGCATCGCGCGCCAGGTGCGCGTGCAGGACCTTCACCGCGAGCCGCTGGCCGAGCCGATGGTGCCGCGCCTCGTACACCTCGGCCATCCCGCCCTGCCCCACCCGCCGGACGATGTGGTACCGCGCGCCGAGCGCGTGACGCAGCGCCGTGGTCAGCGCGTCCGGGATGTCACTCGGCCCCCGCACGGCGGGGAGCGGCCGCGTGCACCGGGCACAGGTCCGCAGCGCGCTCCGGTTCCAGCTCCCGCAGTTGGGGCAGAACATCGCTCAGAGCCAGCCGCGGCGGTTCAGGATCCAGATGAGCAGTCCGCCGAGCCCGAGCTGCACGCCGAGCATCACCCAGAAGCCGTGCGCATACCCGGAGAGCGGGATGTCCTGGAAGTTCATCCCCCACATCCCGCTCACGACGACGAACGGCACACTCAACGTGGCCACCACCGTGAGCCCCTTCGTCACGAGCCCCATCCGGTTGGAGACCTGGGTGAGGTACGAGTCCATCGTGCTCGAGAGGAGGTCGCGGAAGCTGTCGAGCGATTCGTTCAGCCGGATGACATGGTCGTACACGTCGCGGAAGTAGATCTGCGCGTCGGGCGAGACGAGCGCCGTGGGGCGGTTCTGCAGGATGTTGAACACCTCGCGCATCGGCGCCAGGTGCCGCCGGAGCTGCAACACCAGCCGCTTCACGCTGAAGATGTCGCGCAGCGCCTCCTGATCGAAGCGCACGAAGACCCGCTCCTCAAGGCCGTCGATGAACGCGTCCATCTGCTCCACGATCGGGAAGTACGCGTCCACGGTCGCATCGAGCACGTGGTGGAGGAGCCGGCCTGCCCCCTTCTCGAGAATCTCAGGCGCCCGCGACAGACGGTCCGCCGCCGCATCCACCCCCGGCGCGTGCGGGCCGCGCACCGTCACCAGGTAATTGTGCCCGAGGAAGCACCAGAGGTTGAACGTCTCGATGTCGTACTGGTCGGGCGTCTCGTCCATCAGGCGCACCCCACGGACCACCACGAACAGGTAGCGGGGGAACTCCTCGACCTTCACGCGTCCGTCCTCCGAGGTCGTGTCCTCGATGCTCAGTGGGTGGAAGCGGAACACCTCCTCGAGCAGGCGGTGCTGCGCCGAGCTCTTGAGGTTGATATCCACCCAGAGCGTCCCCGCGCCGGAGGCCACGATGTCCGGGAACTCCGCCGGGTCGAGGTCCCGCCGCATCGGGCCCGTGGGGGGCTGATACCACGACGTGGGGAAGTCGGCACCGGTGTGCACCCCGGTATCGGCACGGCGCCGGAGCCGGATGGTCTTCCGCGGATGCGAGGGCATGCCGGGAAGTTACCGCAGCGCCTCGAGGTGTGCGACGACGGCGGCGGCGAGCCGCTCCGGGGCGTAGCCCCCCTCCAGCGCACTCACCACCCGTCCCCCGCACCACCCCTCGGCGCGCGTCACCAGCGCCCGGGTGAGCGCCGTCACGTCGTCGAGCTCGAGGGTGAACCCGCCCAGCGGATCGCCGGTGAGCGAGTCGAAGCCGGCCGAGATCAGCACGAGGTCCGGGCGCCACCCGTCGGTCGCCGCATCCACCGCGGCGAGGAGGGTGTCGCGGTACGTGGCCGCGGGGAGGCCGGCCGCCATCGGCGCGTTCCAGACCGTGCCGAGCGGGCCGCGGTCCTCGGCGGCGCCGGAGCCCGGATACCACGGCCACTGATGCATCGAGACGAACCGGATGCGCGGATCCTGCTCGACGAGGGCCTGTGTGCCGTTCCCGTGATGCACGTCCCAGTCGACGATCAGCACGCGGGCCGCGCCGAGGGCCAGCGCGTGGTGCGCGCCGAGCGCGACGTTGCCGAAGAGGCAGAACCCCATCGCCTGGTCGCGGAGGGCGTGATGCCCCGGGGGACGCACGGCGGCGAAGCTGCGGGTGTTCCGCCCGTCGAGGGCGCGCTCCACGCCCTCGAGCACGCACCCCGCACCCGCGGTGGCGGCATCCCAGCTCCCCTGGCTCGCCACGGTGTCCGCGTCGAAGCGTGTGCCGCCCGCCAGCGAGGCGTCCCGCACCCGCGCCACGTAGGCGGGATCGTGGGCGCGCGCGAGCTCCGCGGGCGTCGCGTGCCGGCCCTCGAGGAGGTCGAGGGCCATGAAGAGCTCGGGATGGTGCTTGAGCGCGCTCGTGATGGCGCGCACCCGACCGACGTGTTCCCGGTGGTGCCAGCCGGTGTCGTGACGACCGACGTCGGCGTGCGAGAGGAGGGCGAGGGGCGTGGGGGTCACCCTCGGGCGCCCGCCCTCACCGCACCGGCCGCCGGTGCCGGAAGGCGAGGAGGAAGGTCGACCCCTCACGCGCGCCGGTGGCGGAGAGCGTCGCGCCGAGGTCACGGACCTCGTGGCCGTGCAGCTTGAGCACGAACTCGTGCGCCGGGTGCTGGCGCTGGCCGAAAGCGTCGATCGCGGCCTGCACGAGCGTCTCGACGCTCACGACACCACCGCACCGCACCGAGATGGTGTCCCAGCGGTCCGCAAACTGCACCCGCACGGTCATCGCCGCCGCATCGTCGGTGCCGAGGGTCAGCACCCCGGGGCGCGCCCGGAAGGGGAGCGTCGCGCTCATGACACCACGGCCGGCTCGGCGGCCGGCGGGAGCGAGGTGAGGAAGTGGGCCACCTGCGCGTCGAACATGTAGGACGAGGCGCTCACCATCGTGCCCCCCGGCTCCTCCGTCGCGGCGATGGCGATCTCCTCGCCGCCCTGGCCCCGCAGGCTCATCCAGTTGGGCCCCTGCTTCTCGAGGAACGCCGCGTAGATGCCCGACTGACGGGCGAAGAACTCCCGCGCCGCGACGAGCACCTCGGCGGCCGGGAGGGAGGTGCGCTGCTGCTGCAGGGTCCTGCCGCTCTGCTGGTGTCTCACCTGACGTCCTCGTGGGGGGAGTGCCGGCGGGAAATGTAGCATCGGGTGCTGACGCCGGAGGAGGTCGGCGCGCCCGCTCAGCGCGGGCCGTAGAGGCGCTGCGCGAAGGCGTCCTTGATCCGGACGGTGATCGGACCGGGGACGCCCTGCCCGATCGGCCGGCCGTCGAGGGTCACGATCGGCTGCACGTCGGTCGTCGTCCCGCAGACGAAGAGCTCGTCCACCGCCGGGAGGTCCTGGAGGGGCACCGGACGCTCCTCGCACGGGATCCCCAGCTCGCGGACGATCTCCATCAGGATCGCGCGCGTGATCCCCGGGAGGATGTGGTGCGTGAGCGGGTGAGTGCGGAGCACGCCGTCGATGACCATGAAGGCGTTCGTCGCCGCCCCTTCCGTGACCATCCCGTCGCGGTGGAGGATCGCCTCGTAGGCGTCCTGCTCCTTGGCGGCCTGCCGCGCGAGCACGGGGCCGAGGAGGTTCACGGTCTTCAGGTCGCAGCGCGCCCAGCGGATGTCGGCGAAGATGATCCCCTTCGCGCCCCAGTCGCGCATCGGGAAGTTCGGCGTGAAGCGCTGGGCCGCGGCATAGACCGTGGGCGGCGTGTCGGCGGGCGGGAAGTGGTGCGTCCGCGTGGCTGCCCCGCGCGAGACCTGCAGGTAGACCGTGGCCTCGCCGGTGGCGAGGTCGTTCTCGCGGACGAGGCGCGTGCAGACCTCGTGCAGCGCCGCCACGTCCGCCGTGCCGAACGCGTCGATGCGGATCCCGGCGAGTCCCTGCGCCATCCGCGCGGCGTGCGCGTCCCACGCGAAGACCTGCCCCTCGAGGATACGCACCACCTCGTAGATGCCGTCCCCGAAGACGAAGCCCCGGTCGTTCGCGGGGATCAGCGCCTCGGCCTCGGGGACGAAGCGGCCGTTGAGATAGACGATCGCCATGCGGGCCGCCGCGCTCAGCTCAC
>JBANGJ010000037.1:0-4622 GCA_037975505.1 Gemmatimonadota bacterium | reverse complement strand
GTGGCGAAGACGCCCGCGGCGAAGATGAACCCGCTCACCGAGAGCTGGGTCATCCCCGAGATGATGTGCCCGCTCGTGCAGCCGCCCGCGATGCGCGCCCCGAAGACGATCAGGAAGCCGCCGAGGAAGGCGTCACGGTAGCGGCGCGCCGACGTCCGCTCCGAGGGATGGATCATCTCGCAGGCCGGTGCGTGCTCCCGGTTCACCCGGGCGCCGAGGAAGCCGCCGAGCAGAAGGCCGATCACGAGGTAGGTCTCGGTCTTGGCGAAGAGCTCCCCGATCTTCTTGAGGTAGGGATTCGCGGCGGCGTACGACGGCGCGACGAGCTCGAGCACGGCCCCGACGACGCGCGGATAGGTGCCGGAGACCCCGATCGGGCCCCACGCGAGAATCGACAGGGCTCCGAGGAACCAGAAGAGCACGCCATAGAAGACCCAGGGGGTCTTGGCGTCCGGAGCAGGAGTGGCAGTGTGCATGGTCGTGGGGTGGAGGTGAAGGTCAGTCGCGGCCCGCGCCGCCAGCTTCGGCGGACCACCGGAACCGGTCGACGTACGGCATGCGGACGGCTCGCAGAGCGGCCGCGTCGAGCGTCGAGGAGTCGGGAATCACATCCTCGGCGGCGAGCAGGTAGGCCGCGAGGGCGTACACCTGACTGTCAGTCAGGGAACCCGGGGCCGTGAGGGGCATCGCGCGCTTGATGTAGTCGAAGAGCGTCGTGGCGTACGGCCAGTAGTTGCCGATGGTGTGCGGCAGCTTGTAGTCGTCGGCGAAGGTGAACCCCTCGGCCTTCGGCTCGCGGCCAAGGAGCCGCGGGAAGGCGGGCGGCATCCCGCGCCCGTCGGCGCCGTGGCACATCGCGCACTGGGCCGCGTAGAGCGCAGCGCCCTCGGCCACCGTGCCGCGGCCCTCGGGGAGTCCCACGCCGGCCGGGTTCACGTCCTGGTTCATCTGCGCCACCAGCGCAGCGTCCGCCGGGCGACCGATCCCGTACCGGCCATCGGCAGTCGCGGTACTGTCCCCAGACCGGCACCCGGCGAGGAGGGCGAGCCCGAGGAGGGCGAGCGTCGGCTTCATCTCAGCTCTCCCCGTGGAAGGTGATGGTGCCGTCACGAGCGACCTTCCACCCCACGATCTGGTTGAAGTGATAGTCCGTGCCGATGCCGCGGCGTGCGATGAGCGCCGTGCGCGTCGGCTGCACCTCCCCGGTCTCGTCCGTCGCCCGCGAGAGGAGCACCGCCTCCTGTCCCGTCCACTCCCACATGTGCTGGAAGCGGACCGGCGCCTTGGGGCGCGATTCACCGAGGAGCTCAGCCCCCTGCCAACGCCGCCCACCATCGGTGCTGACCTCGACCTTCGTGATCCGGCCGCGCCCGGTCCAGGCGAGCCCGTTCACCGAGTGCCACCCGCGTGCCTCCAGACGGCCGGGGTGCGCCGGGGTCGTGATGATCGACTTGGCCTGCTGCGCGAAGGTGAACATGTCGGCCGTGTGGTCGGGCCGCGGGTCCGTGTACTTGGATGTCTCCCACCGCGTCATCCACGGTTCGGCGCCGAGCTCCAGGCGCCGCAGCCACTTCACGTTGATGTTCCCCTCCCAGCCCGGGAGGAGGAGGCGCATCGGGTAGCCCTGCGCGGGACGCAGCGGCTCGCCGTTCTGTGCCCACACGACCATCGCGTCGTCCCAGGCCTTCGCGATCGGCACGGAGCGCGTCATCAGGCACGCGTCGCCCCCCTCGGCGAGGAACCACTTGGCCTCGGGCGCCACGCCCGCCTCGCGGAAGAGCGTGGCGAGGGGCACGCCGGTCCACTCCGAGGTAGAGAGCATCCCCGAGACCTTCTGCGGCGTCATCTCCGGCTTAGGGTCGCGGTAGGCCGCGCGGCCATTGCCGGAGCATTCGATGAAGTGCGTGCGCACCGCCTGCGGGAAGCGCTTGAGGTCGTCGAGCGTGAAGGTGAGCGGGCGCGCCACGAGGCCGTGGATCGTCAACGTGTGCCGGTCCGGATCGAGCGCCGGGATCCCCGCGTGATGCCGCTCGAAGTGCAGGTCCGAGGGGGTGATGACCCCGGTGAGGTCCTGCAACGGCGTGTAGGAGCTGCCGGCCGTCTCGCCGGTCGGCGCCCGGGAGGGCGTCTCGAAGGGGGAGCGGTCACCGAGGGGTGCGGTGGCCCCGCCCTGCAGCTTGGTGGCGTCGAGCGGCACCTCCGGCCGGGTGGAGGGGGCGTCCTGGCCGTCGAGGGCGATCGGGAGTCCGGCGAGCACCGCGCCGCCGATGGCGCCGGCCGCGCCGGTGAGGAGGTCGCGGCGCGAGAGGGGCGTGTGCGGCATCGGCGAATGGTGGGGAGTCGAGTCCGTCATCGTCGGCTCAGCGGGTGCCGCGGCCGATGACCGGCGGGTTGGGGACGAGGGCCCCGCGCGGATTGGCGCGCGGCAGCAGCGGCGGGGGATTGAACGCCGGGTGTCCGTGCGTGTCGTACGGCACGTCCGCCGGCGCCCCACCCATTGGCCAGTCGCCCTCCTTGCCAGGAGAGTCGGGGCGCGCGTGCGAGTTGATGTACGCCGAGAGATCGAACGCCTCCTGCGGCGTCAGGGAGCCCGGGTTCGTCTGCGGCATGTTGTGGTGGATGAAGCTCGCCGCGCGCTCGAGCCGGGCCATCGACGCGCCCACCGAGTAGGAGGTGGGTCCCCAGAGGGCGGGAATCGGGCCATTGCCCGCGCCGTTCGCGCCGTGGCAGGTGGCGCAGGTCTTGGCCGTGTAGAGCGCCTCGCCGCGCGCCACGTCGCCGACGAGCGTGTCGGGCATCGCGATGAGCCCATCGGCGCCGGCGATCTTGGTGCCCACGGGGACGTCCTTCGAGATGAAGGCGAGGTAGGCGAGGATGTCGACCATCTCGCGGCTGCCGACGGGGATCGCGTTGCCGGCTAGGGAGCGGGTGAAGCAGTAGTTCACGCGGTCGGCGAGGGCGATGACGGTGCCGGAGCGCGGCATATACTTGGGAAAGCGCGCGTGCGAGCCCGTGAGCGGGGCGGCCTTGGGGTCGAGGCCATCGTCTTGATGGCAGCTCGTGCAGCGGAGACTGGAGGTGGCGTAGGCCGGGAGGCTCTCCGGGGTGAAGCGGAGGAGGTAGAGCCCGCGGCGAATGGAGGCGCCCATCGAGTCGGCCGGGATGTCCGCCTCACGCTTGGGGTGCCAGGCGGCCTCGGTGAAGACCACGGCCGAGGCCGCGTGGGCCGCGTCGGAGGCGGGCGGCTCAGGGGCGCGGCCGCAGGCGGCGATGCCGAGGACCGCGGAACAGGTGAGCGAACGGACGAGGCGCATCGACACTCCGGAGCGGCGGGAGAGAATTACCATATGCCGATATGGTTATACAAAATCCGGGGCGCCCCCGCAAGCGGACGCGGGGCAGGCCCCCGGTCGGGACCCGCCCCGCGTCGACCGCCCGGGTTTCCCCGGGACGGGTGTGTATCGCTCAGTGCTTCATCAGCCCCGTGACGCTGAACTCCACGTTGTGCGTGGCGCGGATCCCCCAGATGCCGTCCGTGGACGCGAGCTTGTCGGCCGCGACGAATTGGCTGCGCTCGAGCGTCTTCACCACCTGGCCGTTCACCACGCAGCTCGCCTGCCCGCCGCGCACGCGCCAGCCCACCGTGTTCACGGCCTGCCCTGTCGTCGCATCCGCCTTCTTGATGGCCGGGTGCGCCGTGGGGGTCGCGAGCGTCGAGACCGTCGCGCCGTGGAAGGTCTTGATGGCGTAGGTGCCGTTCCCGTAGACGATGCAGTACATCAGCGTCTCGGTGTCGGACTCGAGCCCCTGCCCGCCGATGAAGATCCCGTAGGAGTGCGGATGCGCCGCCGTCATCTTGTGCTCGGTGAAGGTGCCCATCACCTCGTAGTCCCCCGAGACAGTGTTCGCCGGGTTCCAGAAGATGCCCGCGGGCCCGATGGACAAGCGGAAGCCGCGACCTTCGGCGGCGAAGCGCGAATCGTTGATCGTCTTGCCCTGCGCCGCGGCGCGGCGGTCGATGCGACCCTGCCAGCCGGCCACCTTGATGCCGCCGTCGGTGACGGTCCGGTCATCGTCGTGCTGGGCGTGGAGGGGGGCGGCGAGGATGGCCGCGCCGAGCGCGGCAACGAGCAGGCGGTACATGGGTTCTCCTTATGCGAGAGGGACCCGTGAACCATAATAGGCGGACCGATGCCCATCGACCGTCGTGCCTTCCTCGCGGCCACCGGCGCCGCCGTCGCCCTCGCCACCCGTGGCGGGCGCGCCCAGGGCCCTGGCCTCCGGCCGCGCCCCACCCCCGCCCAGCTCGCCTGGCAGCGGGACGAGCGTGCGATGTTCATCCACTTCGGGGTGAACACCTTCACCGACCGGGAGTGGGGGGACGGGAAGGAGTCGCCGGCGGTCTTCGCCCCCACCGCGCTCGACGCGCGGCAGTGGGCGCGGACCGCGCGTGCGGCCGGGTTCCGGGCGATGATCCTCACCGCCAAGCACCACGACGGCTTCTGCCTCTGGCCCACCGCGACCACCGCGCACTCGGTGGCATCGAGTCCGTGGCGCGGCGGGCAGGGGGACCTCGTGCGCGAGTTCGTGGAGGCGTGCCGCACCGAGGGGCTCAAGCCGGG
>JBANGJ010000007.1:0-3496 GCA_037975505.1 Gemmatimonadota bacterium | reverse complement strand
TCGTCGGGGCGGGGCTTGGTCATACGGTGTGAAGGATGACGACGGAGCGTTGACTTGGGTATCCGTCGCCGGTACGTTCCGGGGCTCGCCGAAGTGGTGGAATTGGTAGACGCGCTGCGTTCAGGGCGCAGTGGGCGCAAGCCCGTGGGGGTTCGAGTCCCCCCTTCGGCACTTTGCCTATCGGCCCGCGAGGGCCGAGGGCGGTAGGTCCTCGGGGAGGTGCGCCTCCCCGAAGGCGGCGCGCAGGTGGCGCCCCGCCTCCTCCTCGTACCGCGCCACCAGCTCCACGGCGTAGGCGAGCGGCGCCCCCGCGGTCCGGGCCCCATCGCTCGCGAAGGCGAGGAGGCATCGCCCGAGGAGCTCGGCCGACGGCGCCATCCCGCCCCGCGCCTGAAAGGCCTCACGATACGCCCGCAGACGATCGGCGTACTGTGCCCGGGCGAGGTCCCCGCGATCCACCGCCACGTGGGGATCGTCCTCGATGGACGCCACCATCGCGCGGGCCACCGCCGAGATCGACGCGTCGTCCAACAGGTCGCGTTCCGCCACGAGCTGCCCCATCACCGCGCGCGCATACCGGAGCTCCCACCGCGCGTGGTCCACATCACCGCCGGCGGCCACATCGGCCAGCCACTCCGCGTCGGCCGCGTCCGGTTCGCAACGCATGGCGGTCACGGCCGCGCGGGCCCGGCGGGTGGTGGCACGGGCGGTCACCCAGGCGGCGAAGGGGGACCGCATCGCCGCTCAGGCCTGCAGGACGGGGAGCCCCACGCGTTCGCGCACCTGGGGCTCCGCGCCGAGGAGGTCGGCGAGGCGGACGCCCTCCAACACCTCGTCGATGCGATGCTGCAGCATCATCCACACGGGCCGGATGCTGCAGTCGCAGGACTGCGAGCACCGCTCGGCATTGAGCGGATGCGTGTCGCAGTGAAGATCGAAGGTCACGAGCTCGGCCGCCGTGATGATCTCGCGGACGGTGATCGCCTCGGCCGGCCGCGCCAGCGCGTAGCCCCCCTTCGCCCCGCGCGTGCTCTGGACGATCCCCGCACGCCGCAGCCGAAGCAGGATCTGCTCCACGTAGTCCCCGGGCAGGCGCTCGCGGGCCGCGATGTCGCGACCGGTGACCGGCCCCTCGTCCGTGCGTCGCGCGAGATGGAGCGCGCAGATGACGCCGTATTCCGCCCAGGTGGTGATCCGCATCGTCCAGTGAAGATGCGCCCGCCGCCCCGATTGGGACAAGGGCGCTCGGGTCTCCTCAGTCCGCGCCCGGCACGCCAGGGTCGGTGAGGCGCCGGAGGTCGAGCACGCGGTCCGCCTCCTCGGGCGTCAGCAGGCCCTCCCGGACGACGAGTTCGCGCACCGTGACCCCCTCGGCCACGGAGCGCTTGGTCAGCTCGGCGGCCTGCGCGTACCCGATTCGCGGTGCGAGCGCGGTCGCGAGCGCGGCAGAGCGTTCCACCCAGTGGGCGAGCATCGGGGCATTCGCCTCCATCCCGCGCACCGTGCGCTCGTCGAGCGCGCGGGCCGCGTTCCCCAAGATGGCGATCGAGGAGAGGAGGTTGTGCGCGATCACGGGCATCATGACGTTCAGTTCGAGCTGCCCCTGCTCCGCCGCGGCACTGACGGTCGCATCGTGCCCCATCACCTGAAACACGACCTGGTTGACCATCTCCGGTACGCTGGGATTCACCTTGCCCGGCATGATGCTCGAGCCCGGCTGCACGGCAGGGAGTCGCAGTTCGTCCAGGCCCGTCCGCGGGCCGCTGGCGAGGAGGCGCAGGTCGCTCGCGATCTTCCCGAGGTCGAGGGCGAGGACGCGCCACGCGGCGCTGACCGCCGCGGCGTCGCCGAGGCTCTGCATCAGCTGCACGGGATCGGCACCCACGCGCAGCGGGAGGCCGGTCTGCGCGGCGAGTTCGGCGACCATCCGGGCGGCATACTCGCGCTCGGCGTTCACACCGGTCCCCACGGCGGTGCCCCCGATGCCGAGGTCGAGCAGATAGCGCGCGGCCTGCCGCACGCGTCGCGCCCCGCGCTCCAGCGAGCCGGCCCAGGCGCCCACCTCCTGCCCGAGGCGGATCGGCATCGCGTCCTGCAGGTGCGTGCGCCCGGCCTTCACGAGCCCGTCGAAGCGCCGGGCCTGCGCGCGCAACGAGGCCGCGAGGTCGTCCACCGCGCCGAGCGCCGGGCCCAGGGCCTCGAGCGCGGCGAGCCGGATGGCGGTCGGCATCACGTCGTTGGTGGACTGCGCCATGTTGACGTGGTCGTTGGGGTGAACGGGATCGTAGGCCCCACGCGCCCCCCCGAGCGCGACCGTCGCGAGGTTGGCGAGCACCTCGTTGACGTTCATGTGCAGCGACGTGCCGGCCCCGGCCTGATACACATCGACGATGAACTGCTCCCGGTGCGCCCCGCCAAGGACCGCGTCCGCAGCGGCGATGATCGCGTCGGCGCGCCGGGGATCGAGGCGGCCGGTACCCCGATGCACGACCGCCGCCGCGCGCTTGATGCGCACGACGGCGGTGAGGAGCGCGGGATGGACGCGCAGGCCGCTGATCGGGAAGTTGGCCGCGGCCCGCGCGGTCTGGGCCCCGTACCAGGCGTCCGCCGGCAGCGCGACCGCGCCCAGCGCGTCGTGCTCCGTGCGGACGGGCCCGGTCATTGCGGCGCCGAGTACAGCGGGAGCCCGTACGTCGAGACCATCACGAAGCGCGTCCGCGAATCGATCACGATCTCCTTCGAGCGCAGCCGCACTGCCCGGACGCTCCGCGAGGCCTCCGGCGCCTGGCGCCACGACGAGAGGAAATCATCAGGGATCGCCCCCGTCCCGTCGTCCGTGAACGCGCAGAAGATCTGCTCGTTCGGCTGGGCGTCGAGGGAGAAGGGGTTGGCGTACCGGAGGGTGAAGGTCATCAGCGACCCGGCAACCGGCGGGGTCGTCCACCGCAACGCCATCGACTGCCCGGTGGGGGTCGTCACGACCGAGTCGTGCGTGAACGCCTCGGCGGTGCGGACGTTGGCCGTGACGGCCGGGAACCCGCCCGGCGCCCCGGGGACCTGGATGCTGAGCGTGTCCCCCGGCACGAAGGGGATCAGGCGGCCACTGGGGGGACGATACACGACGAGGTTGCCGGCGAAGAACTGCGACAGGGTGTCGACCCGAGTGCCGACCCGCTGCACGAGGAAGTCCCCGGCATCGAGCGTGAAGCTCCGGGTGTCCACCGTCCCCGTGGGCGAGTAGGCGGTGACGAAACAGGAGTCGGCCGCGGGGACCGTGAACCGCAGGTCGGTCTTGTCGTAGAAGATGACTTCCGGGGTCATCACCGCGGCCTGCGGCGAGGTCCCGTAGGTCGCGATGGACATCACCCCGTACCGCGCATCGGGCACGGCGAGCGTGTCGATGCAGGCGGTGGTCGCGAGCGCGACGACGGCGATGGCGACAGGGCGGCGGAATCGCATGGGAGATCGGAAGGCGGAGGGGAAAGAAGGGGAGCCC